>CAJMQZ010000118.1 GCA_905215595.1 uncultured bacterium
ACCTGCCCGTGTGCATTGCCAAGACCCAGTACAGCTTCAGCGACAACGCCAAGCTGACCGGTGCCCCCACCGGCTTTACCATGGAGGTGCGCGAGGTGCGTCTGGCCGCCGGTGCTGGCTTTGTGGTCGTCATCTGCGGCAGCATCATGACCATGCCCGGCCTGCCCAAAAAGCCCGCCGCCGTGAACATCGATGTGGACGCCGATGGTAAGATCACCGGCCTGTTCTGATAAAAAAGCCCGATAAAGCACAAAAGGCGCTGTCCGCAAGGACAGCGCCTTTTGTGTTTTTCACTCCATGGTGTGGCTGCAAAGGTAATCCACCCATGCGGCGTAGCCCTCCGGCTTGATATGGTAGCCGTCCGGCTGGGCATAGCTTTCGATCAGGTCACCATTTTCGTCTGCCAGCACCTCCCAAAGGTTGAGGAAGTAGCAATCTTTTTCCAGTGCAATGGCGGCAAGTTCGTTGTTAATGTGGCACAGGCGGTCGCGGTTCAGCCCTGCGTGGTTTGCCTGTGCGCTCACCTCCGGCCGTACCGGCGTGATAGACTGCACATAGATCTTTGCATCCGGCAGTGCCTGACTGATCATATCCAGCATCAGGCGGTAGTAGGTCAGAAAACTGGTGTAATCAGTGTCCCTCCCCAGCACGTTGCTGCCCAGCAGTACATAGACGGCCTCGGGCTGCTGCGCGGTCAAAGCGTCCAGCGGGATCTCCGTCACGCCGTCTGCCCGCTTGCAGCTGGTACCGTTGACAAAGGCGTTGGGGCCTACCCCCTTATAAGCGCAGAACTGCGCCCCGGGCAGACCGGTATCGTAGATCTGCAAGCCCTGCGTCAGGCTGTCGCCCACAAAACTGACCTGTGCAAACCAGCTTTTTTCCACCGGAGCGCTGGCCGGCAGCGCCGCCATGCGGAAGTCCAGCGCGGTCTCGGTGCTGTCCCCCAGCGTCTGCACCCGGAGCTGCCGCGCCAACGGATAGCTGACCGTGTTCCATGTGTTGTCCGTGGTCACCTGCCGCAGAATGGTGTTCTGGCTCAGGGCGGTGTCCACGCGCTCCCGGTGCAGCACCTTCCACAGGATGCCAATAGCGCTCAGCAGAGCCACCAGCGCCAGAAGGGCAACGATAATAAACACTCTGCGCCAGCGCCTGTGCAGGATGCGCCGCCGGTATTCCTGATAATCTGCCATTGTCGTCCCCCCACTTCTGGCCCGGGATACGGGCTGTTCTATTTATAGTATAGCATAACTGCACTCAACAGCAAACCCCATTTGCCAAAAATGTGCTGTCGGTTTTGCACGGTACGGGGCTGTTTTGGTGCAAAACTGACAGAGCACTGCCGCAAACGCTTGCATCCCATAGGCAGAATGTGTTATACTAGGATGAATCAAACGACAGGGAGGCTTTCACGATGGCATATACACCGAAACTGACTTATAAAGGCAAGCCCCTCGTCCGCAAGGACAACGAGCTGTATTACGGCAGCATGACCGACCCCTATGTGTTGTATCTGCAGATTTTGACCACCACCCCGGTGGGCGAGCAGCAGGTAGCCGACAAGGTGCACCTGATGCTGCTTTCTACCGATACCACCAAGGCACCGCAGGAGCGCGTAGCGCGTCAGACCACCAAGCATGGCCTGTACAACGCGCTGGACATCGGCGGCATCTGGCTGCAGAAGGCCAACGAGACCCGCTGAACCAAATTAAAATGAACAATGCCGGGCAGTCTGCGGACTGCCCGGCATTGCGTTTTTACAGGGACGATTTGGAATGGCCTTCGCGTGCGCTTTGGCCATATTCATAGGAATTTCTTTTTTAGATTGCAATTTTGGAAAATCTGCGGATTTTCCAAAATTGCCTTTTCACGGGCGATGAAGAAGCGTTTACTCCTCGGTCACCTCAAAGTCCAGCGGCTCGCCGCAGTTGGGGCACTTGGGTGCGCCGTCCAGCAGCTCGTCCTCTTCAAATACGGCGGTGTTGCCGCAGGCGGGGCAGGTCACCTCGTACTGCACAGGGGCGTCCTTGGCTTCGTCCTCGTCGCCTTCCAGTGCGACCTCAAAGGTCACGCCGCAGTGGGCGCAGTTGGCTTCGCCTGCATCCAGATCATCCTCGCTGACGTAGACGGTCTCGCCACAGGCGGGGCAGGCTACCTCATAGAAGGGCTCGCTGGCGATGTCGTCATCTCCCGCATCCTCATCCTCGTCGGCTGCGTCGTCGTCCTCGTCCTCGGCATCCTCGTCCTCGCACAGGTCGGCCTCCAGATCCTCCAGCTCCTCGCTCAAATCGTTGATCTGGTCGTAAGCGCGGGTCAGATCCTCGTCCATGGCGGCAATGGCATCGGCCATCTCACCCAGCAGAGCGGCCATAGCCTTGATGATCTTACCCTCTTTGGTGCTCTCATCCACGCCCAGACCGTCCACTAAGCCCTGCAGGTAGGCTGCTTTCTTGTTCAGTTCCATCTGAAATGCCCTCCTAACTTATAATACAAAACCGGGCAAACGGTTGCCCGCTGCCCGGTATGCGACAAATGATCAGACGCGCTCCATATACTCGCCGGTGCGGGTATCGATGCGGATGTGATCGCCCTCGTTGATGAACAGAGGCACACGGATCTCGGCGCCGGTCTCAACGGTAGCGGGCTTCAGGGTGTTGGTAGCAGTGTTGCCCTTGACACCCGGCTCGGTCTGGGTGACTTCCAGCTCGATGAAGTTGGGGATCTCGACGCTGAACACCTTGCCCTTGTAGCTCAGCAGCTTGCACAGCTCGTTCTCCTTGCAGAACTTGAAGTTATCGGGCACATCGCTTGCGTTGACGGGGATGTCATCGTAAGTCTCGTTGTCCATGAAGTGGTACAGATCGCCATCCTCATAGCTGTAGGTCACGTCCTTGCGCTCGATGAAAGCCTGCGGGAACTTAGCGGTGGGGTTGTAGCTGGTCTCAACCACAGAGCCGGTGATCACGTTCTTGGTCTTGGTGCGGACAAAGGCAGCGCCCTTGCCGGGCTTGACGTGCTGGAACTCAACGACCTGAAGAACCTGGCCGTCCTGCTCAAAGGTCACGCCATTGCGAAACTCGCCTGCAGAAATCATAGGAATTCCTCCATTAGTTTAATCTCAAATGCTTAACGCATATCTCTATTTATTTTACCCAATCCGTTTGCATTTGGCAAGGGGTTTCGGCAAAAAAGACGATAAAAACACAAAATTTTTTACGTTTTGCACGCTGCATGGTACATCTGCTGCATAGCCCCGGCATCCTCAGCCTGCGTGCCTGCGCTCTCGCAGATGATAACCGGCTGCAGCTTCCGCTCAGCCAGCAGTTCCATCAGCGGCTGCGGCTCCGGGCCGAACTGGGTCTCGGCAAAGGTCCAGTGGCGCTTTTCGCCGCCCGCCGAATACTCGATGCGGGAAAAATGCACATGGAACCGTTCTGCCCGTTGGTCCCCCAGCTTTTCTGCCATGCGGTCAAGGATGGCAGCGTAGTCCTCTTTCGAGCGGATGCCGCCCAGAGTGCGGGCATTCAGGTGGCCGAAGTCGATGCAGGGCGTAATGCGCTTATCCACGCTGCACAGCGCCAGCACCTCGTCCAGTGTGCCCAGCTGGCCGATCTTGCCCATGGTTTCCGGGCAGAGAGTCATATCGGCAAAGCCTGCTTCGTCCAGCGCTTCCACGGCACGGCGCATGGTATCCAATGCTTTTTCAAGGGCCGCTTCCCGGCTCTGCTTGCCGCAGCTGCCGGAGTGGAAGATGATGCGTCTGCCGCCCAGCGCTTTGCACACCGCCGCACTTTGCAGCAGATACTGGATGCTGTTGAGCCGCTTTTCCTCTTCCAGACTGGACATGCTGATATAATACGGTGCATGCACGCTGAACAGGATATCCTTTGGCCCGGCCAGTGCGGCCATTTTTGCAGCCTTGTCCAGCCCCAGACGCACGCCGCGCCCGCACTGGTACTCGAAGGCGTTCAGTCCCATCTTTGCGGTGTACTCCGGCACATCCAAGCTGCTTTTGTAGCCTTGGGCGGCAAAGCTGTCGCTGGTGCCTGCGGTGCCGAACCGGATGTTCCAAGTCTCTCTCACAGGGTCTTACCTCCCCGGTCGTAGTACTTCTGCCAGTGCTTCTTTTCCCACTTGCGCTTGAGGATGACCTGTGCACCCAAATCCGGCCCGCGGGGGATGACCATCAGCCCGGGAATGCCGTACAGCGCCGCCACCATGCGGTCGGCGTAGAGCTGGTCGCCCACCATGGCCATCTGGCGGTGTTTCACGCCCATGCGGTGCTGTGCTACCATCAGCGCAAAAGGCAGGGGCTTGGCGGCGCGGTACAGGTAGGCAAGGCCCAGCTTTTCCGCAAAGGGGCGCACCCGCTTTTCCGCACCGTTGGAGACGATGGTCAGCTTTACCCCGGCCTTGCGCATGGTGTCAAGCCACGCGGCCACCTCCTCCGGCAGCTCCTGACTGCGGTCTGCGGTCAGGGTATTGTCGATATCCAGCACCAGCGCCGTGATGCCCTTGGCAGCAAGCCATTCCGGCGTGATATGGGTAACGTCCTTAAAAACATATTCGGGGGTAATGAGCATAAATAGACCCTCTCAGTCTGCCCTGCGCAAAGCGGCTTTAAAATGAAAATAGGGGAACCTGCAGAACAGGCTCCCCTACATCGGCGTTAGCAACGCGTTTAAAATCTAAAGCAACATGCGATTCCAAGCAATCAATTACTTGAACTTGCGCTTGCGGGCTGCTTCGGACTTCTTCTTGCGCTTAACAGACGGCTTCTCGTAAGCCTCGCGCTTACGGACCTCTGCGAGCACACCGCTGCGGGCAGTGCTGCGCTTGAAGCGACGCAGTGCGCTCTCCAGCGACTCGCCCTCTTTAACACGAATTTCCGACATCTTATTCCCTCCCTTGGACCGTGAGGCAGGAATTTCGTTGTTACATGGTAACTAACAGTAGACAGTATAGCGCATTTTATCCGGTTCGTCAACCTTTTTTTGAAAGTTTTTGCTCAAAACTTTTGAAAGATTTTTGAACAGACGCTGCCGGGTGTTTCCTGCGCTAGATCCGCCTCTGCGGGTGATGATATGTTCACGCTTATTCAGCGGAGCAGCAGTTCTCAGCCCTTGGCAGCCAGATTGACCAGACGGCCCTTGACGTAGATCTCCTTGACCAGCTGCTTGCCCTCCAGCGCGGCAGCCACAGCGGGGTCTGCCTTGGCGGTGGCGATGGCGTCCTCGGCGGTGATGTCTGCGGGCACCTTCAGGCGTGCCTTCACCTTGCCGTTCACCTGCACGGCGATCTCCACAGCAGCCTCCACACACTTGGCCTCTTCGTAGGCAGGCCACGGATAGTAGGCCAGCTGCTCGTCGTGGCTGTGGCCCAGCTTTTCCCACAGCTCCTCGGTCATGTGGGGAGCGAAGGGGTTCAGCAGCTGCACCAGCGTCTCAAACTCGGCCTTGGTCGCGCCGCCGTTATCGTACAGGGCGTTGACCAGCGTCATCAGCTGGGCAATGGCGGTGTTCATCTTCAGGCTCTCGATATCTGCGCTGACCTTCTTGATGGTCTGGTGCATCAGGGTCTCCATGGCGGGGCGGTAGCCCTCGCCCTCCACCAGCTTGTCGCTCAGTGCCCACACGCGGTCAAGGAAGCGGTTGCAGCCCGCGATGGCAGAGGTCTGCCACGGTGCAGCCTGCTCAAAATCGCCCATGAACATCTCGTACAGACGCATGGTGTCGGCACCGTACTGGTCCACCACCTCGTCGGGGTTGATGACGTTGCCAAGGCTCTTGGACATCTTCACGATGGGATGGCGTGCCATCTCGCCGTACTTCTCTTCCAGTGCCTTCTCGGCGGCCTTCTGGCTGCCGTACTCCTTGAGCAGCTTCTCCTGCTCCTCTGCGGGCAGGTTGACGAAGCTGTGGGGGTTCAGGCCAAGGATCATGCCGTGGGCAGTACGCTTCTGGTAGGGCTCTGCCGTGGGCACCACGCCGATATCGTACAGGAACTTATGCCAGAAGCGGCTGTACAGCAGGTGCAGGGTGGTGTGCTCCATGCCGCCGTTGTACCAGTCC
>CAJMQZ010000119.1 GCA_905215595.1 uncultured bacterium
ACATGCTGGATCTGTTCTGCTCCGGCAACGGCAACAACGATGGCAAGTACTCCAATCCCGAGTTCGATGCTGCCATCGATGCTTCCCGCGTGGCTGATGTCTCCGAGCACTTTGCACAGCTGCACAAGGCTGAGGACATCCTCATGGAGGATACCGGCTGCCTGCCCATCGCTTACTACAACGACTACTGGCTGCAGAGCTCCTCTCTGAAGGGCATCTGGCACAACCCGTACGGCTACTGGTACTTCCAGTACGGCTACATCGAGGAGTGATTTCCTCCCTGTGCTGTGCAGCGTAAGCTGAACCGTAATCTATAAGCACTAAGCACCCCGCTGACCGGAAACGGTTGGCGGGGTGCTTTTTTGCGTTTGCCGGGGTGCGGAAAAACAAACAAAGCGGCTGCTGCACAGCATTTGGTGCAACAGCCGCTTTTGAATTTATATGAATGTTTGCCGGAGCAAAAGCCTTCCACTTTGGGGTAAGGTGGCGCACAGCGCCGGATGAGGGGATAACCGTGTGGTTTGCTCTAAAGGCTTCCACCGGTCGGGGGAAGCTGTCACCGTAGGTGACGGATGAGGGTGCGGGACAGCAGCAGATACAGATTATGCAAAAAAGCTATAAAAGCAGCTGTTGCTTACACCGCAGCCATGGCAGCCAAAACGCTCTGCCAGCTCTTGCTGCGTGCGGCAGGCACCGGCGCGGGGCGGGTGCGCCGTGCAGCAGGGGCACTATGACCGGTCGCAGAGGATACCGTCAGGGCAGGGGAGGGGCAAAAGAACACAGCGGTGTCCTTTGCCAGCCACTGCGCAGCCAGTGCGGCGGCCTGCGGGTCAGACTGCAACGCGCGGCGCTCGTTCCCGGCCAGAAAATCAGCCAGCCAGTACAAAATTGCGGCCAGCGGCAGGCAAGGGGAAGCGTCCTGATTCCAGTAGCTCCAGCGTGCGCCGCGGCCGAGGTGGCTTTCCACCGTGATCTGTGCGCCGGTGCGGGCATTCTGCGGGATGGAGCCAGCATAGTTCGTCCCGGCACATTGCCCCAGCTCCTCCACAAGGCGCTGGGTGCGGGCGGCATCCAGCCGATCCTCCCGGCAGTAGGCGCGGAAGTCGGTCTGGCTGAGCAGGCTGTCGGCACTGGAGGGAAAACGCCCGGTCAACTGCCCATCGGCATTGTGGCACAGCTGCCAGCCCTTGCGGAACAGCTGGAAATTCAGGCAGCGCCGCCCCATGGTGGAATAACACACAAGGGCACTCTGCTCCCCGGGCAGCTGTTTTACTTCAAGATAGGCATCGTTGCCGCAGGTGTCCTGCAAACGGACGGTAAGCAGCAACTGTGCACCGGCGTGCTGGGTGGACATGGCGTTGTGCATGGCGTCAAAATAACGGGAAGCATCCATGATTGATCTCCTTCCTGAAAGCAAACAGCGAAACGTTGTAAAAGTGCCAGCCGGGTGATCGGGCCGACAGGCTGCGTAAAACTTCTCTGAACGTAGTATAGCATACTTTTGAATAAAAAACAACTGTAAGTTTTCCAAAACGACAAATTTTTGCAAAAACTTATGGCACGGAGCAAACAATAGTTCAAAGCATGGTTGTGCTTTATAATAAGCGGTTGTAAAAAAGCCCCCTGTGGGAGCTATCGACTAAGGCCGGAGCTATTCCCGCAGGGGTCGTTTTTTATCTTCAATCGCCAAGTTCCCGGATCTCGTTCTGGATCAGCCGTCCGGCCGTGCGGGCAAGCTGATCCATGCCGCGGATACGCGCCATATTTTTGCCGTAGATCTGCGCGGCGGCACCGGCGCTGCTGTCCTCGCCCATAAAAACAGCAGACACCTGCACTCCTTGCCGCTGTAAGGTGCGTACCTGCGCAGCGGTGTCGGCAATGCCGGCGGCATCCTCGTAGCTGCAGCCCAGCGGGTTCTGCGCCGTGGGCGGGATGCGGCGGCTGTCGTTGGGGCTGGCATCGGTCAGCAGAATCATCAGGTGGCGCGGGGCAGGGCCGGGGGCGTACCGGATCAGATCACCCGCTGCCCGCAGCGCCAGACCGTCTCGGTTCCAGCCCGAGGCAAAATAGCGGAAAATGTTCTGCCGGTTCTTGTCCGTAAAACTTTTCAATACCCGCAGCACCGTATAGCCCCGCAGGCTGCTGAAGGCGCTCACCCGCACCGGAATACCGCAGTTGGCCAAGCTTTCGGCCAGAATGACACCCTGCGCCGCGATCACCTCCTGACAGTGCAGGCGGGAGGCAGAGGCGTCCAGCAGCAGGTCCACCGTAAAGGCAGGGCAGTTTTCCTCCTCTGGGCACAAAAACACCCGGTTATCGTTCAGGTAAGGGGCGCGCCACACCCGCCCGGCGCACAGATCACCGCTGCGTGCCACCCGCTGGTCTGGCTGCTGATGCACCAGAATGCAGTTGCGGATCTGCTCGGTAAGGCGCAGCACCACGCTGCGGTGCAGCTCCTGGTTTTTGGCGTAGTAGGCGCGGTTGCGCTCGGCCTGCAATTCGGCCTGCTGCGCCAGCTGTCGCGCTTCCGGGGTGGGCGCCTGCGCCGGGCTGGGCACACCGGCGCTGAACCACAAGTGACAGCCCAGATGCACTCCGGTGCACAGCTCCTGCTCGGCCTTGCGCAGCTGCTCCGGCGGATAGAAGCAGCGCCCGAAGCAGCTTTCAATGTAGGCACGATCCTGTGCGGCGCGTTGCTTCAGGGTAATGTTTGCCCGGCGCTTGTCCACCGCCAGTCCGCTGCCTGTGGCATCCACCGCACCGGAATGCTCCACCGTCACCCGGTCGGTCTTGATCATCTGGGTGGGCATGGTTTTGGTGGCAAGCTTTGCCCAAAAGCCTTGCAGCCGCAGATGCAGCGCGGGCTTCTGACGTACCTTGCCGTCAAACAGGGCAAACTTTGCAAATAACGCCAGCAGGCTGTTTTTGAGCTGTGCTGGTTCCGGTACGGCCTCCGGTTCCAGCGCGGCAGCAAGGCTGCTCTCGTAAGGGGTCATGACCGGGGCGGTGCGTCCCAGCACCTTACGCCAGCGTGCAGCCTGCATGGTGTACACCAGCTGGTTTTTCGCCATCCACTCCTGCCGCGAAAGCTTGTACTGGATGGCAAAAAAGTAGTCCGCGTGGGCAAACCGCAGCGCCTCCAGCACCGGGCGGCGGGGCAGCTCCAGCCGGTAGGTTGCGTTTTCTAAGTACAGCCACGCCATATCGTCCAGCATGGGCTGGCGTGTGTCGCCCTCCCAAGCGGAAAAAATGTCCCGGATCAGCGCGTCACTGTAGTATTTGTGCACCAACCCGACGATGCAATTCATATAAAAATCAATGGTGCCGTCCGTGTTGCGGGCCAGAAACAGCGGCTCAAAGCCGTAGGCTCCGGCAGCGGCCCAGACCTGATTGGCCGCGCGCCGCTCCTGCGCGGTGTAGCTTTGGGCGTCCATCAGGCAAACAGCTTTCCGGCATCCAGCTTGGCCGGAATGCGCGCGGCGATCACGTCCCGGATCAGCCCCTGCTCGTAGGAGTCAAAGGCCTTGTTGGTGATGCCCATATCCAGCGCCGCCCCGGCCGGGATGCCCCTGCGGATCAGCTGCAGCGCGTCCAGCATACCGCGCAGATCCAGCGCTTTGGTAGAAATTTCTGCACTGTCGCATTTTTTCTGCAGGTCCAGAAACAGCAGCGCAAACTGATGCACATATTTTGCGGTAAGATCCGGGAACTGCGCCCGCAGCAGCTTTTCCAGATTATCTTGGGTGATGGTAGGCATCTGCACCACCGCAAAGCGAGAGGTCAGCGCCTCGTTCAGCTCCCGGGTGCCCGCGTAGCCGTAGTTCATGGTGGCAATAAAGCGGGTCTCCTCGGCCAGCGGGATGCGGTCATAACCGGGTACGTCGATGGCGCGGCGGAAGTCCAGCACCGCGTGCAGCACCGCCAGCGCCTCGTTTTTGGCCATGTTGATCTCGTCCAGCACGCCAAAGCCGCCGCACTGTGCGCAGCGGTACACCGGCCCGGGACGGAACACTACCTGCCCGCCCGCAAAGGTATCCATGCCGATGAGGGAGGCGGCGTCCATGTTTACATGAAAGGAGATGTCCCATGCGGGGCGGCCAAAGGCGGCGGCAAGGTTTTCAGCCAGCACGTTTTTGCCGGTGGCTTTGCCGCCGGCCAGCAGCAGGTTTTCGCCGCATAGGATGGCCGCCAGCGCCTGCTCCCACACCTCTTTGCCGTAGTAGGTAAAGGCAGGGGCAGGGATGCGCGGGCGCAGCGCCTCGCTGAGCGGATGGGCGGCGCGGTATTCCTGCACCGCCGTAAGTAGGGCGGGGTCCACCCCTTCCTGCCGTAAGGTATCCAGAATATCCGACATTTGTACAAACACCTCGATCTTTGACCGGGCGGGATGAACTGCCCGGTTTCACGCTTATCATAGCACAATCGCGGGCATTTGTGTAGAGGGCGTGCGGGGTAAAAAAGCAAAGAGGGGCAGCCCCAAGACCGGGGCTGCCCCTCTTCACATGAAAAAGAAGAAAAGAAGAAACGCTTAGAGTATGCCGGAGAACTGCGCTTTATCAGGCGTTCTCCAGACCTGCCATCTGCTTGACAGCCTTCATGGCGAAGGTCAAGGTGCGGCCCATAGCCACACCGGCCATCAGGCAAGGGTAGTTGTTGGCAAAGAAGCTGCCGGACATATCGCCGGTGATGTACAGACCCTCCATGGGCTGGTTGTTGGTGTCCAGAGCCTGACCCTTTTCGTTGATGGCAATGCCCTGCTCGGTGGTCAGCAGAGAGGCACCCAGCCAGCAGCCGTAGAAGGGCGCGGTGCGGATGGCGCTCAGACGGTAAGCGGGCTTGCCGAAGTCCTCGTCGTTCTGCTTATCGTACAGCTCATTGTAGCGCTCCACGGTGGCAAGGAAGGTATCTTTGGCAGCGCCGGTAAAGCCCATCTTGTCGGCAAGCTCCTCGAGGGTATCGGCCTTGAAGAAGCAGCCCTCCTTCTCGCCGTTCTCGACCTGCTGGGCAAAGTAGTCCTCGCCGAGGTTGCGGGTCTGGGCAGAGCAGCCGATGGTGTGGAAACGCTTGGCATCCTCGATGAAGTTTGCATCGCTGATCTGTGCGTAAACACGGCCCGGCTGGTGGGCAGCGGCGTAGACGATATCGTTGTAGGGACTGCTCTCGTTGGCAAAACGCTCGCCGTTGCGGTTCACCTTCAGGAAGGGCTGGGTGCCGGGGTTGAACTGGCGGATCTCGCCGGGGAAGGCCTTGCCGCCAAAGGCGGAGTCGCTGTCCACATAGCCGGCATCCACACCGGGGGCCACGATGCCGCGGTCAAACAGCATGGGAGCGGCTTCCTTGTCCAGATTAGCACCTGCCCACACGGCAGCGCGGATGCCGTAGCCCTTGTCGGCGGGGGAGTAGGAGCAGGCGGTGGTCACGCTGGTGCCAAGCGGGTCCAGCTGCTCCATCATGTAGGGGTTGCCGGGGAAACCGCCGCAGGCCAGCAGCACGCCCTTGTTGGCGTTGTAGCGGATAAAGTGGTCATCCTCGGTGCTCTGGGCGATGATGCCGGTAATGCGGCCATCGCTGTTCTTTTCCAACTTTGCCAGACTGGTCTTGAAGTCTACATCGTAGCCCAGCTCTTGGATGTACTGCAGCAGCAGCTCATTGCGAGCCAGACCGGACTCGCGCTCGCTGGCCATATAGTTATGCTCCTGCACGGGGAAGAGGTAGTCGGTGTTGTGCTCAGCGTTCTCTGCGGGCCATGCAGCCTCGGCGCCGGAGGTGAAATCGCACACCCAGCCGTACTTATCCTCCAGAATGCTGCGCATGAAGTCGTGCATAGCGGCAGACTCGTTGATCCAGGTCTTGACAACGCGC
>CAJMQZ010000120.1 GCA_905215595.1 uncultured bacterium
TGCCGATCTGATAGACCTTTTCTACGATGGGATTCATAACGCATTTCTCCTTTTAGTTTGAACTCTCTTGGTGCGCGTGGGCTGCCGTTTGGGCATGGTGCACCCACTGTGCGCTCATATTATTAGTATAAACGACGGAAATGAGTTTGGAAATGCTCAACAAGCACAATGTTTTGCATAAGAGCTTGTATACATTGCACAAAAATGACGAATGACCCGAAAAATCAGGGCAGAAGCCGGTAAAAATGCTGGAAAATTGCTGCAAAAACTGGATCAGATGCCAAGGGTTTCCAGTATTTCGGCCACGCCGTCATGGTCGCAGTCGGCTTTGCTGACAAGGTGCGCCAGCGCCCGGATCTCCGGTATGCCGTTGGCCATCACAGCAGCCACCCCGGCCTTTTGCAGCATGGCGCGGTCGTTTTCGCTGTCGCCCACCGCAAGGGTGGATGCGTGCGGGACGCCCAGCCGGTCTGCCAGCGCGCGCAGTGCCTCGCCCTTGTCCACACCGGCGGCGGTCACCTCCACGTTTCTCGGCGACCCCTGTACGATCTCTACGCCCGGGACGGCATGAAAGCGGGGCAAGGCAGCCGCAGCCTGCTGCGGGTTTTCAAAAAACACGCAGAGCTTTTCAATGGCAAAGGCATTGCGGCTCATCCACTCGGCTGAGTCCCGCAGAATGGTAAAGCGGCCATCGTTGGGCTGGCGCGCTTCGGTGCTGTCCTTCTTTGCTGCCCGGGCAGCGGCCAGCGCAATGCTGCGGGCATCGGTGCAGGCGTATCCGTCCGAGAAAATGCGCAGGTCGGCGTGGCAGCTCTCGCAGACGGCAAAGGCTTCGCGGGCAGTCTCCACCGGCATCAGGCTGTGCAGCAGGCAGACCGGGGTGCTGGTGCGGTGCTCTTTTGCGTTGGAATAGCGGCTGTACACTGCGCCCACGGGGTCGGTGCCCAAATCCCACACGGCGGCACCGTTGCAGGTGATGACGTAGCGGATGCCGGGCAGCTGCGCCACTTCCGGCGGCAGACTGGCCAGCGGACGGCCGGTGGCGGGCACGATGTACACGCCTTTATCCACAGCAGCTTGCAGAGCGGCGCGGGTGCGGGGGGTGACGTGCCCCTCGCGGTTCAGCAGGGTGCCGTCCAGATCCAGCGCGACCAGACGGATGGCGGGAAATTCTTGTGGCATGACGTACTCCTTTTATAAATAAGATGCAGCTTGTTTTTATTGTATCGCAGGGAAAACATTTGCGCAAGTGGACGGAATGTGCTATAATAACACGTCAATTCACATAAAAAATAGGAGAAACGACATGAAACTTAGCCAACTGCGCAGCCGGTGCCGCCCGCATTTGTGGTACCAGCTGTACTGGGTGGTGTACCTGATCTGGTTCTTCTGGCTGGATCTTACCATCACCGCCCCGAAATATATCCTGCACAGCCCGCTGGACGATCTGATCCCCTTCAACGAGTGGTTCGTGCTCCCTTATTGCAGCTGGTTCCTGCTGCTGGCGGGGGTGACGGCGGCACTGTGGTGGTGCGATACCGCCACCTATGATAAGCTTTGCCTGACCATGTTTTCCGGCATGACCTTCTGCCTGATCGTGTACATGATCCTGCCCAACGGGCTGGAACTGCGTCCTGCCGTGGAGACTCTTGGCCGGGATAACCCGGCGCTGCGGGTCATGCAGCTGCTGTGGAAGGCGGACGCCGCCGTGAACGTCTGCCCCTCCATCCACTGCCAGAGCTCCGCCTGCATGGCAATGGCTTTCAGCCACAGCAAGCTGGCAGAGGGCAAGCCTCTGCGCAAGGTGCTGGCATGGGCGTGGGCGGTGTTGATCTGCCTGTCCACCGTGTTTACCAAGCAGCACTCGGTCATTGATGTGGCCTGCGGCTTGGCGGTGGCTTTTGTGTGGCTGCCGGTGGTGTACCGCCCGGCGCGGGCACTTCATTGAACAAAATAGCAAAAAAAGAAGGGCAATTTTCGGTTGCTCCTGCTATTGACAGTTGCGCGGCAGTTGGGTAATATGGTCATATACTAGTATATCACCAACTGACCCCGAAGGGAGAACACTGCAATGGCATCTTTGAGTGCGAGGGAACAGGCGTATCAGACCATCCGCAGCCGGATCATCACCATGGAACTGAAGCCCGGCGATCCCCTAAACGACAGGGAACTTGCGGAGCAGATGGGCATCAGCCGCACCCCCATGCGGGAAGCGCTGATCATGCTCAACATTGCCCACATGGTGGACATCAAGCCGCAAAGCGGTACCCATGTGGCACCTATCGACCTGAAGCGGATGGAGCTGGAGCAGTTTGCCCGCTTTACCCTTGA
Source organism: uncultured bacterium (assembly GCA_905215595.1). Lineage (GTDB taxonomy): Bacteria > Bacillota > Clostridia > Oscillospirales > Ruminococcaceae > Faecalibacterium. The sequence goes on from CAJMQZ010000120.1 coordinate 2,332, forward strand.
AAAAGAGATTTTGAACCGCGTGCGCGGCCGCCTGACCGACCAGCAGGAGCAGGAGTACCGGCAGATCATTGAGAACTACCGCCTGCTGGAAGCCAATCAGACCCAGCCGAACCGGGAGACCCGGCTGCTGGAGCTGGACAACCAGTTCCACCGCAAGGCCTTTGAGATCACCGGCATGGAGGCGCATTTTGACCACATGCTCGGTGAGCTGCAACATGTGGAGCGCATCCGCAAGTTCAGCTTGCAGACCAACGAGAACAAGTCCGTCTGCGATGCCCACACCCGCATTCTGGAAATGGTGCTGCACGGCACCGCCGATGAGCTGGGCGAAGCGCTGGAAAGCCACCTGAACCGCTATAAGCTCTCGGTGGAGCAGGCCCGCAGCGTCCACCCGGAGTATTTCACCGAAGGGTAAAATATCGCTCGCCGCCGCGCGGATGTTTCCGCAGGAAACTAGTGTGGCAGATGCCGTTTGCCATTACGACCCCTCCTGTGAAAAAGTAGTTTCAAAACACCCGCAGGTGTTTTGAAACTACGAAATAAAAATAATCTTTCCGCTGAATATGCCCAGAGCAACGCGGAGGGCAGTTCCAATCGTCTTGCTTATCGAATATAAAAAAGCCCGCCGGCAGAGCAGTGCATCGCTGTCTGTCGGCGGGCTTTCTGTTAAGCAGCGGGGGAAAAGGTTAGTTCTAATTGCCGGCCTCAGCCTTCATGGCGTTGTAGCCGATGAGCACGGTCCAAACGTAGGCGCAGGTCTTGGGGATCATCAGCATACCGATCAGGGGGTTGACGTCTGCCCACAGCACCACGGGGATATAGAAGCCGAAGCTCAGCACGATGGTCAGCCACATCCAGCGGAAGGCCTTATCGTTGTTCTGCTTGGCGCTGCGGTAGAACAGCACGATGATCAGCAGACCCAGCAGGGCAAAGGGCACATTGCGCAGGATGCCCCATGCCAGCGGGGTGTGGTTGGTGAGCCACTGGTTCTGCGGCATCATGCACAGCACAACGCGCACAGCGGACAGGGCGTACACGGCGGCAGTCACGTTCTTCTGTCCTTCGATCTGGTAGCGCTTGCGCCAGACGTAGTACAGCAGCACATAGAACACGGTCATGGTCACAGAGGTGATCCACTTGCCCAGACCCAGCGGCACAGCGTAGTTTTCCAGACCGGTGGTGCACAGTGCCAGTGCGCGGGGCACCAGATGGAAGGAGTCGCCCGCGCCCAGCACAACGGCCATCAGGCCGAACAGGCGGAACTGGGTGCCAGCCTTGCTGCCGCGGATCATGCGGATGCCCACCGTGAGCACGGTGACCAGATAGAAGATGTCGAAAACAGTTTCAATAACAGCTCTCATACGTTTGTCTCCTTTGTTTGTTTTGAGCGCAGGTTTGTTTTTGATTTTATAGCGAACCGGCGCGGCAGAGCCGTACCGGAAGCATCGTAGGGAAAAGGGCTGGTGATAGTATGTTTCGCGGGGCGCAGAAACCAAATTGAACTATGTTCACATTCAGGCTTAAAAAACTCCCACAAGGCTTGTGGGATGTTTTTTGCTTAATAAATGCTCCTGCGCACGATCTCCAGCACCGCAGAGGGGTCGAAGCTCTGCTGCACCACCGCAGACAGCATCAGGGAGAACAGGATGCCCGCAAACTGTTCCGGGGTGAACTGCTCGGTAAAAGCACCCGGACGGATCTTGGCATCGTGGCGCAGCACGTTGCACAAAGCATCCAGAATGTGCTGCCATGTCTGCCGCATCTGCTGCTTGCCGTCATCCGTATCCTGCCGCACAAAACCCAGCGCATGGTGTGTGAAGAAGCCGGGATACTGCTGGCAGCCGTATTCCATCTGCCGGTACATCCACCGGATGCAGGACAGGGTGTCCTGAAACACGGCTTCGTCCTCCGGGTGGTGGAAGATGTCGTTCCAGATGCTTTCCACGGCCGCGCTTACCAGCTCGGTCTTGGAGCCGAAGTAGTTGTAGATGCAGCCCACGGAGACCCCGCAGGCGGCCGCGACCGCACGGATGTTGACCGCTGCCCAGCCGTTCTGCTGGATCAGCTCCCGGCTGATCTTCAGGATGTCCGCCTTGGATGTTGCCATTGGATTCATACACTCACCCTCCAACATGAACAACGTTCACGATGCACAGTATACAGCGGCGGTGGGCTGTTGTCAAGGGGAAAATAAAATTTTTTGCAGCTCTATTTCGCCGTCTGCACAGCAGCAGGAAACGAAAGCTGCATATATGCAACCTGTTTCATGTTTCTGCCACCTAAAATGTGCCAGATTCATGTCAAAATGGTAACAGTTCTTGTTTCATCGTTGATTTTTGACGAAAAAAGCTTGCTTTTTTTGTCAATGTGCGTATAATAAGAGAACATCAGCCCAACCAAGGCAGTTGGTATGCTGCCGGGGGCTGAAACCAGAAAAAAGTAGAAAAAGGAGATAATCCCTATGAAGCTCAAGACTGTTGCAATTGCTGCTGCCGCTCTGGCACTGGCTGTCGGCATGACCGCCTGCGGCGGTGCTGCCTCTACCGCTGCATCCTCCACCGCATCCTCTGCTGCTGCCTCTTCCGAGGCCGCTTCCTCTGAGGCTGAGGCCACTTCTGCCGAGTACACTGTGTACAACACCACCGGCAGCAAGGTGACTGAGCTGTACCTGTACGATGCAGGCTCTGAGGACAAGGGCGAGAACCTGGCAGGCGAGGGTCTGGCTGACGGCGAGAGCATCGTCATCACCCGCGATGTCGAGGCTGACAAGCAGGCTGACGTTGTCTACGTTCTGGAGTTCACCACCGAGGACGGCAATACCCAGAGCTTTGACACCCTGCACTACGAGGTGGCTCCCATCTCTCTGAAGAGCGTGGACGCCGCTGCCGGTGCTACCGCTATTGCTTTCGAGGCTCCCCAGAAGTAAGAGCAAACCCTTACATCCGCAAACAGAAAAAGGCTGCTGCACCGTGCGTGCAGCAGCCTTTTTTGGTAAAGCGGACGATTTGGAATGCGCTCCGCGTTCGCTTTGCGCATAAATAGCGGAAAGAAGAATTTTATTTGTAGTTCCGAAACGCCTGCGGGCGTTTCGGAACTACTTTTTCACAGGGAGGAGCGCAGCGGTTGACAGGTGGTTTTCCTTTATGACCTCTCCTGTGAAAATGGGATAGCGGAACGCCCGCAGGCGTTCCGCTATCCCGAAATTTAAAATAATTTTTCCGCTGAATATGGCTAGAGTGCAACGACGACGACCGCCGCCAGCGGCGGAAACAGGGAGGAGTTGTTGGGGCAGCGGCCAGCAAGACGCGAGTGCCGCCCAAGGCACGATGCGGATGCTGGGTGCCGCAACCCGATAGCGG
>CAJMQZ010000121.1 GCA_905215595.1 uncultured bacterium
CAGATTTACAGTCTGTCCCCATTGGCCACTCGGGAACACGCCCATATTCTTTTGTTGTACATCCTTCTGCCGGACGACTTGTTTATTTTAGCATGAGAAAGGGGTTTTGTCAACTACCTTTTTTCACTTTTTTCGGCAATACAAAAAGAACCGGCAGCTTTCGCTTCCGGTCACAGCTTTCCCTGTATGCAAAAGGGGCTGCTGCACAGGATCTTGTGCAGCAGCCCCTTTTTTATGGATCTTTTATTTCAGCACCGCACCCAGATTTGCACTGGTGACCATGCGGGCGTAGCGGCTGAGCCAGCCGGTCTTGATGTTGGGCTCCGGCGCAACATACTTTGCCTTGCGCTCGGCCAGCACTGCGTCGCTGACCTCCAGCTTGATGGAGGCGTTGGGGATATCGATGGTAATGGTATCCCCTTCTTCGATCAGGCCGATGGGGCCACCGGAGGCCGCCTCCGGGCTGACATGACCGATGGCAGCACCGCGGGACGCACCGGAGAAGCGGCCGTCCGTGATGAGGGCTACCGTCTTATCCAGCTTCATGCCTGCCAGTGCAGAGGTGGGGTTGAGCATCTCCCGCATACCCGGGCCGCCCTTGGGGCCTTCGTAGCGGATGACTACCACATCGCCCGGGACGATCTTGCCTGCGTAGATGGCGGCAATGGCCTCCTCCTCGCTGTTGAACACCCGCGCCGGGCCTGTGTGCTTCTGCATCTCCGGGGCCACGGCGCTGCGCTTGACCACACAGCCGTCCGGGGCAATGTTGCCCCACAAAATCTGCAGACCGCCGGTCTCAGAGTAGGGGTTCTCGATGGGACGGATGGCCTTTTCGTTCAGGATATGGGCACCCTTGATATTCTCGCCAAGGGTCTTGCCGGTGACGGTGGGCACGTCCAAGTCCAGCAGGCCCTTCTTGGCCAGTTCTGCCTGCACCGCCGGGATACCGCCCGCTGCATACAGATCCGGCATGTGGGTGGGGCCTGCCGGTGCCAGATGGCACAGGTTGGGGGTCTTAGCGCTGATCTCGTTGAACAGCTTCAGGTCGATGGGCACACCGGCCTCGTAGGCGATAGCCAGCAGGTGCAGCACCGTGTTGGTGGAGCAGCCCAGTGCCATATCGCAGGTCAGCGCGTTGCGGATGGAGCGCTCGTTGATGATCTGGCGCGCGGTGATGCCCTTGCGCACCATCTCCATCACTGCCATACCGGCGTGCTTTGCCAGCTGCAGGCGCTTGGAATACACAGCCGGGATGGTGCCGTTGCCGGGCAGGGCAATGCCGATGGCCTCGCACAGGCAGTTCATGCTGTTGGCGGTGTACATACCGGAGCAGCTGCCGCAGCTGGGGCAGCAGTTGCAGGTGCAGTCCTCCAGCTGCTCGTCGGTGATCATACCGGCCTTATAGGCGCCCACGGCCTCGAACATCTTGGAAAGGCTCACTTCCTCGCCGCCGTAAGTACCGGCCAGCATGGGACCGCCGGAGCAGACCACGGCGGGCACATCCATGCGCACCGCTGCCATCACCATGCCGGGCACGATCTTATCGCAGTTGGGCACCAGCACAAGGCCGTCCAGCTGGTGTGCCATCAGCATGGTCTCCACGCTGTCGCAGATCAGCTCGCGGGAGGCCAGAGAGTACTTCATGCCCACATGACCCATGGCGATGCCATCGCATACACCGATGGCGGGGATCAGGATGGGGGTACCACCGGCCATCTGCACACCGGCCTTGACGGCCTCGGCGATCTTATCCAGATTCATGTGTCCGGGCACGATCTCGCTGTGGGCGCTCACCACGCCGATGAGGGGGCGCTCCAGTTCCTCCGGGGTGTAGCCCAGCGCATAAAACAGGCTGCGGTTGGGCGCGCGCTCCGAGCCCTTGGTCACGTTGTCACTTCTCATGGTTTATTCCTCTTTCTGACAAAAAGCGTTGGCATTAACGGTTTTCCCGCTAAAGCCAACACTCTCAATCCATTTTCAACTGCTTCGCCCTCTCCGTCACGGCTTACGCCGTGCCACCTCTCCCAAAGGGAGAGGCAAGAGCCTGACCGTTACGTCCTTGGCTCCCCCTTTGGGGGAGCTGTCACCGCAGGTGACTGAGAGGGCGAGCCATTTTCCCGTTTTTACTTCTTCAGCCAGCTCATCATGCCGCGCAGCTCAGCACCCACCTTCTCGATGGGCAGCTCAGCCTCCATACGGCGCTTGGCAAGGAAGTGCACCTTGCGGCCGCCCTTGGGGCTCATCTCGGTCAGGAACTCGGAGGCAAAGGTGCCGTCCTGGATCTCGGTCAGCACCTTCTTCATCTCCTTGCGGGTCTCCTCGGTGATCAGGCGCTTGCCGGTGCGGTAATCGCCGTACTCAGCGGTGTTGGAGATGGAGTAGCGCATCTTGGAGAAGCCGCCCTCGTTGATCAGGTCAACGATCAGCTTCATCTCGTGGCAGGTCTCAAAGTAGGCCATCTCGGGCTCGTAACCGGCCTCCACCAGCGTATCGAAACCGGCGTGGATCAGCTCGGAAACACCGCCGCACAGCACGGCCTGCTCGCCGAACAGATCGGTCTCGGTCTCCTCCTTGAAGGTGGTCTGCAGAATGCCTGCACGGCCTGCGCCGATGCCGGAAGCATAAGCCAGTGCAATGTCCTTGGCCTTACCGGTGTAGTCCTGCTCCACGCAGATCAGAGAGGGGCAGCCCTCGCCCTCGGTGTACAGGCGGCGCACGATGTGGCCGGGGCCCTTGGGAGCGATCATGATGACGTCCACGTTCTTGGGAGCGGTGATGGTCTTGAAGTGGATGTTGAAGCCGTGTGCAAAGGCCAGTGCCTTGCCCTCGGTCATGTAGGGAGCTACCTGCTTGTTGTAGATGTCGGCGCACAGCTCATCGGGAACCAGCATCATGACAACGTCGCCGGCCTTGGCAGCTTCTTCCACTTCCATGACCTTGAAGTTCTCGTGAGTTGCTGCGAACTCAGAAGCCTTCTCCCAGTGAGCAGAGCCCTTGCGCAGGCCGACGACGACGTTCACGCCGCTCTCGGCAAGATTCTCAGAGTGTGCGTGGCCCTGGCTGCCGAAGCCGATGACAGCGACGGTCTTGCCGTCCAGCACGCCGAGGTTGCAGTCGGAATCGTAGTATTTCTTGATAGCCATAGTAGTTGTTCTCCTTTTTATTCTTCTGTTGCGGCTAATAATAAACGATCTTTATTTTTTCGCTCACCGGGGAGCGGAAAAAACATTCAGGTGCGTTCCGGGCAATGGGTGCCCGGCAGAGGGAGCTGGGCCGCGCGCACTTCCTGCGGCGGCTTTTGCATATGCTGGTGCATTCCGCCGCGTTCCAGCGCCGTGACGCCGGTGCGGCACTGTTCCAGGATCTCGTAGTCCTCGAACATCTTCAGGAAGGCGTCGATCTTGTCCGGCTTGCCGATCAGTTCAAACACCATGCTGTCCGGCGACAGGTCAATGATCTTGGCCTTGTAAATGTTGGCGATCTCCCGCAGCTCGGCGCGGTTGTGCACGTCGGACGCTACCTTGAGCAGCAACAGTTCCCGCTGGAGGGTCTTGTCCTTGTCCAGCACGAACACCTGCCGGGTCACTTCCAGACGCTCAGTCTGGAGGATGAGCTGCTTCAGGGCCCGGTCGTCACTGGTGATGGTCAGGGTGATGCGGCTGACGGCCGGGTCGTTGGTGGCCGAAACGGTCAGGGTGTCGATGTTGAAGCCGCGGCGGCAGAACAGGTTGGACACCCGGGCCAGAACGCCGCTCTGGTTGTCCACCAGCAGGCTGATGACCCTGCGCTGATCAGATTCCATGATGCTGTGTCCTCCTTATTCCATGATGATGTCGTTGATATCGCCGCCGCCGGGAATCATAGGCAGCACCTTTTCGTCCTTGTCGATGATGCACTCGATCCAAGTGGGGCCTTTCTGCTGCAGGGCATCTGCAAAGGCTTCCTGAAACTCCGGCAGATTGGTGCAGCGGTAGCCCTTCAGGCCAAAGCCGTCTGCCAGCTTGACAAAATCGGTCTTGCGGTGGGGGTCGGTCTGGCTGTAACGCTTGCCGTAAAAGGTGGTCTGCCACTGGCGCACCATGCCCAGCACCGAGTTATTGAAGATGACCGTGATGATGGGCAGCTCGTAGCTGACAGCGGTGCAGGCCTCGTTCAGGTTCATGTGGAAGGAACCGTCGCCGGTAAACATCACCACCCGCTGCTGGCGTCCCAGTGCCATCTGGGCACCAATGGCGGCGCCGTAGCCAAAGCCCATGGTGCCAAGGCCGCCGCTGGTGATAAAGCCGCGGCTCTTGGTGTGGCGCAGGTACTGCGCCGCCCACATCTGGTGCTGGCCCACATCGGTAACATACACGGCGTCGGGGCCGCACTGGTTGCACACCTCGCCGATGACCTGATGGGGCATCAGCCGGGTGGGGTCGGACACAGGGTGGTAATCCTGTGCCTGCCAGCTCTGGATCATCGTCATCCAGTCCGGGTGCTTGGCGGGCTTGATCTGGGGCAGCATGGCGTTCAGCACATAGGCTGCATCGCCCACGATGGAAAGATCCACATCCACGTTCTTGCCCAGTTCGCTGGCATCAATATCGATCTGGATGATGGTGGCGTTTTTGGCAAAGGTCTTGGGGTTCAGCGCCACGCGGTCGGAAAAGCGGGTACCCACCGCGATGAGCACATCGCACTCTGCCACCGCCCGGTTGGAGGTGTAGCAGCCGTGCATCCCCAGCATCCCCAGATTCATCGGGTCACCATAGGGCACAACGCCTGCGGCCATCAGAGTGTAGGTGGCGGGGATCTCTGCCTTGTGCAGCAGATCCCGCAACGGCTGGCAGCTGGCTGCGCTGCGCACGCCGCCGCCAAAGTACACCAGCGGGCGCTGCGCGGCGTTGATGAGGTCTGCCGCCCAGCGCACCTGCTCCTCATTATAGGTAGTCACGGTGCGGATAGGCTCCGGCTGCTTGGGGGTGAACTCGCACACTGCTGCGGTCACATCCTTGGGGATATCCACCAGCACCGGACCCTTGCGGCCGCTCTGCGCAATGCGGAAAGCTGCCCGCATGGTGTCAGCCAGATCCTCTACCCGGCGCACCGTGAAATTATGCTTTGTGATGGGCACCGTAATGCCCTCGATGTACGCTTCCTGAAAGCCGTCCTTGCCGATGCTGCTGGTGGGCACATTACCGGTAAAGGCCACCATGGGCACCGAGTCCATATAGGCGGTTGCAATGCCGGTGACCAGATTGGTAGCACCCGGGCCGCTGGTGGCCAGCACCACGCCGGTGCGGCCGGTGGCGCGGGCGTAGCCGTCCGCTGCATGGGCTGCGCCCTGCTCGTGGGCGGTAAGCACATGGGTGATGCGGTCGGCATTCTTATACAGCTCGTCGTAAAGGTTCAGCACAGCGCCGCCGGGGTAGCCAAAAAGAGTGTCCACTCCCTGCTCGCACAGGACCTCTACAAAGATCTGAGAACCATTCAACTGCATGGTGTTGCTCCTATTCCTGTTCCACTTCTTATCCATTCCCTCGGGGAGAGCTTTTGAAAAAGAAAAAGCCCTTGTCCCCTGCTTCTTTCAAGAGACAAAGACCTTGTAATATCAAGCTCTCTGCGGTACCACTCTCGTTGGCGTGCTGTGCACACCCTCTCACGG
>CAJMQZ010000122.1 GCA_905215595.1 uncultured bacterium
GATAATACACAAAGTATTATCTGCGCTTTTGGCTTAGCATCTGCCGCACCTCGCGCGCCGTATCGGCACTTAGAATTATGCGGTACTGTCTATACGTCCGGGCACCGCCCGGCGATTACGGAAAAAACGAGGGAAAACGATGCTGAATGTGATTATTTTTCTGGTGGGCGCACTGATCATGTTTTACATGGCGCTGCGCAGCGTGCGGGCGCGGCAGCAGCTGCGCACCAAGGGCGTCTGCGTGCAGGCAACGGTAAGCGGCACGGTGCAGAGCCGGGACGGCGCTGCCTATGTGCTGGAGTTTACCACCGCAGGCGGCAGCCACCGGCTGCAATATCCGAAGCCCGCCAAGGGCAAGCCCTTTGCCGAGGGCAGCGTGGTCACCCTGTACTACGACCCGGATGCCCCGGAGAAGATGTTCGTGGAGGGCGACAAGTCCGTATTGGGTGCCGAGCTGCTGTACGCTGGCATCGGCGTGGCGCTGCTTGTGCTGATGGTTGGCCTTATGAACCGCTGAGAAGGAGGGACACCGCATGAAACTGGAACATTTTGGCATGGCAGAGCCGGGAGACTGCCGGTTGGTATTCACGGCAAGCGCGGAGGAGCTGGCCGCTGCGCTGGCAAAGGAGCAGGCCGCCCCGGACGCCCCGCAGGACGAGGAAGAACTGCTGACGGCGGCGGTGAACCGCACCATTCTGGAGGGCTTTGACCCTCTTTACCGGCAGCTGGTGCAGGAGCAGCAGCTTGTACCGGTGACCGACCCGGATTTCGAACTGCTGGCGGTCAATAAGGCCGAGGGCTTCCGGGCGGGGGCGCAATTTTACACCCTGCCGCCGCTGGAGCTGGGACGGGACACCGGCTTTGTGCAAGCCATCGAGCCCCACCCGCTGCGCCGGTTGACCATTGAACTGGAGATCAACCGCAGCTACGGCGATGAAGAGCGCGCCGCCGATGCTGCAGGCAAGGCCGCGCTGCGTGACCGGGTGACCCGGGAGCTCTACGCAAAACGCTGCGCACAGGCCAGAGACCGGGCTGAAAAGGAGCTGGTCTGGCAGCTGGGCGATGAGGTGACCGGCCCGGTGCCAAAGCGGCTGGAGGCGGGCAACTACTTTGCCGAGCAGCGGCAGTTCAATCTGGGCTTGCAGGCAAACGGTATCAACTTTGATCAGTTCTTAGCCGTGCGCGGGCAGACGGTAGAACAGTTCCGGCAGTGGCTGCACCGGCAGGCAGAGCGCAAGCTGCGCAGCTGGCTGGGGCTTTTGCTGGTGGCTGAGCGGGAGGGCTTACAGCCCACCGAAGCCGAGGTAAACGCCGCCCTTGCACACTGGGACGAGAAGCTGGACGGGGAGCGCACCTTCCCGGCGAACGACGCCCGCAAGGTGCGTCAGCGCCTTGCCCGGGCAAAGGCTGCGGCCTTTGTGGTGGCGCATTCCACCCTTACCCCACCGCCGTCCGAACCCCTTGTGCAGGAACCGGAAGCAAAATAGTAAACGATGTGGCTTATGTCATGGCGGGCAGTCTGCGGGCTGCCCGCCATAGCTTTTTTCTGCAAAAAAAGAGACAGCGGCACACCCGCAGGTGCTTCCGCTGTCCCGAACAGTATCGTTTTATTCCAGATGATGCTTCCGGCAGAACCTTTTGCTTACCCAGTACATCCCGCCCCACAGCAGGACTGCGAGCACAAGGTAGACCGGGTTTTTCAGAGAGCTGACCAGCGACTGCCCAAAGACAGCCATCATGGCCACCATCAGCCCCTTGCCTAAAAGGACGGTGCGCAGGTAGCGCTTTTCGTCAAAGTCCGACATCCCGAAGGCAAAGTGCATGAAGGAGGTGGGGGTGAAGGGCAGCAGCGACAGCATGAACAGAGACGAGGTATCAAAGCGGTTCACCCACTGCTGTGCCTTTTCCAGCTTGGGGGAGCGGCTGGCTACCTTCCAGAAAAAACGCTTGATGAGCCGCCGCCAGAATAAAAACATGATGATGCCGCCCAGTGCCACGCCTGCCCAGCTGTACAAAAAGCCCAGCAGACCCCCGTGTGCGGCTACGTTCAGTGCTACAATGGCAATCAGCGGCAGCGGCGGAAAAAAGGACTCCACCATCGCCAGCAGAATGGGCACAAGGGGGCCAAGTCCCTCAAAACCCGCCAGCAGCGCCTCCCAGTATTCCAGTGTTCCAAGCTGGTGCACCCAGCCCATCAGTGCGGTTTGCATCCTGTGTCCGATCCCTTTCTGTGCAGCGGTGCCGGGACGTTCCCGGGCAGGCTGCATCATGCTTAGTATATCCATTCTCTATGACAGAGCCGTGAACAGAGTGTGCATTTTTCGACACGTTCTGTGCTCTGTTATCTATACTACGAAACGAAAAGGGATTTTCCTGCCTTTATTTTTCCGCAGCCTGCTTTTCAGCCTTGGCACGCATCCGTTCCAGCTGGGCGGTGCGCAGTTTTTCCCAGCGGGCAAGGCTTTCGGCGTCCGGCATCTGGGCGCAGCGGGCAAAGCTCCAGTGTAGGCCGTCCCGGCGGGACAGCTTGTACCGCTGGAACACGCCCTGTCCGGCGGCGTTGCCGCTGCCGGTGCAGCTGGGGCACTGACACAGGGTATACCAGCTGTTACTGCCCTTTTTCAGCCAAATCTCGTCCGGCTGCAGGGTAGTGCCGCACTCCGGGCAGGGCATCTGGCTGATCTTTGGGTCAGCCCGCCATGCGTACTGCTCCATATAGCCGTGGAACACCGTAAAGTCCCGGTAATCGCCGGGGTTCTGGCACAGGCTTTGGCGCAGCGCCTCGTCCTCGGTGGGGTAGGCGGCAAGCCCGGCGCGCAGATCCAACAGACGGCAGACGTCGGCGGTGTACAGGGTGTCCGAAAGTGCATCGTGGAAGGGGCGTTCCATGGGGATGCCCATGCGGGTGACCACGCTTTCCAGCGTCATGCCCTCGCCCTCCTTGCGGGGATGCTCCCGCAGAAAGACCTGCTGCAAGTCGTACCAGACGGTGGGCCTGGACTCGTCCAGATTGCACAGGAACAGATTCTGCTTGAGCACCGGCACATCGTCCAGACCCCACTCGGCAAACTCGGCATCCGGGCCGCACCACTGCATAAAACGGCGCAGTCCCTGCACGATGGGTTCACCCTTGTCCAGATCGGCCTGCGTCAGGCCGGTCACCTTGGCGATATGGTGCTGCAATTTGCGGAAGATGCGGGGACGCAGATGAATGGAAAAGGTGTCCAGCACATTGGCATCCTCGTCGATCTTTACAGCGCCGATCTCCACGATCTCGCCCCGCAGGGTCTGCTGCACCCCATGGTAGTTAAAGGTATACGGCTGGTAGCCGATGTTCCATTCCAGATCAAATAAAACCAAGTTACGCGGCATTGCTTTGTTAGTCCTCTCGTAAAATAAACTTCTCCACGGCCTCGGCCACGCCGTCGTGGTTGTTGTCGGCGGTGGTCACATAGTCGGCGCAGTCCTTTACCGGCTGCTCGGCGTTCTGCATGGCCACACCCACCCCGGCGTAGGCGATCATGGAGCGGTCGTTCAGGCCGTCGCCGCAGGCCATCAGGTTCTCGCGGGTCAGCCCCATGCGGCGCAGAAGCTCCGCCAGACTGCCGTCCTTGGCCACGCCCAGCGGCACCGCCTCGATAAAGAAGGGGCTGGAGGGGTACAGGTCGGCGCGGCCCGCAAACTGCTGCTGTCCGGCGGCGCACACCGCGTCCCGGCGGGCGGGGTCCAGCGTGATAAGCATCTTGCACACAGGGTAGTTCACATAGGATGCCAGATCGTCCACATGGATCATGGGCAGCTTGGTGGTAAAGCACTCCTTGTTGGCCCACTCGTCCTTGTCCCGCTCACAGACGATGCCCTCGCGGTTATAGGTCAGGATGGCAATATCCTGCGCGGCAGCAAAATCGCACAGCTCAGGCACAAGGACAGGGTCCAGCGTCTTTTCCACCAGCGTTTCGCCGGTGCGGCAGTCCACGATTTTTCCGCCGTTATAGGATAGGATGCAGCCGCCCTTTTTGTCCAGACCCAGCTCCTCAGCCAGCGGCTGGATGCCGGCGGTGGGCCGACCAGACGCCAGCACGATGGTAACGCCTTTTTCAATGGCGGCGTCCAGCGCGGTGCGGGTGCGCGGAGTGACGAGTTTCTGGTCGTTGGTCAGGGTGCCATCCAGATCCAGCGCCAGCACTTTGATATCAGACATATTTAAAAGATCCTCTCATTATAGAAGTATATCTCAACTTGCTCTTTCTATTGTACAATGAAAAGCCCCCTGCTTGCAACCCTTGCGGGGCGGTTCGGTGCAAAAAGTGACCCGGCGGCGGGCGTTACAGGCATATTTTACCTGTTTTGCCCGCATTTTACACCGCCGCTCTTCCGTGCGCCAAAGGTTTACCTAAGTGTTACACGGGGCTGGTTTCGCCGCTGCGGGCGGTGCGCTACAATACAGGTGTTCCCACAAGAAATAGTTGAACCGCCCCAAGCCGGGCTGAAAAAGAGAGGATATCTGTTATGAAGAATGCGAAAATTTCCCGCCGCAGCTTCCTGAAAGCCGGTGCCGTGGCATCGGCAGTGGGCATGCTGTCGGCTGCCCCCGTAGCTGCTCACGCCGCCGAGGCCGATGCTTCTGCCGCAGCAGACGAAGAGAACGGTCTGCTGGACGTGTTCAAAAAGCCCAAGTACGTTTTCCTGTTCATCGGCGATGGCATGGGCACTGCCCAGATCCAGTCCGCACGCTTCTACAAGGGCACTGTGGACAACAACGGCGCTGTGACCGAGGCTGACCTGAGCTTTACCAGCTTCCCGCAGGTGGGCAGCGTGACCACCTACGACAGCACCTCCTTCTGCCCGGATTCTGCTTCCACCGCCACCTCCATCGCCACCGGCCACAAGACCGAGAGCGGCGTCATCAATATGTGCCCGTGGACCCGCGATGTGCCCTACGAGACCATTGCCGAAAAGCTGCACGCCCAGAAGGGCTATAAGGTGGGCGTCATCTCCACCGTGAACATCGACCACGCCACCCCCGCTGCCTTCTATGCCCACCAGAAGACCCGCAAGAACTACTACCAGATCGGTGTGGAGCTGGCAAACTCCGGCTTTGAGTACTTTGCCGGCGGCGAGTTCCAGAAGGTGAACGGCGACGGTACCGGCCCCGACAACCATACTGTGGCTGCCAACGCCGGTTACAATGTGGTCACTACGCAGGCCGGTGCAGCTGCTCTGACCGCCGGTGCAGGCAAGACCCTGATCATCGCCGAGAATCTGGGCGACGGCAAGGCCATGAACTACGCCATGGATGCTGCCAACGACGAGTGGCAGCTGACCGACTATGTCAAGAAGGGCATCGAGCTGCTGAACAACAAGAAGGGCTTCTTCCTGATGACTGAGTCCGGTAAGATCGACTGGGCCTGCCACGCCAACGATGCCGCTGCCTCTATCCACGATGTGCTGGAGATGAGCAATGCGGTGCAGGCTGCGGTGGACTTCTATAACGCCCACCCCAATGAGACTTTGATCCTTGTCACCGCCGACCACGAGACCGGCGGCATGGCCATCGGCTACAAGACCACCAACTACGACACCTTCCTGACCAATCTGGC
>CAJMQZ010000123.1 GCA_905215595.1 uncultured bacterium
CGGAACACCCCTCCCTGCCTCTGGCCCAGCGGAGCGTCCCTGCACGCTGACGGCAAGCAGAAAGTTACCCCGCAAAGCTTCCCTCCCCGAGGGAGCTGGCAAAACCGTCAGGTTTTGGCTGAGGGAGTGAAATTTCCCCTCCCCTGCAATGATTCCCCCGGCTCAACCGTATGCAGTATGGGAAAAAGTGTCGAAATTTTGTCCGGCGGCAGAGGGGAGGATGGCAGGCAGAATGCCGGTTTTGGGACGGAAAAGTTGTGCGTTTTGCAGATTTTGACAAAACTTTCGCAAAAAGATTCGCCGCCCCGCTATTGAAAGCACGCGCCTTGCGTGTATAATAGGAATGTTAGGAACCCATTGCCCCACGAAGGTGGAGAAACTGCTGTGCCGGGCGGTGCTGCAGAGAAACGGTAGGAAAAGATGGAAAAATTCAGTGTCAAAAAACCATTTACGGTGCTGGTTGCAGTCATCATGGTGCTGATGCTCGGCTTTGTGTCGATCACCAAGATGAAAACGAACCTGCTGCCGGATGTCAGCACACCGTATCTGATGGTGGTCACCGTGTATCCCGGTGCCAGCCCGGAGCGTGTGGAGACCGAGGTCTCGGATGTGCTGCAAAACGCGCTTACAGTGCCCGGTGTGGAAAATATCACCGCCACCTCGGCTGAAAACTACAGCCTGCTGCTGATAAGGTTCGTGGATGATACGGACATGAACAGCGCAATGGTGCAGGTGTCCAACAAGCTGGATCAGGCTAAGAGCGACCTGCCGGATACCGCCCTGACCCCTTCTGTGATACAGTACAGCATGAACATGAACGCCTTTATGACCGTGGCTGTCAGCCGCGAGGGCAGTTCGGTGTACGAGCTTTCTGATTTTATCAAGAACACCATGACCCCCTACGTCCAGCGCAAGGGCGGCGTGTCCAGCGTATCCTCCAGCGGCCTTGTGGAGCAGCTGGTGCAGGTGCAGCTGAATCAGGAAAAGGTGGATGCCATCAACGAAAAGCTGATGGAGCTCATCGACACCCAGCTGGAAGCGGCGCACACCCAGCTGGAGGAGGCCGAGGCCAAGATCGCGGCCGGCCGCGCAGAATACGATAAGCAGTTCAAAAACTTCGGCAACACCGTGTCCAACTCGGTCATGGGCACCCTGAGCTCTGAGGTCGGCAGCGCCGTAGAGGTGGTGCGCAAGCAGGCCGAAGCACTGCTGCAGAGTGTCAACAACCTGATCGCTGTGGTCAAGGAGCCTGAGGTGCAGCAGGCACTTATTGAGGTGCAGGCAGGCTTGCAGCGGGTGCTGGACAAGTTCAACAACACCGGTATGCGGGATATCGACTCCCTGATCGAGATCGTCTCCGAGCTGCGGGATATCACCGATAAGCTCTCCAGTGCGTTGCAGACTTTACAGCAGCGCATCAATACCGAGACCGGCACGCAGGGCGAAGGCGCTGCGGATCTGGCAGACGAGCTGCAATTGCAGGACAGCCTGAACGTCATCTATAAGACGCTGGAGGACACCATCAAGGCCATGGACAACGTGCCCGGCATGATGACCGAGTTCTCCAACGCACTGGGCAGCTTTACCCAGCAGCAGCTGGCTGCTTATATGCAGTTTACCGAAGCCCGCGAGATGCTGAACGAGTATGAAAAGCAGCTCAGCGAGGCCAAGACCCAGTACGAGGCCGCCAAGGAAAAGGCCCTTGCCAGCGCCGATGTGACCAAGCAGCTGGATATCAAGACCCTTGCCACCCTCATCTACGCCCAGAACTTCTCCATGCCCGCCGGTTACGTCAAGGACGAAAGCGGCGAGTCGTGGCTGCTGAAGGTGGGCGAGGAATACGACAGCGTGGAGGATATCCGCGGTGCACTGCTGCTCCATGTGGAGGGCTACGGCGACGTGCGCCTTTCCGACGTGGCAGACGTGGAGATCATTGACAACGCCGCCGACAGCTATACCCGCCTGAACGGCGAGCAGGCCTCGGTGCTGAAGATCTACAAGGACGACAGCTCCAGCGCAGGTGACGTATCTGCCAACTGTCTGGACGCTTTCAAGGAGCTGGAAGCCCAGTACGATGGCCTGCACGTTGTGGTGCTGTCCAATCAGGGCAACTACATCAGCATCCTGATCAAGAGCATCCTTACCAGCATGCTGGTGGGTGCCGTACTGGCCATCATCGTGCTGGCCATCTTCCTGAAGGACATCAAGCCCACCATGGTGGTCGGCGTCAGTATCCCCCTGTCGGTGCTGTTTGCCGTGGTGCTGATGTACTTCACCGGACTGGACCTGAACGTTATGACGCTGGCCGGTCTGTCGCTGGGCATCGGTATGCTGGTGGATAACTCTGTCGTTGTCATCGAGAACATCTACCGTCTGCGCGGCCGCGGCGTGCCCGCCGCCCGTGCGGCGGTACAGGGTGCACGTCAGGTGGGTATGTCCGTTGTGGCCTCTACCCTTACCTCGGTGTGCGTGTTCCTGCCGGCAGTGTTCTCTGCCAGCCTCATCCGCAGCCTGATGGGCCCCATGTCCCTGTGCATCGGCTACTGCCTGATGGCTTCCCTCATCGTGGCACTGACCGTGGTGCCTGCTGCCTCGGCTACCGTGCTGAAGAATGCCCAGCCCAAAAAGCTGGCATGGTTCGATAAGATCCAGGACGCCTACGGCCGCAGTCTGGAAAAGGCGCTGAAAAATCGCTTTGTACCGCTGGCAGCCGCCGTGCTGCTGCTGGTGTTCTGCTGCTGGCGGGTGGTCTCCATGGGCATCGTGCTGCTGCCCACCAGCACCAGCAACGAGGCCATGATCACCCTTTCCACCACCGACACCCTCTCGAAGGAGGAGTCCTACGATGTGGCCGGTAAGGTGGTGCAGGCTGTGATGGCCGTGGACGGCGTAGAGGAGGTAGGCATTACCCCCGACAACACTGTGTCGGGCATGGATGTCTCCAACCTTGGCCTGCCCTCCACCATCACCGACCTGCTGAACGCCGCCAACGGCTACGGCAAGTATAAGATCAACGTCAAGCTCAACGAGGAACTCTCCTCTTCCAAGATCGATGCCGCCTGCAAGGCCATGGAGGACGCTGTGGCCGGGGTGGCGGACTGCACCGCCACCGTCCAGCAGTACGGCATGACCGATGACCTGACCAGTCAGCTGTCCACCGGCCTGACCATCAAGGTCTACGGCAC
This sequence comes from uncultured bacterium, assembly GCA_905215595.1. Taxonomy (GTDB): domain Bacteria; phylum Bacillota; class Clostridia; order Oscillospirales; family Ruminococcaceae; genus Faecalibacterium. The sequence continues at coordinate 3,186 of CAJMQZ010000123.1, forward strand.
TGATGCCGAGACCCTGACCGCCCTGTCCGAGAAGGTCATTGATATCGTAAACAGCACCGATGGCTTCCAGAACGCCACCAACGGTCTGGGTGCGGGCGATTCCACCATCATCCTGCAGGTGGACCGCGACAAGGTACGCGCCAACGGCCTGACCGTTGCACAGGTGTACCAGCAGATCGCGGCAAAGCTGACCACTACCACCACGGCACAGACCCCTGTTACCGTGGACGGCACCACTATGGACGTGCAGATCAGCAACAATCTGGACCCGCTGACCAAGGAAAACATGATGGACATGACCTTTGAGACTACCGTCATGTCCGCAGACGGCACCACCGCCACCGGAACCTGCAAGCTGTCGGATATCGCCAGCTGGACCACCGGCACCGCACCGGATTCCATCACCAGCGAGAACCGGAACCAGTTCGTCACCGTCACTGCCGAGACTGCCCCGGGCTACAACACCACGGTGCAGGCCCGTGCCGTGAAAAAGGCGCTGGATGCCTTTGCCCTCACCGATGAGATGCCGGAGGGCTGCTCCTTCTCCATGGGCGGCGAGAGCGACAGCGTCAACTATATGACCAACGAGATGATCCAGTGGATGGCATTGGCACTGCCCTTTGTGTACCTTGTCATGGTGGCACAGTTCCAGAGCCTGCTGTCCCCCTTCATCGTTCTGTTCACCGTGCCGCTGGCCTTTACCGGCGGTCTGCTGGGCCTGCTGCTCACCGGCCAGCAGCTGACCATGATCTCCCTGATGGGCTTCATCGTGCTGATGGGTACGGTCGTCAACAACGGCATCGTGTTCGTGGACTATGCCAACCAGCTGCGTATGGGCGGCATGGAGCGCCGCGCCGCACTGGTGGCCACCGGCAAGACCCGTATGCGCCCCATTCTGATGACCACCCTGACCACCGTGCTGGCAATGCTGCAAATGGTGTTCAGCAACGATATGGCAAGCCAGCTGATGAGCGGCATGGCCATCGTCATCATCTGCGGCCTGAGCTACGCCACCCTGATGACCCTGTATATCGTGCCGATCCTGTACGATATCCTGTTCAAGAAGCCGCCGCTCAACGTGGATATCGGCAGCGACGAGGACTTGGACGACATCCCGGACGATGCCGCCGAGTTCATTGCCGCCCAGTCCTCTGCGGCACAGCCTCAGCCGGAGGCATAAGGCTTACAGCTCGTGTAACCCAAGCGCCCCGCATTTCCACCGGAAGTGCGGGGCGCTTTTTGCTATTGTAGGCACTTTGCGAAACTTACCCCCTCAGGCTCGCTACGCTCGCCAGCTCCCCCAAGGGGACGCCAAGCCCTCTCAGGCGCTCCCGCGCCAGCTCTCCCAAAGGGAGAGCCAAGCCGTTACGTCCGTTGCTAAAGCTTTAGGAGAAATGAGGAAGTGTCCGGTAGTGCACTTGGCTCTCCCTTTGGGAGAGCTGGCAAAGCCGTAGGCTTTGACTGAGAGGGCGCACGTCGTTGCCCTCGGTGCTAAAGCATCAAGAGCAACGAGAAAGCTTCCGGTCGTGCTAAAGCCGTCCCCTTGGGGAAGGTGGCATCGCCGCAGGCGATGACGGAAGGGGTGACTTCCCCGCACCCAGCCGTCCCATTGTAGGCACTTTCGATGATTCTAACAAAAAATCGCCGTAAAAATTGGATGGTAATTCTAAAAGGATTCCAACACAAAACTATAAAACTGTGATATAATCATAAATACAGACAAGATGCAAAAGGGGGCAGTCTGCCCCCTTTTGCATTTCCGAAAAAAGTTTTAGGAGGCGAGGCCCAATGGCACAGATCCGTTCCAAGCCCTTCGGTGTGACCAAAGAGGGCGCTAATGTTACCGAGTACATCCTCTCAAACCCCGGAGGAATGTCCGTCAGCGTGCTGGATTACGGCTGCGTGATCAAAAATATCATCGTCCCGGCCAAAAATGGCCCGGTGGATGTGGTGCTGGGTCACGACACCATGGCAGATTACGAAAACGACTTCACCTCGTCCGGCAGCACCTGCTGCGGTGCTTTTGTGGGACGCTACGCCAACCGCATCGAAAACGCCGTCTTTACCTTGGGCGGCAAGACCTACCAGCTGGAAAAAAACTGCGGCGAGCATCATCTGCACGGCTGTTTTTCCCGGAAAATCTATGAGGTGAAGTACTTCGGCGACACCCTGCTGATGGAAGCCGTAAGCCCCGACGGCGAGGACGGCTTTCCCGGCACCCTGAAGATTGCGGTGCGCTACACCCTTACCGATGACAACACCTTCCGCATGGACTACCGTGTGTCCTCGGACGCTGACACGATCGTAAACCTGACCAACCACAGCTACTTCAATCTGGACGGCGGCGGCGACGTGCTGAACC
>CAJMQZ010000124.1 GCA_905215595.1 uncultured bacterium
GCGACCTGACCGTTGCTCAGTACACCGCTAAGGTCGCTAAGGATCTGGGCGGCGAGATCAAGATCGTCAAGTTCGCCCGCTTTGTCAAGGGTGAGGGTCTGGAGAAGCGTGCTGATGACTTCGCATCTGAAGTTGCAAGCATGGTGAAGTAATTTAAACTTCCAAAGACAAAAGGGGAGCCGCAGTACCTGTAACAGGGTGCTGCGGCTCCTTTTTGTTTGTGAAAATGCAATACCGGGCAGCCTGCGGGCTGCCCGGTATTACTGTATAAATCTTCTTACGCTTCGTCCAAAACCTCTTCGGGATCCTCAATGGCGTCCTCGATAGTCTCCTCGACCTCCATCGTTTCTTCAGCATCGGGGGCGGCAAACAGCTCTTGGATTTGATCCCGCAGCCAGAGCAGGCGGTTGTCCAAAGCCTTGTCCCGTGCCAGCAGCGGCGCAATGATCTCGGGCTTGTCGGTGATCAGGTCATCCACACCCAACTGCAACAGCTTTTCGGCATCCTGCTGGCGGTTGACGGTCCATGCCGAGATGGTCTTGCCGCGCAGATGGATCTGCTGCACCATACCGGCGGTGATAAAGGTGGATTCTACGCTGAAAAAGTCTGCGGCAGGCAGGTCGTAGTAGGTGCCCACGCCCAGCGCCAGAATATACCCTGTGGTAATGTCCGGGTCCAGCTCCTTCACCTTGCATAGGGTCTCGTAGCTTTGAGAGGTGACCACGCAGTCCGCGCCGTAGTCGTATGCGTGGATCAGCCGCACTGTTTCGGCCTCCAATGTCGGCGTAAAGGTGCTGGGTTTGATCTCGATGTTCAGCTCAGTCTTGCCCTTGCACAGCGCCAGAACCTCCTCCAGCGTGGGAATATAGGCACCTGTAAACTGCCGATGGAACCAGCGCCCGGCATCCAGCTGCTGCACCTGTGCATAGGGCAGATCATAGATGTTGGCGTTGCAGCCGGTACATCGGCGCAGGCTGGTATCATGGGTCACCACGGCTACGCCGTCAGCAGTCATCTGCACGTCCAGCTCAATGCGGGGACTGCCATCTTCCAGCGCGGCCTCGAAGGCAGCCATGGTGTTCTCCGGCGCACGGGAGGAATAACCCCGGTGGTAGGTGATCACCGGGTCGGCAAGACCCAGAACGCTTTGCAGCGGCTGCGTTTGCGGGAACAGCAGATACACCGCTGCCACGCCGCAGGTGACCAGCGCGGCGCAGGCCATCATTCCTGCCAGCACCGTCTGTTCGCGGTGCGGGGCAGGGGATGCACTGCAAATGGTCGGCTGCGCGGTATCTGGCTGGCGGGTCGTTTTGTACAGTACCTCGGTAAGGGTACTCTGCGCCGCCGTCATGGCACAGTCCATAAGCAGACAAAGGAACGGAAGCTCGATCAGCAGCGCCGCGCGGGAAAGTGCCAGCAGAGCAGCAGTGCTGGCAAAGCCGACACCAAGAATGACGCAATAAAATAGCGTTGCACCGCACAGCAGCATCAGTCCGGTGCGCGCAGCAGCGGTCAGAATCCAGCGCAGTGTCAGCGCAAACAGCTGCCCGGCGCGGCTGCACAAAACCCGCAGACTCTCCGCAAATGCACAGCCAAAGCTTTTACGTTCCAGCAGGAATTTTGGCAGCACTACAAGTCCGTCCAGCAGCAGCGCCAGCACACAAAGCACTGCCAGAGCAAATAGAAAACGATTGGCAGCGCGCGCTTTCAGCAGCCCCCAGAGATATTCCGGCACGGCAAACTGGGCCAGATGGTTTGCTGCCAGAAAAAAGTTCGTCAACGGGATCAGGGCAACGCCATACAGCAGCAGCGGGAGGTTCTGCGGCAGAAACACCCGCACAAGGCTGCGAAAGGCATCCCGGAACACCGCCCCCGCCCGCAGCGGTTCGCCGTGCCGCATCCGCGTCAATAGTTGCAGCATCGCGGCGATTTCATACAGGCTCCAGAAGGCTGCCAGTACCGCCAGCACAGCAATGCATCCGATGATGGCAGGGGAGGCAAAGATGCGGGATGCAGTTTTGTTGTTGAGGTAGCGGATGGGCGCGAACCGCAGCGTCAGCGCCCAGATCAGCTGCAATACCGGTACGAACAGGAGATTTGTCAGTACCTTATAAAACAACAGAAAAAGCAGAAATACCCGTCCTTTTGGCGAAAGCAGGGATCGGGCGGCATCGTGCAGGGAGCGGTAGATCTGCTCCTGCTGCCGGAACTTGGCGGAGAATCGCTTCAAGATAGCTTCAACCTCTTTTTCATTTTTACCGGGCGCTTCGTGTGCGCTGTATAAGTACAGTTTGGCAGATCGTCCGGCAATCTATGTTTTGTAACCATAGTGTAACATAAACAGGCAGGAAAGAAAACGCAGCAGGCGGGTGCAGTTTCGCCAAAAAAACCGGGAAAATTTCTACATCCGCAAAATGATGATTTACTTAGATAAAACGCGCAAAACGATGAATCGTTAAAAATTTGGCTTTCCATAAGCGATGGATGTTGAATCGCATGGATTTTTATAGAATCCCTTGCATTTTTTTGCCAGCTTCTGTATAATAAATATAATTTTGAAAGCTCACACAGACAACCAGGAGGTCTAATTATGGCTTCAAAGATCAATAAGGGAGAAATCCTCGCCAAGTTCTTCGATGACGGGGAGTACACTGCACTGTTTGCTGATGGTGCAGTGAGCGCTGCCTGCGGCTATGCTGCAGGTCAGCAGGCTTACGCTGTTTATCAGAACGGCGAGGCTGTCACCGTAAAGGATGTTGAAAAGAACATCAAGGTTCTGGAAATGGCTGCACAGACCGGCTGCCCGGTGGTCACTTTCTATAACTCGGTTGGTGCAAAGCTGGCCGAGGGTCTGGACGTGCTGACCGCCAGCGCAAAGCTGAATGCGCAGATCGCAAAGGTTTCCGGCGTGATCCCGCAGGTGGCTGTTGTTCTGGGTGTCTGCGGCGGCACCAGCGCACTGAGCGCTGCCAATGCAGATGTCTGCATCATGGCTGAGGGCGCAGAGCTGTTCTTCACCGCTCCGTTCACCTCTGCTGCCAAGGGCGACAAGGTGGCCGATGCCGGCACCGCAGCCGCCGCTGCAAAGGCTGGCGTGGCCGCCATTGTGGCACCCACTGCTGAGGAAGCTGCCGAGAAAGCTGCTCACATCGTGGGCCTGCTGCCGGCCAACAACCTGACCGGCCCTGCGATCTTTGAGTTCGAGCAGCCCACTGCTGCTCTGGCTGCCGGTGCAGAGCCTGCCAAGGCTGCTGCCGCTGTGGTGGACAAGGACAGCACCGTGGAGCTGTATGCAGGCTTTGGCAAGTCGGTCTACACCGCATTTGCCACCGTCGGCGGCAACGCCGTGGGCGTTGTGACTACCGGCAAGAACCTGTGCCACAACTGCGTGGCCAAGATTGCCCGCTTTGTGCGCCTGTGCGACGCCTTCAGCGTGCCGGTGGTCACCGTTGTGGACACCGAGGGCTTTGTGCCCAGCGTGAGCGATGACATCGCCGGCGGCATCCGTGAGGCTGCCCGTCTGGCCGCCACCTACGCCGACGCCACCACCGCAAAGGTCACCGTTCTGGCCGGCAAGGCTGTGGGCCCTGTCTACACCGCATTGGCTGCTGCGGACCTGCGCATCGCCGTCACCGGCTGCGTGGTCAGCGCTCTGGAGCCCAGCGCAGCGGTCAGCGTTCTGTACAAGGACGAGATCGACGCTTCCGACAACATCATTGCTGCCACCAACGCCAAGGCTGCCGCTTACACCGCAGAGGTGTGCAGCGCTGCCAACGCTGTGGCCTGCGGTGCTGCCGATATGGTCTGTGACGCTGCCAATGTGCGCTCCAGCGTGGTGGCAGCCCTGGAACTGCTGAGCACCAAGCGTGCTGCCCGCCTGCCCAAGAAGCACGGCAACATGGCTCTGTAAGCATCCGAACGTTTTATCTGATACGATTTTGATTTGGAGGATCCTTCCATGAAGTACTACAATATTACCGTCAATGGCGTTGCTTACAGCGTTTCCGTTGAGGAGACCGCCGCAGGCGCTGCTCCCGTTGCAGCTCCCGCTGCTCCCGCCGCACCCAAGGCTCCGGCTGCTCCTGCTGCCGCTCCCAAGGCTGCTGCTCCCGCCGGTGCTGCCGGTGCTGTCGCCGTCAAGGCTCCCATGCCCGGCAACATCCTGGATGTCAAGGTCGCAGCCGGTGCTTCCGTCAAGGCCGGTGACGTGCTGGTCATCCTCGAGGCCATGAAGATGGAGAACGAGATCGTTGCTCCGCAGGATGGCACCGTTGCTTCCATCAACGTGAACAAGGGCGATACCGTCAACTCCGGTGACGTTCTGGTTTCCATGAACTAAGGAAGAGGTGACTACCATGGCAAAAAAGCCGATCAAGGTGACCGAGGTCGTCCTGCGTGATGCGCACCAGTCTTTGCTGGCCACCCGTATGACCATGGACGAGATGCGCCCCATCCTGCCCGAAATGGACAAGATCAACTACTTCTCCGTGGAGTGCTGGGGCGGCGCTACGTTCGACAGCTGCATCCGCTTTCTGGACGAAGACCCGTGGGAGCGCCTGCGCATCCTGCGCAAGGAGCTGCCCCACCAGAAGCTGCAGATGCTGTTCCGCGGCCAGAACATGCTGGGCTACCGCCCCTACGCAGATGATGCCGTGGAGTATTTTGTGCAGAAGTCCGTGGCAAACGGCATTGATGTCATCCGCATCTTCGACGCACTGAACGATCCCCGCAACCTGCAGACTGCCATCAAGGCAGCCAACAAGGAAGGCGCTCATGTGCAGGGCTGCATCAGTTATACCCTGAGCCCTGTGCACAACAACGAGTACTTTGCTGCCTACGCCAAGACCCTGGAAGAGATGGGCGCAAACTCCATCTGCATCAAGGATATGGCCGGTCTGCTCACTCCCTATACCTGCTATGATCTGGTCAAGAAGCTGAAGGAGACCGTCAGCATCCCTGTGGATATCCACAGCCACTACACTGCAGGTTTGGCTTCCATGTCCATCCTCAAGGGCATCGAGGCAGGTGCCGATATCATCGATACCGCCATGAGCCCCCTGAGCCTTGGCACCAGCCACATGCCTACCGAGAGTCTGGTTGCTGCCCTGCAGGGCACCGATTACGACACCGGTCTGGATCTGAAGCAGCTGAATATCGTGCGTGCTTACTTTGCAAAGCTGCGCGAAAAGTACATCGCCAACGGCCAGATCAGCCCCAAGAGCCTGGGCGTGGACGCCAACACTCTGCTGTATCAGGTGCCGGGCGGCATGTTCTCCAACATGCTCAAGCAGCTGAAGGATGCCGGCAAGGAGGACAAGCTGGACGAAGTGCTGGCCGAGATCCCCCGCGTCCGCGAGGATGCAGGCTATCCGCCGCTGGTCACCCCCACCA
>CAJMQZ010000125.1 GCA_905215595.1 uncultured bacterium
GCATCCTTGGTAAGGATGAGGTCTCCAGTTCGAATCTGGATAGCAGCTCCAGCTTAACCGCCCTGAAGTCTTAGGACTTCGGGGCGGTTTTTGTTTACCGCATATAAAGCAAAAAAGCTCCCCCTTTCGGGGGAGCTGTCATCGCGCAGCGATGACTGAGAGGGTTTCGTGCAGCGGTATTTTTTAATCCTCGTCGGGGATATTCTCTGCATCCAGCAGATACTCGGTCTCGGTCTGCTGCTCCATCTGCTGCTCTGTCCAATCCAGCTGCACAGCGCCGCTCAGGTCCAGCGAATAATCCTCGGTGTACAGCAGACTGCCGGTGTTCAGGCTGCTTTCTGCCGGGCTGCGGGCATCCCATGTAAAGTGCAGACTTTCCGGCGGCACGGTGCACTGCTTTGCCAGTGCGGTCAAAGCGTAGCAATCCCGGGCAAAGGCGGCGGCGCTGTCGTAGGGACCGAACAGCTCCACGGTCAAGGTCAGGTAGACATCCCCGGCGGGCAAGGCGGCTGCCTCCTGCAAGGTTTCGGCCTGCGGGCCGCTCAGGAACATTCTGCCGCTGATATCCCGGATGGCAATATCCTGCGCGTCCCGCTTACAGGCGGTGTACAGTTCGTCAATGGCCTGTGCGCTCAGGCGGTTCATCGTCTGCTGATTTTCGCCGCTCACTTCGTCCCACAGCAGGGGCAGCATCGCCATGCAGAAGCAGCCCGCCATCAGCACCAGACAGACCAGCACGGACACAAAATCGTACTTCCAGCGGCCGGGGCGGGCGGCAAAGAAGAGCACCTCGCACCCCAGCAGCACCAGCGCCACCGCCGGGGCAATTTTCAGGGTCAGCTGCACATCAAAGCCCGGCACAAAGAAATACAGCAGGAAGAACGCGCCCGCCGCAATGAGACACGCGCCCAAGGTCAGGCTGCCCACCCGGCGCAGGGGCTTTTCAGCAGGTCGTTTTTCTGCCGGTTTCTGCTCCGGCGCGGGCGCGCTGCCCGGCTGTGCCGTCAAAGGAGTCTTATTCTGCTCGGTCATCGTCATCCTCCACAGGGGTTTCGTCCTGCTCTGCACCGGTCACCGGCTCCCCCAGCAGTGCCGAAAGCTCCGGCATGGCAAAATGGGCGTCCGTGTCCGCGGTGTCCTCGGCATCCTCTGCATCCTCTGCCTGCGGCGCAGCCGTGTAGGCGTGGAAGTCTTCGGCCTCCTCCTCGGGGGGCTGCTTGCCCTTTTTGTTTTTCGGGCCGCGCACCAGCCACATACCACACACGATCAGTGCCACGCAGACCACGATCTGCGGCAGGGCATCCAGCATCAGGTAGATGGCTCGGAAAACCGGGTTATCCTGTCCCCAGCGCCACATCACATCGCCCAGCACCCGCATGATGATGTTGTTGTAGAACACGATCGCGCCCAGTGCGATCAACCCCCAGCCCACCAGCTTGTGGCTCTCGCCCATGAACTGGGTCATGCGGGCATCCTGCCAGTTGAAGTGCACCAGATAATCGTCCTCCGGGGCTTTTTCCGCCGCCAGCTGCGCGCGGAGGTTGAGGGTATCGAAAAAGCTGTACATATACACGACGATGCAGCCGACTACCAGCGCGTCCAGCCCCGTGGTGCTGCCTAAGATAATAAACAGGCAGAACATGGTGATAAGCGAAAGCCCCCGCTTCATATAGCCCTGATACATCTGCCCCGCACCGGGGATGCAGGCAAACAGCAGGGTCAGGATCCCGTTTTTCTTCATAATCAGTTCCCTCATTTCTCAGTGGTGTCTGCACTGTGGTGCAAAAGCCCGTCCAGTGCGTCGGATAGTTTTTCGGTCAGCTGCTTTTTGTCCTCTATGGGCTTGCCCAGCGGGGCGGTGGATTGCTGCGGGGCTTTGTCCTTCACCGGCTTGCCCAGCAGCTCCGGTTCGGTCTGCTGGGTGGTCTGCGGCAGCCATGTGTTCAGCTGCTGCCCGGTGTGCAGGATCTGTTCCAGCGTACCGGTGCGCCACATGGTCAGTGCCAGCACAGCGGCTACGGTGGCCACGGCGGCGCGTCCCCATGTGTTCTGCATCAGCCGTATCCAGATGGTGCCCATCACCGCACCCCGGGCGGAGCGCGGCGGCTGCTCCAGCACATCGTCGGTCAGCAGGGCGGTGTAACGGTCCATGCAGCGGTCGCAGTAGGCAAGGTGCTCGGCGGCTTCCAGCCGCTGCAGCTCGTCCAATTGTCCATCGATCAGTGCCTGTAAGCCTTCCTTGCTCAGGCAGCCTTTTGCGTCAAACAGTTCCATGTACGCTCCTCCTTTCACAGGGTATGCGGTCGTTTTGCAAGATCTGCTGCGCCAGCAGCTTTTTGGCGCGGTAGATCTGCGCTTCCACCGTTTTGGGCGGGCGTCCGCACAGCCTTGCAGCTTCGGCCATGGTGTGCTGCTCCAGCAGCACCAGACAGCAGGGTGTGCGGTAGGGCTCGCGCAGATTCAAGATCATCTCCGTAAGCTCCTCTTCGCCCAGTGCTTCCAGCACCTGCTGCTCCGGCTGCATACCGGGTGGCGCACCTTCCAGCGCCAGCACCTCGTCGCCGGGGGTGTTCATCTTGCGCACCCACGCGCTGCGCAGATAATCCTTGGCTTTGTTGGCCGCGATACGCGCCAGCCATTGCTTTTCAAAGCCGGGCGGGCAGCGGTCGATGGCCCGCCACGCCGCCAGAAAGGTCTCCTGCGTCAGGTCCTGCGCCTCCTGTACATCCGGCACCAGCTGATGGCAGACCGTGTACACGAGCGCCTGATATTTCTGCACCATCGTGCTGAATTCCTGTGTTGTCAACGCGCTGCACGGCCTCCTTTCCGGTTCTGGATGCGGTGCTCTGCGCCGCCCTTCTTTCTTTAATACGAAAGAGCGGCGGCAGTTCCTGCAAAAAACTGAAATATTTTCAAACTTTTTCTTCTGCCGCAGATATGGTACAATAGCAGTATAGCACACAGGGAGGATTTTCGCCATGGCTTCTACCACCCGTCAGGCGCTTTTACAGGCGCTGAGCGCCGCCGAGGGCGCGTATATTTCCGGCCAGCAGCTGGCGCAGCAGCTGGGGGTCAGCCGCGCTGCCGTGCACAAGGCGGCAGCGGCGCTTACCGCGCAGGGCTATGCGCTGGAAGCCGCCTCCCGCCGGGGGTACCGTCTGCTGGGCGGCGACCCCTTCTGCACCGAGGCGGTAGGCCCCTACCCCGCCCCGGTGCAGCTATACGACACGCTGGAAAGCACCAACCGCACCGCAAAGCTGCTGGCGCTGGAAGGCGCCGCCCACGGCACGCTGGTGCTGGCGGGCGGACAGACCGCCGGGCGCGGGCGGCTGGGGCGCAGCTTTGCCAGCCCGGCGGGCAAGGGGGTGTACTGCTCGGTGGTGCTGCGCCCGCCGCTGCCCGCCGCCAACGCCCAGACCGCCACCATCGGCGCGGCAGTGGCAGTGTGCCGGGCGGTGCAGACGCTGTGCGGGCTGGAACTTGCCATCAAGTGGGTGAACGACCTGTATTACAAGGGCAAAAAGGTGTGCGGCATCCTGACCGAGGCCGGTACCGACCTTGAAAGCGGCCAGCTGGAATGGCTGGTGGTGGGCATCGGGCTGAACCTGACCACCACGGCTGAGGACTTTCCCCCGGAGCTGACCGCCAAAGCAGGCAGCCTATACCCCGGCGGCCCCGCCCCGGTAAGCCGGGCGGCGCTGGCAGGTGCCATCGGGCGGGAACTGTTGGCGCTCTGCCCGGGCTTTGCCTGTCTGGACGAGTACCGCGCCCGCTGCTTTGTGCCCGGCCACTGGGTGACCGTGTGCACCGGCACCGAGACCTACGCCGCACAGGCGCTTTCCATTGACGATACCGGGCGGCTGGTGGTACAGCGGGATGGCGGGCGCACCGAGGCGCTGCGCTGCGGCGAGGTGACCATTCGTCCCACTAAGACGGAATAAACGGGTACAAAAAGCCCGCCGGGCATTGCGCACGGCGGGCTTTGGTTTACAGTTTACTCTGCCTTGGTCTCGGGCTTTGCCTCAGCCTTGGCTTCCGGCTTTGCTGCGGGGGCAGCAGCGGGAGCGGCGGGCTTCACCACGGGCTTCGGGGGATTGGGGTCATCCTTCAGCGGGAAGAGGATGATGTGCTTGGGGCACTTCTGGGCACACATGCCGCAGCCCTTGCACTTGTCATAGTCGATGCGGGCCACGCCGTCCACCACGTGGATAGCGTCGAACTTACAGGTGCGCTCGCACATGCCGCAGGCAATGCAGGAGGTGGTGCACAGCTTGTTTGCCACAGCACCCTTGTCCTTGTTGGAGCACATGACCACCGGCTTGCGCGGGCCGCCCACATCGATCATGATGACCTGCTTGGGGCAGATGTTTGCGCAGGCACCGCAGCCGGTGCACTTGTCCTTGTCCACCTTGGCAACACCGTCCACAATGTGGATGGCATCGAACTTACACACCTTGGTGCAGTCGCCCAGACCAACGCAGGCAAAGGAGCAGGTCTTGGGGCCGCCGTACAGGGCAGCAGCGGCTGCACAGGTCTGGATGCCCTTGTAATCATAAGCAGGCTTGCAGTGCTCGGAATTGCCCTGACACTGGACAACCGCCTTCTTTTCCACAGCGCTGGCCGTGCCGCCCATGATCTTGGCAATGGCAGCGGCAGCCTTGGGGCCGCCGGGTGCGCACTTGTCGCAGGGCACGCCGTCCATGACCACAGCCTTTGCGTAGTCCGCACAGCCTGCGTAGCCGCAGCCGCCGCAGTTTGCACCGGCAAGGCAGTTGGTAACTTCTTCAATGCGGGGGTCTTCCTCCACCGCCATGAACTTGGACGCTGCGACCAGAACGATCGCGCCGACTGCGCCCACGATGGTACACAGGATAACAGCAGATACAATATTCATAATCCTGTTCCTCCCTTACAGCGTGACATTGAACAGGTTTTCGACGATGCCGCCGAAGCCCATGAAGGACAGGCTGGTGATTGCTGCTGCGATCAGGGTGATGGGCAGGCCCTTGAAGGGTGCCGGGGGATCGCAGGCTTCCACGCGCTTGCGCACACCGCTGAACATGACCATGGCCAGCATGAAGCCGACGCCTGCGCCGATGGAGCAGACCAGAGCCTCAATGTAGGCAGCGCCAAAGCCCAGAGCTGCCACATCTGCACCGTAGTCATCCACGACCAGGATGGTCACGGCCAGCACGCAGCAGTTGGTGGTGATCAGGGGCAGGTAAACGCCCAGCGAGTTGTACAGGGCCACGACATACTTCTTGAGGAAGATCTCGATGAACTGCACCAGCACGGCGATGACCAGAATGAACACGATGGTCTGCAGGTAGCTCAGACCAGCCGGGTCCAGAA
>CAJMQZ010000126.1 GCA_905215595.1 uncultured bacterium
ACGTTGCCCGCCGCACCTGCGGTTATATCGGCACCCAGTTCTGGAACCAGGGCCGCACGCAGGAGATCAAGGATCGCGTACTGCATCTGTAACAACAGCAAAATTTTATTTTTGATTTGATATTTGGAGCGGCCTTTCGGCCGCTCCAAATATCTTTTCAGCAAACGACAGGAACATGAGCATGAACTACGCAAACATCAAATATTACGATATCGCCAACGGTCCCGGGGTGCGCACCAGCGTTTTTGTGTCCGGCTGCCGCCACCACTGCCCGGGCTGCTTCAACGCCGTGGCATGGGATTTTGACTACGGGCAGCCCTTTGATAAGACCGTGCGCAACGAGGTATTCGCCTCCTGTCAACCGGACTATATCGCCGGGCTCTCCCTGCTGGGCGGCGAACCCTTTGAGCCGGAGAACCAGCGGGAGCTGCTGCCCTTTGTGCGCAACTTCAAGGCGCTGTACCCCGCCAAGACGGTGTGGTGCTACTCCGGCTACACTTGGGAGCAGCTTACCGGCAAAGAGCCCAGCCCCGCGCGGTGTGAGGTGACCGACGAGCTGCTGGCACTGCTGGATGTGCTGGTGGACGGCAGATTCGTGCAGGCCGAGCACGACATCTCCCTGCGCTTCCGCGGCAGCCGCAACCAGCGCCTGCTGGATGTACCAAAGTCCCTTGCCGCCGGGCAGCCCGTGTGGTGGGAGGACGAAAAGGTATTCGCCACCCATAGCATGGAACGGTAAGAGGATTTGCCCCACAAAAAACAACAGCATCTGCAAAATTCGCCAATTTTCTGAATTCAGAAGCGAACCTTGCAGATGCTGTTTCTTTTCTCATTCCCGGCTGCCCACAGCGTCCTCGATGACGCGCAGGAAGGCGTTGCCGTAGCGGGCGGCTTTCTTTTCGCCTACGCCGCTGATGTTCAGCAGCTCGTCGATGCTCATAGGCTTTTTCTCTGCCATCTCCCGCAGGGTAGCATCGTTGAACACCATAAAGGCGGGCAGGTTCTGCTTGCCCGCAAGGCGCTTGCGCACCGCATACAGGGCGTTGAGCAGCTTTTCGTCCGCTTCGCTCAAGCTGCCCGCGGCGGGCTTTGCGCGGCGGGGCTTTTCCAGCCGGTCGGCGCTCTGGGCGGCACGGCGGCGGGCGTACTCCACCTGCAGCTGGGCTTCCTGCTCGGCGGCAAGGCAGCAGGAGCAGTTGCCGCACTTTTTGGGCGCGGCCTCCCCGAAGTATTGCAGCAGAAAGCCGCGCAGACAGTGCTGGGTGGTGGAGTAGAAGGTCATGTACTTGAGCCGCTCCTCTGCCTTGCGGGCGGCTTCGGCCTTTACATCCGCAGGCAGACCGTTGTCGGCCTCCCGCTCCTTGTCGATGAAAAAGCGGATGGTGCGCACATCCGTGCCGGAATACAGCAGGGTGCACCGGGCGGGCTGACCGTCGCGCCCGGCGCGTCCGGCCTCCTGATAATAGCTTTCCAAGTCCTTAGGCATATTATAATGGATGACGAACCGCACGTTTGGCTTGTCGATGCCCATGCCAAAGGCATTGGTGGCCACCATCACCTGCACCCGGTCGTAGAGAAAATCGTCCTGATTCTGCCGCCGGGTGTCCGCATCCAGCTTTGCGTGGTAAGCCGCCGCCCGGATGCTGCGGCTCTGCAGCAGCTGTACCGTCTCGTCCACCTGCCGGGTGGTGCTGCAATACACGATGCCCGCATGATTGCCCTCTTTGAGTACCAGTTCCAGCAGCTCCTTGGGCTTCTGGCTGGGCAGCGCCCGCCGGGTCTCGAAGTACAGGTTGGGGCGGTCGAAGCTGGTGGTCACCTCGTAGGGCGCTTGCAGCGCCAGATGGGTGCGGATATCCTCCCGCACATGGGCGGTGGCGGTGGCCGTGAACGCGCCCATGACCGGTCGGCTGGGCAGGCTGTCCACAAATTCCTTGATGCGCAGATAGCTGGGGCGGAAATCCTGTCCCCACTGGCTGATGCAGTGCGCCTCGTCCACCGTGACCATGCTGATTTTCTGCTCCTGCGCGAACCGCTGGAAGCCCGGCATCTCCAGCCGCTCCGGCGCCACATAGATGATCTTATACCAGCCCTCCCGGGCGCGGTGCAGCATCAGCGCCTTCTGGTTGTCGGTCAGGCTGTTGTTCAGAAAAGCCGCCGCCACGCCCGCCTGCACCAGCGCTCCCACCTGATCCTTCATCAGGCTGACCAGCGGGGACACCACGATGGTAATGCCCGGCAAAAGCAGCGCCGGCACCTGATAGCAGATGGATTTGCCCGCGCCGGTGGGCATGACCGCCAGCACATCCTGCCCGGCCAGCAGGCGGCTGACGATCTCCTCCTGCCCGGGGCGGAAGTTGTCGTAGCCGAAAACTTTTTTCAGGATACTGTGCGGGTTTTCCATGGTCTCCTCCGTTATATATATAGGTGCGCTGACGCGCAGAACGCTCAAAACCTTATCAGTATACCACAAAACCGATACTTTTGGCAGAAAAAAGCGTCACTTTGCGTAAAAATGTGCAATAACCGATCTTTCTGCCCGGGAAGGATAGCTTTTCAGGCGCGAAAATGCTATAATGAGAACACATATCTCCATGCCACTCCGCAGACAGCCCGGCATGGACTATGCAACGTAAAAAGGAGCATTTATAATATGCAGCAGAAACTTATTACCTTTGCCGTGCCCTGCTACAATTCGGCAGCCTATATGCGTCACTGCATCGAAACGCTGCTGAGCGCAGGCGAACAGGCCGAGATCATTCTGGTGGACGATGGTTCCGTCAAGGATGACACCCCCGCCATCTGCGACGAGTACGCCGCAAAGTACCCCACCATCGTCAAGGCCATCCATCAGGAGAACGGCGGCCACGGCGAGGGCGTCAACCAGGGCATCCGCAACGCCACGGGCCTGTACTACAAGGTGGTGGACAGTGACGACTGGCTGGACACCGAAGCCCTGAAAAAGGTGCTGGATAAGCTGGCGGTTCTGGTGGAGCACCACACCGCCCCGGACCTGATGATCTGCAACTATGTGTATGAGCATGTGGAGGACGGCACCAGCCATACCGTGCGCTACACCAATGTGTTCCCGCAGAACCGGCTGTTCAGCTGGATGCATGTGGGCCATTTCCGCCCGGACCAGAACCTGCTGATGCACTCGGTGATGTACCGCACCCAGGTGCTGCGTCAGTGCGGCATGGTGCTGCCCAAGCACACCTTCTATGTGGACAACATCTTTGTGTACCAGCCCCTGCCCTATGTCAAGAGCATGTATTATATGGACCTGGACCTGTACCGCTATTTTATCGGCCGCGCCGACCAGAGCGTCAACGAGAGCGTCATGGTCAAACGGGTGGACCAGCAGCTGCGGGTCACCAGGCACATGATCGACTGCCAGGACCTGGATGCCCTGAAGCATGAAAAGCGTCTGCGGGCCTATATGCTCCACTACCTGTCCATGATGATGACCGTCAGCGACATCTTCCTGCTGCTGGACGGCACCCCGGAGGCCTACACCAAAAAGAAGGAACTGTGGCAGTACCTGAAGGACCATGTGAGCCCCAAGGTGTACCGCTCGGTGGTGCTGAGCCTGGGCGGTGTGACCAATGTGAGCGTCCCCGGCGGCGACAAAGTGGTGCTGGGGTGCTATCGTCTGGCCCGGAAGCTGTTCAAATTCAACTAAGGATAGGCACTGCGGTGTCTCTTGCTCCCCCGATTTCGGGGGAGCTTTTTTGCTGTTTGCCTTGATTTTTCATAAAAGTGCGGTGAATGGTTGCTTTTTCTTTTGGCGGAGAGTATACTGATATAGTATGCGTTTTTTGTCGTGCAGGTTTCCCCTGGGCGCATTCCCTTTCCTGCACGGCCCTGGAATGAGAAGTTTATAAAATAAGGAGGAAATGGGGCAGGCTGCGGAACCGCTCTGCCCCAGGAGAACACACATGGAACAAATGTTGATCTGCCTGTCGATCGCTCTGATCGCAGGCCTGCTCATGTCCCGTTTGGCCAAGGCGGTAAATCTTCCGGCGGTCACGTCCTATCTGGTGGCCGGGCTGCTGCTGGGCCCCTTTGTGCTGGGGCGGCTGGGCCTCAGCGGCCTGGGCATCGGCTTTGGCTCCCTGGAGCAGGTGGAGGGCTACGGCGTAGTCACCCAGGTGGCACTGGGCTTTATCGCCTTTGTCATCGGCAACGAGTTCCGGCTCAGCTCCCTGCGGAGCATGGGCCAGCAGGCCATTACCGTGGGCATCGCCCAGGCGGTGATCACCACCGCCCTGGTGGACGTGGCCCTGGTGGGGGTGCATCTGCTGTTCCCCCAGGTGCTGTCCCTGGCGTCCGCTATTACCTTGGGCTCCATTGCCGCAGCCACGGCCCCGGCTGCCACCCTGATGGTGGTAAAGCAGTATAAGGCCCAGGGCCCCCTGACCCACCTGCTGCTGATGGTGGTCGCCATTGACGACGCTGTGGGCCTGGTGCTGTTCTCGGCCTCCTACGGGGTGGCCAATGCCCTGGAGCAGGGCCACATGGACCTGCTCAGCGTGGTGGTGGAGCCTCTCATGGAGATCCTGCTGTCCCTGCTGCTGGGTGCCGTTGCCGGTTACCTGCTGAACCTGCTGGAGGTCTACTTCCACTCCCGGTCCAAGCGCATGAGCCTGTCGGTGGCCTTTGTGCTGCTGACGGTGGGTGTTTCCCTGCTGGAGGTTGAGGTAGGCGGCGTGCGCTGCGGCTTCTCCCTGCTGCTGGTGTGCATGATGACCGGCACCGTGTTCTGCAACGTCTGCCCCACCTCGGACGAGCTGATGGACCGTCTGGACCGCTGGGTGTCCCCCATCAACATCCTGTTCTTCGTGCTGTCCGGCGCAGAACTGGATCTGACCATCCTTACCAACCCCATGGTGCTGCTCATCGGTGTGGTGTACATCGTGGCGCGCTCTGCCGGTAAGATCAGCGGCTCCTACCTGAGCTGCCGCGCCACCAGCTGCAGCCCCGCCATCCAAAAGTATCTGGGCATCACCCTGCTGCCGCAGGCCGGCGTGGCACTGGGCATGGCTGCTACCGCCGCCGAGCTGTCGGACGGCCACATGGTGCGCAACGTGGTGCTGTTCTCGGTGCTGGTATACGAGCTGGTAGGCCCCACTCTGACCAAGATCTCGCTGGTCGCCGCCGGGGAGATCCGTCCCGAGGGACGCACCAGTGCCCGCGTGGAGAACCAGCCCGAAGCCCCTGTGGAGCTGAGCTGAGACGGTTTGAAATGCGCTCCGCGTTGCTCTGCGCATAGTCAGAGGAAGAATTATTTTTAATAGAGCAATGCCGGAGCGTCTGCGGACGCTCCGGCATTGCATTTTCACGGGAG
>CAJMQZ010000127.1 GCA_905215595.1 uncultured bacterium
CAAAACCGGCACCTTTGCAGCTGGGGGAGCGGTGCGTAGACCTGAATGATGCCATTGTTACCCTGCCAGAGGGCAAAACACTGGCGCTGACTGCTACCGAGCTGGCGCTGACTGCTACCGAGCTGGCGCTGCTGCGGAAATTGGCAGAGAACCGGGGACACATCGTTACCTACGATGCCCTTTGTGCGGCGGTCTGGGGCGCAGATTATTATGGCTGCGAGAACAGTCTGGGGGTACATATCCGGCATCTGCGGGAGAAGCTGGAAGCCGAACCCGGTGCGCCGCAGTTTCTGCGGACGGTACGGGGCATCGGCTATAAGCTGACAAAGGGGGAAGAAGCATGAAAACCTTTGTGCGCCTGATCCGGCGGTATGTGCTGGCGGCGGTGGGCATTGTTCTGCTGCTGTTGTTTTCCGGTGTTGCGGTGCTGGGCTGGCTGGGCTGGCAAGAGAGCTGCCGCCTGCCGCAGCGGGAGTATTCCTCCAGCGAGATCGCGGATTCCATGGTGGAGACCGCCGAAGGGCTTGCCTTTGGGGCAGAACGCACCCCGCAGGAGTGGATGAACGGCTACGCGTGGGCGATGGTGCTGGACGATGTGGGAAATATCCGCTGGAGCTACGGCCTGCCGCAGGAGCTGAACCATGCCTACACTCCCGGCGATATCGCCAAATTTGCCCGCTGGTATCTGGCGGATTACCCGGTGTTCTGCTGGACAGAACCCTACGGACTGTTCGTCATCGGGCTGCCAAAGGGAAGCCTGTGGAAGTACAGCATTTACAGCTCACCGGATTTTGCCCTGAGCATGGTGCGGGTGCTCCCGGCGGCAGCGCTGGGAATGCTGCTGCTGGGTCTGGCGCTCTGCTTCTGGTTGAGCTGGCGGGGGGCAAAGCGGCTGGAGACCGTGGCAAACGGTCTGGATGCGCTGGCGCAGGGGCAGACCGTTCAACTGCCTACGGATGGCTTTGCCGGGGAACTGGCAGAAAAGCTGAACCGGACCGGGGCGCAGCTGCAAGCCAAAAATGAGATGCTTTCCCGGCGGGACAACGCCCGCACCCAGTGGATCGCAGGGGTCAGCCATGACGTGCGCACCCCGCTGGCGCTGATCTTAGGCTGGGCGGAGCAGTTGGAACAGGACGCACTTTTGCCGGACAGCTCCCGGCAGAAAGCGGCCGGCATCCGCACCCAGTGCGAAAAGCTGCGCACCCTCATTGATGACCTGAACCTGACCAGTAAGCTGGAATACGGTGCCCAACCCCTGCGCCGGAAAGACCTCCGGGCAGGGCCGCTGTTCCGGCAGCTGGTGGCGCAGTTCTGCGAAAGCCCGCTGGCAGAGCACTGCGAGATCACACTGGAACAGGAAGAACCAGCAGAGCAGACAGTGCTTTCGGTGGATGAGGCGCTGCTGGCACGGCTGCTGGAAAACCTGCTGAACAACAGCGTCCGGCATAACCCAAAGCCGGTGAACATTACCGTGCACACCCGGCGGGTAGGGGAACGCTTCTGCCTGACCGTAGCGGATGACGGCATCGGCTATCCCTCTGCCGTTCTGGCGGCGCTGAATGCTGCGGAGCCTGCCGAAAATGCGCCCCATATCCTTGGCTTATATGTAGTGCAGCAGATCGCCGCCGCCCATGGCGGCACGGCAGTGTTCGGGCAGAACACCCCCTGCGGGGCAAAAACGACGGTCTGGCTGCCCGGCCGGGCGTGAATAGGACAAAAAATGGCGCAAAAAACAGACCGTTGCTTGCAGTTGTTGCAAACAGCGGTCTTATTGTTATGCGTTTTTGCTTTTATCCAGTGCATCAAACTGCTGTAAGATCTGCGGGTCTTTCAGCTTGATGACCTTGCCGGAGAGGTAGTGCAGGGTGTTTTCCTCCGGCACATCCAGAAAGCTGATGCGTACCGCGCACAGCGCCTGCGTTTTTGTGCCGGTGCGCTCGTTCATCTTGCGGTTGCCGTATTTGATATCGCCCAGCACCGGCTTGCCCAGATAGGCCAGATGGGCGCGGATCTGATGGGTGCGCCCGGTGACAAGGCCGATCTTGCACAGGGCAAAGGGCCCGGCGGTGCGCAGCACGTCCACATCCGTGATGATCTGCTTGCGGCGCTCGTCCTGCGATTGATGGGCGTGGATGCTGACCTTGTTGTTCTTCTCGTCGTGTTCCCACCATGCGGTGAACCGCCCGGACTGGGGAATACCCACCGTGATGGTGTAGTACTCCTTTTTCAGCAAGTCGGTGCGGATGATCTCGTTCATGTCCCGCAGGGCGGCGTAATTCTTGGCGGCGATCACCAGCCCCTCGGTGCCGCGGTCCAGCCGGTTGCAGATGCCGGGTTTGAAGCGGTTCTCACCGTGGGGGTCATACTCGCCCTTCTGGGTCAGGTACTGGGTAAAGGCATCCACCAGATTGGCGTCACCGGTACGGTCGCTGTGGCACAGCAGATGGGTGGGCTTGTACAGCACTGCGAGGTTCTCGTCCTCGTAGATGACAGTCACCTTGGGCTGATTAGGCTGCTTTTTGGGGGCAGCCTTCTGCACCGGCTTTGCACCCTCCGGCGGGAAAAACTCGTCGTTGATGTACAGCTCGATCAGATCCCCCGCCTGCAAACGGTATTCCGGTGCGGCCTTTTTGCCGTTCACCTTCACCCGCTTGTTGCGGAAACTCTTGTACAGCAGGCTGGTGGGAAAATCGCGGGTCACGCTCTGCACAAAGCGCGAAAGACGCACGCCGTCATCGTTGGCGGTGGCAGTAAATTGTTTCATAAAGCTATCCTCATCGTTCTTGTCAGAATCATGCTTTTATAGTAATACAGGCGGGGCGGGAAGTCAACGCGCATTCCGGTGCAAAATCCGGGTTATTTTTGCAGAACGCTTGTGTTTGCGCCGCAAAATGGGTACTATAAGGAGAGAACATAGAAAAAGGAGTACCGCCATGGCAGAGAATAAACGGCACAAGGGACATCGCCAGCGGATGCGGGAGCGGGTGCAAAGCTACGGGCTGGACAGTCTGGCCGAGCACGAGGCGCTGGAATATGTGCTTTACCTGACCAACGCCCAGAAGGATACCAACGGCATCGCCCACGACCTGATCGACCGGTTTGGAGATTTTGCGGCGGTGCTGGAAGCCAGCGAGGAAGAGCTGTGCACCGTAGAGGGCGTAGGCCCCTCTACCGCCCGGATGCTGCATCTGCTGCCCCAGATCAGCCGGTACTATGGCCGCAGCCGCACCAGCACCACCCGCTGCATCAAGACCACCGAGCAGATGGGCAGCTATCTGATGGCAAAGTTTGCGTGGTCGGACTACGAGCGCGCCATGCTGGTCAGTCTGGACAGCCGCAAGCGGGTGCGCGCCGCCGTCTGGCTGCGGGAGGGCACCTCCGACCGGGTCAGTCTGGATATCAAGAACGTGGTGGCTGCCGCCATCAAGGGCGGTACGGATGCCGTGGTGCTCTGCCACAACCACCCCAACGGGGTGGCACTGCCCTCGCTGGAAGATATGGACGCTACCGGCAGCATTGCCCGGGCACTGGGACTGGTAAATGTGCACCTGCTGGATCACTTTATCCTGACCGACACCGAGTATTTTTCCATGCGGGACGCCAACCGCCTGCCCATCTACGATTTCAAGACCGGTACGCTTTTCTGGCCGTAAAACAAAAAACTGTTTACATTATAAAATATGCGTGCTATAATACAACTTGAAACAACAACGGATTGTGGTTATGCGCGCGGAAGGGAGAAAAACGATGGCAGAGGAAAAATTTGAACTGGTGTCGAACTATGCCCCCACCGGTGACCAGCCTCAGGCAATCGCGCAGCTGGTGGAGGGGGTGCAGCGGGGCGACCGCTGCCAGACCCTGCTGGGCGTGACCGGCAGCGGCAAAACCTTTACCATGGCCAACGTCATTGCCCAGTGCAACCGCCCCACGCTGGTGCTGGCGCACAACAAAACGCTGGCGGCACAGCTGTGTACCGAGTTTCGCTCGTTTTTCCCCAACAACGCGGTGGAGTACTTCGTCAGCTACTACGACTACTACCAGCCGGAGGCCTACATTCCCAGCACCGATACCTATATTGAAAAGGACAGCGCCATCAACGACGAAATCGACCGTCTGCGCCACTCGGCTACGGCGGCGCTTTCCGAGCGGCGGGATGTCATTATTGTGGCATCGGTATCCTGCATCTACTCGCTGGGCGACCCCATCGACTACCGCAGCATGGTCATCAGTCTGCGCCCCGGGATGCAGATGGAGCGGGACGAGCTGTGCAAAAAGCTGGTCACCCTGCAATACGAGCGCAACGACGTGAATTTTGTGCGCAATAAGTTCCGGGTGCACGGCGACACGGTGGACATTTATCTGGCTTATATGAGTGAGCTTGCCATCCGGGTGGAGTTTTTCGGGGACGAGATTGACCGCATTACCGAGTTCAACCCCCTGACCGGCTCCAAGCAGAACGTGGTCAAGCACGTTGCTATCTTCCCGGCCAGCCACTATATTGTCAGCGCCGAAAAAAAGGCCGCTGCGCTGGAAAAGATCCGCGCCGAGTGCGACGCACAGGTCAAGCAGTTCACCGCCGAGGGCAAGCTGATCGAAGCGCAGCGCATTGCCCAGCGCACCAACTACGATATCGAGATGCTGAACGAGGTGGGCATCTGCAAAGGCATCGAAAACTACTCGGCAGTGCTGTCCGGTCGTGCGCCGGGCAGTATGCCCACCACCTTGCTGGATTATTTCCCGGAGGATTTTCTGCTCTTCGTGGACGAGAGTCACGTCACCCTGCCGCAGGTGCGCGCCATGTACGGCGGCGACTACGCCCGCAAAAAAACGCTGGTGGAGTATGGCTTCCGTCTGCCGTCTGCCTTTGATAACCGCCCCCTGAAATTTGAGGAGGTGGAGTCCAAGCTCAACCAGATGATCTTTGTCTCCGCCACCCCCGGCGAGTACGAGCGCCGGAACAGCTCACAGGTGGCGCAGCAGGTCATCCGTCCCACGGGTCTTTTGGACCCGGTCATCTCGGTGCGCCCGGTGGAAGGGCAGGTGGTGGACCTGCTGGGCGAGATCAACGCCCGCATCCAGCGGCAGGAGCGGGTGCTTGTGACCACCCTGACCAAAAAGATGGCCGAGGATCTCACCGATTACCTCACCGAGCAGGGGATCAAGGTCAAGTATATGCACCACGAGGTGGATACCTTCGAGCGCATGGAGATCATCAAGGATCTGCGTCTGGGCAGCATCGACGTGGTGGTGGGCATCAACCTGCTGCGCGAAGGTCTGGATCTGCCGGAGGTGAGCCTTGTGGCCATTCTGGATGCCGACAAGGAGGGCTTTCTGCGCAGCG
>CAJMQZ010000128.1 GCA_905215595.1 uncultured bacterium
TCGTACATCTGGGTGACGATGGTGGCGGTGCAGCCCACCGGCTGGTTGCGGAAGTACACCGGGCCGCTGGTTTCCAGACTGCCGATGCGGTGGTGGTCGATGATCTCCAGAATCTCGGCCTGATCAAAGCCCTCCACCGCCTGTGTGGCCTCGTTGTGGTCCACCAGAATGATGCGGCGCTTGCGCAGGTTGATGATGTTGCGGCGGCTGATCATACCGCAGTACTTGCCGTCTGCATCTAGAATGGGGAAATACCGGTGGCGCACCTTTGCCATCACGCGGGTGACGTCTGCCACCGGGGTGACGAGGGTGAACTTCATGATATTGTCCCGGGTCATGTAATAGGAGATGGGCGCACACTGGCTGATGAGCTTTGCCGCCGCGTAGGTATCGCAGGGGGCGCTCATGATGGCTACGCCGGTCTCGGCGGCGATATGCTGGATGGTGCGGCCCACCTTTGCGCCGTTGCAGATGATGATGAGAGAAGCTTCCTTCTCGATGGCGCAGAGCTGGCTTTCGTAGCGGTTGGTCAGGATGACGATATCACCCTTTTCCATGTTGCTTTCCAGCATTTCCGGGGTGGCGGTGCCAATGCGGATGTGGCCGGTGGTGCACTCCGCGTCCTCGCTGCCCACCACCATGGTAGCGCCCAGCGTTTCCAGAATATTGCGGTAGCTGGTGCGGCTCTTGGCAAGGATGCCGGTGTCGAACAGGTCCATGTTGGCGGTGGCGATATCCTTCACCGTGATGACGCCCTGCAATTCGTCCTCCTCGCTGGTCACGGGGAGGGTGTCGATCTTCTGGTCGCGCATGATCTCCCACGCCTTGCGCAGGCTGGTGGAGCCGGGGATGCCGGGCACCTGCCGGTAATCCACATCCCGAATTTTAGGGTTGACATCGGTGCACATCCGGGGCGGCGTGACCCCGAACTTTTTCAGCACAAATTCCGTTTCCTGATTCATTTTGCCCGCACGCCGGGCCTCGCAGACCAGATCGCTGGTCTTGTTTTTCAGCTCTGCATAGGCAATGGCAGAGCAGATGGAGTCGGTGTCCGGGTTGCGATGCCCGATGACAACGACCTTGTGCGCAGTTTGCTGCATACTTTACCCCCTTATGGGTCTTTACCTTCTTATCATATACCAAAGCAGCGCCCCTTTCCTGCACAGCGGGGCGGGCTGCAACCTTATTTTAACACAACTGCGCTCATGGGTAAAGGGCACGAAACGCGGCGGGCTGTTGCTTTTTGACACTTTCTTGTATACAACCTCTTGCATTTCGACAGCTTCCGCTGTATGATAGAAGCATTCGAGCTTTTTTGTCATTTGCAACGGAGGACAGCATGAAATCGTCCAAATTCACATCCACTCCCCTGTTTCCACGGCAGGCGCTGGTGGCGCTGCTGCTGCCGCTGATCGCGGAGCAGGCGTTAAGCGTGACCATCGGTCTGGCTGATACCTTAATGGTATCCTCGGTGGGCGAAGCCGCCGTGTCCGGCGTGAGCCTTGTGGACAGCTTCAACACCCTGATGATCCAGATCATGAGCGCACTGGCCACCGGCGGCGCGGTGGTCACCAGCCAGTACATCGGCCATCAGGAGCCAAAAAACGCCAAGGCGGCGGCGGCGCAGATCCTGTTCGTGCTGTCCAGTTTCAGTGTGCTGGTGGCGGCGGTGGTCATCGGCGGGCGGTACGCCATCCTGCGGGGCATCTTCGGCTCCATTGATGCGGACGTGATGCACTACGCCGAGACCTATTTTCTGCTTTCGGCGCTGAGCTATCCCTTCATTGGCCTGTACAACGCCGGTGCGGCGCTGTTCCGGGCGCAGGGCAACAGCAAGATCAGCATGCTGTCCAGCCTGGTGATGAACGTGATCAACATCGGCGGCAACGCGGTGCTGATCTACGGCTTCGGCATGGGGGTCATGGGCGCGGCGCTGGCAAGCCTTGTGTCCCGCGCCATTGCCTGCGCGGTGGTGCTGTATCTGCTGCAAAAGCCGGGCTGCGCCCTGCGGGTGGACAGCCTGCGGGCGATGGCGCCGAACGGCGGGCTGATCCGGCGCATCCTGCGGGTGGGCATCCCCGCCGGTATCGAGAACGGCATGTTCCAGATCGGCAAGCTGTCGGTCTCCAGCCTGACCTCCACCCTTGGCACGGCAGCCATTGCCGCCAACGCGGTAGCCAATACCACCACCACTTTCCTGAACATCCCCGCCAACGCCGTGGGCATGGCTGCCCTGACCGTGGTGGGCCAGTGTCTGGGTGCGGGTGAAAAGGAGCAGGCAGTGTACTACTCCCGCCGCCTGATGCTGACCGCCTACTGCGGCGCGTGGGTGATGAACCTTTCGGCCTTCTTCTTCGCCAACCGGTTCGCGGTGTCTCTGTTCAATCTCTCGCCGGAGGCGCAGGCCATGGCGCTGGACATCATGGTGTGGTTCAACATCGTTTCCCTGTTCGTGTGGCCGTCCAGCTTTACCCTGCCAAACATCCTGCGCGCTGCCGGTGACGCCCGGTTTACCATGACCGTGAGCATCGTGTCCATGTGGGCGTTCCGGGTGGGCTTCTGTTATCTGGTCGTGCTGTGCTTCGGCGGCGGGCTGCTGAGCATCTGGATGGGTATGTATCTGGACTGGGTGTTCCGCTCGCTGTGCTTCTACCTGCGCTTCCGCCGCGGCAGCTGGCTGGAGCAGAGTGTGATCTGATACGATTCAATTTCAGGACAAAGGAATGTCTGCGGACGCTCCTTTGTCCTATTTTTATAGCAGAGCCGCGAACCCTCTCAGGCGCTGCGCGCCAGCTCCCCCGAAGGGGGAGCTTTTTAGCAGCTGCCGGTCAGGCTTTGCCGGAGCGGGGCCTGTGCAGCAGCCCTTTTGCAATTTTTTGTCCCGGATGCAGGAAACCGCCGCTTTGATTCGTATTATCAACAGAAGATTGCTGGTATTTTTTACAGGTTCCACAAATTATTTTTTCAGCGCTTGACAAAGTTTTCACCTTTCGTTCTTGCAATCTTCATCGTTCGGGCGTATAATTTCTCAATGCTATCGAGTTCTGCTCTTCTGCAAAAGGAGGCTATTCTATGAAACGCAGCTGGCTTGCGCGCCACCCGGTCGGGTTCATGGCGCTGTATTCTATATTTTATCTTTCCGTTTTTCACCATCTGGAGACAACCGTCCCCCTGCGCAGCATTCTGGTGCACTGCCGTCTGGACGATCTGATCCCCTTCTGCAAATATGCGGTGATCCCCTACTTTGCATGGTTCGTATGGATTCCCTTCACCCTGTTCTATCTGCTGTGGAAGGCCCCGCGGGAGGATTTCTGGCGGCTGTGCCTGCCGCTGTTCTCCGGCATGACCATTGCACTGGCGTGCTACGCGGTGCTGCCCACGGCGCTGGACCTGCGCCCCTACTGGGTGCCGGGCAGCGATATCTTTGCCCGGGTGGTGCGCTTTTTGTACCGCACCGACACCGCCACCAACGTCTGCCCGTCCATTCATGTGTTCAACTCGGTGACGCTGCTGCTGGCGTACTACCGCAGCCGCATTTTTGATGCGCCCCGCCGCCGCTGGATGCGTCCCGCCGCCGCTGTGCTGTGCATTTCCATCGTCTGCTCCACCGTGCTGCTCAAGCAGCACAGCTGCATTGATGTGGCGCTGGGTGCGCTGCTGGCACTGGCGCTGGACAGCGCCTTTACCGCCCTCGAGCGCAGCCAGCTGCCGCAGGTGCGGAGAGCATAAAACTCTTTTTTCGGCAGCGTGGGACGATTTGAAATGCCCTCCGCGCTGCTCTGGGCATAATTCAAGGAAAAATTATTTTTATTTTGGCTTCCAAAAAGTCTGCGGACTTTTTGGAAGCCTTTTTTCACGGGTGGGGTCGTAAAAGAACCCTCTCAGTCACGCCTTACGGCGTGCCAGCTCCCCCGAAGGGGGGAGCTTTGTCGGCGCAAACCGGCAGATGCAAAAAGCTCCCCCTTCGGGGGAGCTGGATGCGAACGCAGTGAGCAGACTGAGAGGGTCCTTTTTCAGAACAGCCCCTCGGGCAGGCAGATATCCTGCTTGGGGACTTTCGTCCACGCAAAGTCCGGCACAAGGCTTTCCGGGGTGCGGGGGGCAGGCTCCGGCTGCAAGCCGTAAGCATACGCCAGCTTGCCGATGATCTCCGGGGCGGTGTATTTTGCCCGCAGATTTTCAAGGCTCTGGTCGCCGTCCCGCTTGGACAGCCGCCGCCCATCCGCTGCCAGCAGCAGCGGGCAGTGGGCAAAGCGGGGCGGCTGCAGGCCCAGCAGCCGGTACAGATACAGCTGCCGCGCCGTGGAGGAAAGCAGGTCTGCCCCGCGCACCACCTCGGTGACGCCCATGCGGGCATCGTCCACCACCACCGCCAATTGATAGGCAAACACCCCGTCTGCCCGGCGCAGATAGAAATCGCCGCAGTCCCGCAGCAGGTTTTCGGTGTGGGTGCCCATGCAGCCGTCCGTAAAGGTGATGGCCTCATCCGGCACCATCAGGCGGTAGGCAGGGGCTTTCTTTTTGCGCTTTTCCGCAATTTCCTCCGGCGTCAGCCCCCGGCAGGTGCCCGGGTAGATGACGTTGCCGTCCGAGGTGTGGGGTGCGCTGGCGGCGTGCAGCTGGGAGCGGGAGCAAAAGCAGGGGTACACCAGCCCCCTCTGCTCCAGTTTGCGGTAGCTTTGGGTATAGATGTCCCCGCATTCGCTCTGGTAATAGGGTGCGTGTGCACCGCCGGTGCTGCCGCCCTCGTCCCACGTAAGCCCCAGCCATGCAAGGTCCTGCTCCAGCAGGTCAGCGTAGACGCGGGGGCAGCGCTCGGCATCCAAGTCCTCGATGCGCAGCACGATGCGCCCGCCCTGACTTTTCGCGCTGAGCCATGCCAGCAGGCTGCACGCCAGATTGCCCAGATGCAGCCGTCCGCTGGGGCTGGGCGCAAAGCGCCCGGTGACCGGGCGGTTTTGGGATACAGGGACTTGGTTTTGCATGGGTGTGCTTCCTTTCGCTTTTCCTAGTTTTTTCTCATTATAAGCCCTTGCTGTGCAAAGGTCAATGCGCATAAAAAAGCCGCCGCAGGCGGCAATGCCTGCGGCGGCTGTAAGGTCGGCTGCTCAGTGCAGCTCCGGCCAGTAGCCCTTGTTGGCTTCGATCATATCGT
>CAJMQZ010000129.1 GCA_905215595.1 uncultured bacterium
ATTTTGCGCTGGGCCGGGGCTCCGGCAAAATGGGTTTTAGGGTGTCCCTGAATCATAACCCCGCGTGAAAACGCGGGGTTTGCATGTCGCTCAAATATCATGAGCGTACTCTTCCCTTTGAGATACCCCATGAAATCTGCTACGGCAAGTTTGGGCGGTATCGACACAAGCATATGGATATGATCTGGCATCGCATGGGCTTCTATAATTTCAACATGCTTGTAATCGCATAGTGTCCTTAGTATTTTTCCAATATCTTTTCTTAGCTTTCCGTATATCACTTTCCTGCGATATTTCGGTACTAGCACTATGTGATATTTGCAATTCCAGCTCGTATGTGATAAACTTTTCTCGTCCATATGGATGAACCTCCTTTTGCTTTAAGTATGCGGTTGGCGTTACCCGCTTCTATTATAGCAAAAGGAGGTTCTTTTTCTACCGTATCAACGCTACGGCTCTATTCCTCCACAAGCTTAGCTTGTGGTTTTTCTTATGAAGCAAAAGAGCGTCAGCACGTTTGCTGGCGCTCTAATAGCAAAGGTTTATTGTTTTGTGATATAAGGAATGTTGTCAGTGTATGGCATTCAGAATGTCAATGGCATCTTTCTCCTGCCCCGGTGTGAACTGGCTCAGCTTTCTGCTCAGTTCGTCATCTGCCACATGGGATGCGGATGAAACGAAATCCCGGATAAGCACAACCACTCATTGTCCTGAAACCAGATGCCATCATCCATTTAGTCGATTGTTGTTTCAACTGTACTTCTCGCAGAACTCCCAATCATTTCAACAATGCTTTCAAATCTTCTTCCGGCGTTGTAATCGGCGCGATGCCATAGTTTTTCACCAAGAAATCAAGGACGTTCGGCGAAATAAATGCCGGCAGCGTGGGGCCAAGGCGGATATTCTTAATGCCCAGATACAGCAGCGTCAGCAAAATGCACACGGCCTTCTGCTCGTACCATGATAACACCATGGACAGCGGCAGGTCATTCACACCACAGCCGAAAGCATCCGCAAGGGCAACAGCGATCTGGATGGCGCTGTAAGCATCATTACACTGTCCGACATCCATCAGGCGGGGCAGACCGTTGATGGTGCCAAGGTCAAGGTCGTTGAAGCGGTATTTGCCGCAGGCAAGGGTCAGCACTACGGTATCGGCAGGTGTCTGCTTTACAAATTCCGTGTAGTAGTTGCGGCCGGGGCGTGCGCCGTCACAGCCGGCAACCAGAAAGAAGTGCCGGATCGCGCCGGACTTGACCGCCTCGATGACCTGATCTGCCACGCCAAGCACCGTGCCACGGGCAAAGCCAGTCGTGACGGTGCTGCCGCCATTGATTCCGGTGAAGGGCTTGTCCTCGGAGTAGCCGCCCAGCTCCAAAGCCTTTTCGATGACCGGGGTGAAGTCTTTGTCCTCTCCGATGTGCGTCATTTCGGGGTAAGATACCACCGACGTGGTGAACACCCGGTCGGCATAGCTTGCTTTGGGCGGCATCAGACAGTTGGTGGTGAACAGCACCGGTGCGGGAAGATCCGCAAACTCCTTCTGCTGATTCTGCCATGCCGTGCCGAAATTGCCCTTGAGATGGGAATACTTTTTCAGTTCAGGATAACCGTGAGCGGGGAGCATTTCACCATGGGTGTAGATGTTGATGCCTTTGCCCTCAGTCTGCTCCAGCAGCAACTTCAGGTCGTGGAGGTCATGGCCGGAAACGACGATGAACGGTCCCTTTTCCACGGTCAGCGGAACGGTAACAGGCACGGGCGTTCCGTAGCTTTCGGTGTTGGCCTTATCCAGAAGCGCCATGCACTTGAGGTTTTTTTCGCCAACCTCCATTACGATAGGCAGCAGTTCTTCCATGCCCCAGTCCTCGCCAATGGCGAAGAGCGCCTTGGCAAAGAAGTGGTTCACTTCATCATCGGTATACCCCAAGACCATAGCGTGATGCGCATAAGCCGCCATACCGCGCACGCCAAAGAGAATGAGGGACTTCAGGCTTCGGATATCCTCATCTGCGTTCCAAAGCAGGTCCATATTGTAGTCACTGGTGCGTCCGCAAGGGGCAGCACAGCTCGAGCAGTCTGGCACCAGCTGTGCTTTTTCGGCGTGTACCCGGCCGATCAGCTCCCGAATCGTCTTTTCATTGAAGTTCACATTGGTGACCGTGGTAAAAAGTCCCTCGATCATCAGACACCAGACCTCCGGCGTCGCCTGTATCCCGCCGTCCGTGGCTCTGGCCAGCCCAACCAGAGCGCCGGTCAGCTCATCCTGAAGCTGTGCAACATCGGCAGGCTTGCCGCATACTCCCGCTTTTCCGGTGCAGCCGGAGCAGGCTGCCGTCTGCTCGCATTGAAAGCAAAACATTTTACGTTCCATCTTGAGTCTCTCTCTTTCGTTTAATCCAGAATTTTTCCGTCAATGGAGATGGTGACCACCTGCCACGGAATGAACTTTCCGCTGGTCTGCAGTGCCTTTTTTGCCGCCATCTCCAGGCCGCCGCAGCAGGGCACCTCCATGCGGAGGATGGTCACGCTCTGGATGTCGTTGCTGCGCAGGATCTCGGTCAGCTTTTCGCTGTAATCCACAGCATCCAGCTTCGGGCAGCCGATGAGGGTCACCTTGCCGCGCATAAATTCCTGATGGAAA
The DNA here is from genome assembly GCA_905215595.1 of uncultured bacterium. Lineage (GTDB taxonomy): Bacteria > Bacillota > Clostridia > Oscillospirales > Ruminococcaceae > Faecalibacterium. Next base: position 2,645 of record CAJMQZ010000129.1, read on the forward strand.
TTGGCGTAGGCATAGGCCGTGCAGTCCGCTGCAATCAGCAGCTTTGCGCCTGCAAAGTAGGGCGCATGGACAGGTGCCAGCTTGATCTGCACCGGCCAGTTGCGCAGACGGGAAACTGGCTGCACGGGGGCAGAAGCTGCGCTTTCGGCAGCCTCCGGCTGTTCCAGCATCCGCATCCGGGAGCCGGGGCAGCCGCCCTCGTGGAGGTGCTTCATCTTTTCCTGCAGTTCCTTTTTCTTTTTGTTTTCCTGCACCGCCGCCTCGTCGTAGGCAGGGGCTTCCCGCTCTTCAAAGGTGATGGCACCGGTGGGGCAGCCCGGCAGGCAGTCGCCAAAGCCATCGCAGAAATTTTCCCGCACCAGCTTTGCCTTGCCGTTGATAATATCGATGGCTCCCTCGTGGCAGGCGGTCGCACACAGCCCGCAGCCGTTGCATTTTTCTTCGTCAATATGGATGATCTTCCGAATCATATCTATACTCTCCTGTTGTGGGTGTTTTTTGCATTTGCAGGTTTATTATAGTATACTAAAGCCATCTTGTCTGTTTGAATTCCAACAAGGAGAGTCTTTATGCAAAAATATCTGCCTGTTCTGCGGAGCTGCCCCTTCTTTACCGGGCTTACCGATGATGAGATTCTGTCCATCCTGCACTGCGTCAGTGCAGCGAAGATCACCCGCCCCCGGGGCTCCTATATTTTCCGTGCCGGAGATTCCACAGAGGTCATGGGGCTCATGCTGTCCGGCTCTACCCTTGTGATCCAGGAGGATCTTTGGGGACACCGCAATATCCTGTCCAAGTGCAGCACCGGGGACTTTTTCGGGGAGCCTTACGCCGCCACCCCCGGTGCCATCCTGAACATCAGCGTGGTGGCAGAGGAGGATTGCGAGATCCTGCTGCTGAACGTCAAGCGGCTGCTCACCTCCTGCCCCACCGCCTGCGACCATCACCAGAAGCTCATCCGCAATCTGGTCAGCGTTCTGGCAAACAAAATACTGCTTTTTAACGATAAGATCACCCATGTCAGCAAGCGCACCACCCGGGAAAAGCTGCTGTCCTACCTGTCTGCCGAGTCCATCCGGCAGGCGTCCCTCTCTTTTGATATTCCCTTTGACCGTCAGCAGCTGGCGGATTTTCTCTGCGTGGAGCGTGCCGCCATGTCGGTGGAGCTTTCCAAACTGCAAAAGGAAGGACTGTTGGTCACCAAACGGAATCATTTTGAGCTGTCGACTCGTTGACCGTTCCCTACACTGCCCGCAGGTGTTTTCACCGGGCAGTTCTCCCCTGTCAGGATGTTCGGGCATATCTGCCGGATACGGCCTTTCATATTACCCGGTGTTGAATCGATACAAGGGCATCCGCAGCGGCAAGATCACCAGCGTGCCCTTTGTCAACGACTGCGGCAGCGGCGATTTCTGCCTGTTTTCCTCCAAACGTGCCTGCCGCCAACGCCCGGGAGTTTCTGGCCGAGGTGGAGGGGCTGTAAGGGACCTTGCCCCGCCCCGCAGGGTGCTTTATTATTTTATACTTCTGACCGGCGTTCGGGTCACAAAATTTTGTGCAGCTCCTGTACAAGGTCGCCGATCACGATGGGCTTGGACAAAAAGCCGTTCATGCCGCTTTCCAAGGCGTTGCGGCGGTCCTCGTCAAAGGCGTTGGCGGTCATGGCAAGGATCGGCAGCTTTGCCCGCGCAGGGTCGTCCAGTGCGCGAATTTTCCGGGTGGCGGTATAGCCATCCATGATCGGCATCTGCACGTCCATCAGCACCAGATCGTAGCTGCCCGGCGCGGCGGTGCTTACCTTTTCCACCGCTACGGCGCCGTTTTCTGCCGAATCAACAAGGAAGCCGTACTCCCGCAGGATCTCCTGCGCGATCTCGCGGTTCAGCTCGTTGTCCTCTACCAGCAGAATGTGCCTGCCCTTGAAGTCGGCGTTCTTGTCCGGCAGAAGCCCCTGCGCCGCATCCGCCTGTTTCTGGCCGAGTGCGCTCATCAAGGTCTCGCGCAGGTCGGACATGAACATGGGCTTGGCGCAGAAGGCGGTCACACCGGCAGCCTTTGCCTCCACCTCAATATCCGACCAGTCGTAGGCGGTCAGGATGATAATAGGCGTATCATCGTGCAGGCTGCGGATCTGGCGGGTGACCTCGATGCCGTTCATATCCGGCAAGCGCCAGTCGATGATATAGGCGTGGTAGGCGTCACTCATCTCAATGGACTGCCGCGCACGCAGCACCGCTTCCTTGCCGGAAAGGGTCCACTCGGCGCGCATGCCCACCTTGACCAGCATCTTTGTCACGCTGTCGCAGGTGTTGAAGTCGTCGTCCACCACCAGTGCCTTCAAGCCTTCCAGCTCGGTGATCTTTTCCACCGGGCGCTGCTCGGTCTGTGCGCGCATGGGCACGCAGACGGTAAACTCGGTGCCCTTGCCCTGCGCTGTCTGCACCTCGATGGTGCCGCCCATCATATCCACGAT
>CAJMQZ010000130.1 GCA_905215595.1 uncultured bacterium
CCGAGGCTGAGCGCCAGATCATCGCTGATGGCTGCCTCATCAACTACTACCGCAACAACCAGTAAGTAATAAAATATCATCAAACAACTGAGGGCAGGGGCTGTCCCCGCCAAGGCTGCGGGGTGCAGCCCCTGCCCCTTTATTTTTGAAAAGGAGAACACTTATGTCTGAATACATCACGACTGCTCTTCAGAAAGAAGAGATCAAGACCGCACAGGAAAAGCTCGCTGAGCTCATCCGCTCCGACTTCGCCCGCATCGACCGCATGAAGGCTGACGAAGAAGTCACCGACTTCTCCAAGCTCGACACCATCACCATCGGCGTCATGCCCGGCGATGGCATCGGCCCCCTCATCATGACCCAGGCTCTCCGCGTCCTGAACCAGCTGCTGGCTCCCGAGATCGCCAGCGGCAAGGTGAAGATCCGCATCATCGAGGGCATGACCTTCGAGCGCCGCGTGGAGCTGGGCGAGAGCCTGCCCGCCGATGTCCTCGCCGCCTGCAAGGAGTGCAACGTCCTTATCAAGGGACCCTTCACCACGCCCCGCGCCGGTGATAAGTTCCCCGACGGCACCCCGATGCCCAACATGGTCTCCGCCAACAGTCTGCTCCGCCGCAGCCTCGATTTGTTTGCCGCTGTCCGCCCCATCAAGATCCCGGAGAAGAACATCGACTGGTGCTTCTTCCGCGAGAACATCGAGGGCGAGTACATCTGGGGCAACAAGGGCATTCAGGTCAACGATGACCTCGCCATCGACTTCAAGGTCCAGACCAGACAAGGCAGTGAGCGCATCGCCCGCGCTGCCTTCGAGTACGCCCGCAAGAACGGCAAGCACAATGTGACCGCCATCACCAAGGCCAACATCGTCAAGCTGGCCGACGGCAACTTCCTGAAGGCTGTCCACCACATCGGCGAGACCGAGTACCCCGACATCGAGGTGCAGGAGCGTCTGGTGGATGCCATGACCGCCAAGATGGCAGACCCCGAGTTCACCAAGGGCTGCGAAGTCTTTGTCCTGCCGAACCTCTATGGCGACATCGTGACCGACGCTGCTGCTGAGATGCAGGGGGGCTTAGGCAGCGCTTCTTCCTCCAACATCGGCAATAAGTACGCCCTGTTCGAGGCCATTCACGGCACCGCTCCCTTCCTCATCCATCATGGCCGCGGCCAGTACGCGAACCCCTGCTCCCTGATCCGTGCCGCCGGCCAGCTGATGGCACACATCGGCTACGGCGACCGCACCGCAAAGCTCGAGAAGGCGCTGGACATCTGCTGCAACACCGAAAAGAAGCTCGTCGTCACCACCGACAAGGACGGCGCTACCAGCGAGGAGTTCACCACCTACCTGCTGGATACCCTCAAGTCTCTGTAAATGAGTGCGCACGGTCTTGAACTTCCGTCTATAAAACGATATACTGAAAGAAATACCACGAAAAGGACGGAACATCACATGGACGAAAAAGACCTGCAGATCTTCCTGACGCTGGCTGACACCGGCAACCTGACCCGCACAGCGGAAAAACTCTACCTTGCCCAGCCCACCCTGAGCAAACGGCTCCAGAACATGGAGTCGGAGCTTGGCGCGACGCTGTTTCTGCGCAGCAAACAGGGTGTCACCCTGACCCCTGCCGGTGAAGAGGCACAGAAAGTCATCCAGCGCACTGTTCAGGACTTCAGCACTTTGCGGGAACGGTTACAGCTGAGAAAAAACACCATCTGCGGCACCCTGCGCATTGGGGCGTCCATCGACTACTCCAAATACCGCCTGCCGCAGGTGCTGGCCGCCTACACGGCCCAGTACCCGGACGTCACCCTCAAAGTCTCCACTGACCACAGCCGCGACTGCATCAAGAAACTGCAGGACGGCAAATTCCACCTCGCCATCGTGCGGGGCGAATACGACTGGGACGAGGGCAAGATCCTGCTCGAGCGGGAACCGGTCTGTCTCATCCGCAGCCGGGAGAATGCCGATGTCCCCCTGAACGAGATGCGGTACATCGGCCGGGACGCCAACCCCGAGCATATGAGCATGAAGGCCCGCTGGCTGATGGAGCACAAGATGGAGCCCTGCTCCCAGCTGAATGTGGACGGCCTGTCCACCTGCGTCGCCATGGTGCAGGCGGGCCTCGGCTGGAGCATCGTGCCGGAGATCGGCCTGAACTATTTCGACGGCATCTCGGAACCTCTCTTCTTTGCCGACGGCACGCCGCTCTCCCGCTCTACTTATCTGCTCTACCGCAAGCGCGAAAGCGAGCTGCCGCAGGTGCGGGAGTTCATCCGCATGGTCTGTACCATGAGCAAACATTAAAGGGATCTATCGATCCTTCCCTTCCGATCGTTCCAAGTCCCCTCTGCACTTCAGGGTGCAGGGGGGACTTTTCTTTACCGTTTCTTTGCTTTTTTTCGATATTTCGGTGTTTTTGTGATAATTGACAAAAGCCTGTCGATATTTTCGTCAGTCTGCACAGCGGTTCAAAAGAGGTCCTTTATTCTACAGAATCCGTTCTATCCATTCTGTTTTTCTATGGGAATCTCCTCCAATTTCCCGCATTGACTCATTTTTGACGATGTTTTCGTCCTCATGATGCATTTCCAGCATTTTTATCATTCATTTTTGGAATGGCATCAGATACAAACACGTTATTTAACAAATCGTCCATTTTCGATTATCCTAAATACAGGAAAAGTGCTCCATGCACAAGAGAGTTTCGTCGAAAGGAAGCTGAAGATCTATGGAAAACGTAATGCAGGGCATCATTGATATGCACATCCATGCAGCCCCGGACGTCCGTGCGCGGAAACTGGACGATCTCGAGCTGATGGAAGCCTCCGTTCAGCGGGGTGTGCGTGCCATTGTGCTCAAGTCCCACAACGTCCCCACTGCGGACCGTGCCTATCTGGTCAACCGCGTGGCAGCTGAAAAGTACCCGGACGTAAAGTTCACCGCATTCGGCGGGCTGTGCCTGAACCATCCGGTGGGCGGTCTGAACCCCGACGCGGTGGAAACTTCGCTGAAGCTGGGCGCAAAGGTCATCTGGCTGCCCACCAACACCGCCGAGAACCACTACCGCAAAAACGGCAAAGACCCCTCCAAGGGCGTCGTCGTCACCCGTGACGGCAAAGCCGTGGACGAGCTGCAGGACATTTTCGCCCTCGTCAAGCAGTACAACGCTGTGCTGGCCACCGGCCACATCGGTGCAGAAGAGTGCTTCCCGGTCGTGGAGGCTGCCCGCGCCGCAGGCGTGGAGAAGATCGTCATCACCCACCCCGAGTTCTGGGTGGTGGGCATGACTCCCGAGCAGCAGGCCGACATCGTGCGGAAATACGATGTCCTGCTGGAATCCGTCTACGCACAGCCCGTCAACGGCAGCTATAAGATCAACATCCCCGACAACATCGCTGCCATGAAAGCCATCGGCCCGGAGCACTTCGTCATCTCCACCGACAGCGGCCAGACCGTCAACCCCTACTGGTACGAAAGCTACACCACCTACTTCAAGGCGGTGTCTGAGGTATTCACCCCCGAGCAAGTCCGCAAGATGACCCACGACAATCCGGCATGGCTGCTGGATATTGACCAGTAAAACGGAGGAAACAACAATGAAAAAATTGAATTCCATTCAGTTCTATGGAATGCCCCTTCCCATCTATGCGTTTTTCGCCATCATCGTACTGGCCTGCGCCTACTTCAACATCATCCCCAACCAGATGATCGGCGCGGTCGCCGTCCTGTTCGCCTTCGGCATCCTGATCGGTGAGATCGGCGAGCGCCTGCCCATCTGGAACAAGTTCCTCGGCGGCGGCGCAATGCTCTGCTTCCTCGCTGCCGGTCTGCTCAAGTACTTCAACCTCCTGCCCGAGTGCGTCACCAACGTCTCCGACGGCTGGATCAACGGCTACAGCTTCCTGAACGTCTTCATCACCTTCCTCGTCGTCGGTTCCCTGCTGGGCATTGACCGTGACGTGCTTATCAAATCCGGTTCGCTCTACATTCCGACACTGCTCTGCTCGCTGCTGGGTGCCTGCGTGTTCGGCGTCGTGGCCGGCCTCATCTTCGGCAACGACCCGCTCTACCTCATCACCTCTTACGTCCTGCCCATCATGGGCGGCGGCGCGGGCGCCGGTGCCGTGCCTATGGCTCAGGTCTACTCCGACGCCACCGGTCAGGACTCCGCAGGCTACCTGAGCTTCTGCATGGCCATCCTCGCTCTGGGCAATATCGTCGCCATCCTGATGGCTGTCGTCATGGACCTCATTGGCCGCGCTTTCCCTAAGATGACCGGCCACGGCGAGCTGCTCCGCGTCAAGAACAAGTCTCTGGAAGTCGAGTCCAAGAACCCCGCTCCCGCTGTCACCGTGGATGACATCGCTGCTGCCATCTTCATCTGCGCAGGCTTCTTCATGCTGGGCCAGCTGGTCTCCAAGAAGATCCTCCCCACCGTGTTCGGTGTTGCCATCCCCAACTTTGCTTACATGATCATCTTCGCTGCTTTGGCCAACATCTTCAACCTCATCCCCGAAAACCTCCGCGAGGCCTGCCGCCGCTGCCAGCACTTCTGCGGCAACAAGCTGGTCTGGATCCAGATGGTCGGCATGGGCATCTCCGCCATCAACTTCTCCACCATGTTCTCCGTGGCAAGCTGGCAGAACGTCGTCATCGTCCTGATGATCGTCATCGGCTGCTGCGTCGGCTCTGCTCTCTTCGGCTGGATCGTTGGCTTCTTCCCTGTCGAGAGCGCCATCACCGCTGGCCTGTGCATGGCAAACATGGGCGGCGCAGGCGACCTGGCCGTTCTGGGTGCTGCAAAGCGGATGGACCTGATGGTCTACGCACAGATCTCCTCCCGCATCGGCGGCGCCATCGTCCTGCTGATCGCTTCCATCCTCTTCGCATTCCTCTAAGATACCACAAGACCTCTTCTCAAAGAGAGACCGGCTTTGCCCAAAGCCGATCTCTCTTTTTTACTGTCAAACCTGCGTGAATGGGGTCGTTTTCTGCGTGAATCGCTGTGTCTAAGCCCC
>CAJMQZ010000131.1 GCA_905215595.1 uncultured bacterium
CCCAAGGAGCACCCGGAAAGCTACTGGAGCTTTATGCACCGCAACCTGTTCGACCATGTGAACATCGACCCCGCCCACATCAACCTGCCGGACGGCACCAACATGGACGCCGAAGCCGAGTGCAAGCGCTACGATGAGGTCATCCGCAGCGTGGGCGGCGTGGATCTGCAGCTGTTGGGCATCGGCCATGACGGTCACATCGGCTTCAACGAGCCCCACGATGCCTTTGATCTGGGCACCCACTGCGTGGACTTGGCCCAGGAGACCATCGAGGCCAACAAGCGCTTCTTTGACGGCAACGTGGATCTGGTGCCCAAGCAGGCTTACACCATGGGCATCCGCACCATCATGCAGGCACGCAAGGTGCTGATGGTGGTCAACGGCGCAGGCAAGGCCGAGATCGTCAAGAAGGCTTTCTTCGGTCCCGTCACCCCGGAGGTGCCCGCAAGCATCCTGCAGCTGCACCCGGACTTCATTCTGGTGGCTGACGAAGAGGCTCTGAGCCTGATCTGATTTTCCCTATTTAAATTTCGGGGCACCGGAACACCTGCGGGCGTTCCGGTGTTCCTTTTTTGAAGGGGAAGAACCCTCTCAGTCACGCCTGACGGCGTGCCAGATTCCCCCTTTTGTCACCTGCGGTGACATCTTCCCCCGGAGCGGGGGAAGTCGTTCCTCTCAGGGGGAGCTTTTACGCATCTGTCGGTCAGCACTAATAAAATTCCCTTTGGGGGAGCAGACTGAGAGGGTTGAACCCATTTTGCTGTCCTCTCTTTACATTCCGCCGAAAAAGCGGTATTCTTTTTCCAGAACAAACTTTCCCGGGAGGAGACCATGGATATCCGCCAGCTGCACTACTTTTTGACCCTGTGCGAAGAAATGAATTATACCCGCGCCGCACAGCGGCTGTTCCTGTCGCGGCAGGCGCTGCGTCAAAGCATCTCTGCGCTGGAAGCCGAAATGTGCGGGCCGCTGTTCATCAGCGCCCACCACAAACTGGCGCTCACCGACCGGGGCATGAGCTTACAGCGCCATGCCGCCCCGGTGGTGGAGCAGTTCCAGCAGATGCAGGCCGCGCTGCGGGCAGAGATCCAGTCTGCCCAGCCGGTGCGCATCGGCATCAGCGTGGCGCTGGTACCGGACTATCTGCCCGGGCTGGAAACGCAGCTGGACAAGTTCCGGCAGCAGTACCCTCATGTGGAGATGCGGTTTCGCCTGCTGGATAACGATGCCGTGGCCGATGGGGTGGAGCAGGGCGAGCTGGACGCGGGTCTGGTCATCGACCTTGGCTGCGCCGCGCCGGTGCTGGCGCGCACCACCCTGCGGGCAGACCCCGCCTGCCTGCTGGTGCCCCGGGGACACCCCTTCTGGGAAAAGGAGCGCATCCCGCTGGCAGAGCTGCGCGGGCAGCGGGTGCTGCTGCCCAGCCTGCGGCAGGATCTGTTCAGCCCGCTGTGGGCGGCCTGTGCCCGGGCAGGTTTTGCCCCCAACGCCGAGATCGGCCCCAGCTTTTATCAGGCCTACTATCTGGTGCAGGAGCAGCTGTGCACCTGCCTGACCCGCTACGAGCCGGGCGCCCGCCGGGAGCTGGACCGGGTGCGGGACGTGCTGCTGGAAGATATGCCCCCGCTGTGCGTCTCACTGGTGCAGCGGCGGGACACCAGCTCTGCCTACATCGACCTGCTGCGCAGCTACCTGTTAGAAGTTCTGGGCAGCACCGCCAGCCTGCCGCCCCGCCGGGGTCGGCCCGCAAAGCCCTTCTATACCGCACCGGTGCTTTCCAGCGCCGCTGCCAAAACTGCCCCGGAGCATCCCGCCCCGGGCACCCAGCTGCCCTTTGCGGGCGGCAACAACTTCCGGGAGCTGGGCGGTTACCGCGCCGATGAGGGCAAGACCGTAAAGTGGGGGCAGATCTACCGGGGTTTCCCCACCGGGCGGCTGACCACCGAAGCCGACCGCGCCCGGCTGGACGGGCTGGGGCTGCGGCTCATCCTTGACCTGCGCAGCGGCGCAGAAGCCGCCAAGCTGCCGGACTATGTGCCGGACGGCGCACGGCTGGTGCAGATCTGCGGCCTGCGGGATGCCACCGGGCAGGAGATCGATTTTTCTCCCAACGACATCCAGCGGCTGGTGCAGAGCGCCCCTGCCGGGACGAACCTCACCCAGCTGATGTACCGGCAGATGCTCACCGGCAACAAGGCCTTCAAGGAGCTGTTCCGTGCGCTGGAAGCCGGCGAGACGCCCATCCTGTTCCACTGCACGGCGGGCAAGGACCGCACCGGCGCAGCCGCCATGCTGATCCTGCTGGCGCTGGGTGCCTCGGACGAGACCATCTGCGCGGATTATGCCCGCACCAACCTCTGCTGCGCCGCCGAGATCGAAAAGGCCATGGCTGACCATGCGGCGGAGATCGCCGCCGACCCGGCGCAAAAGCTGCGCTGGCAGACTTCCGCCGGGGTAGACCCGGAGACTGCGCCCTTTGTGCTGCGCACCATCCGGCAGGACTACGGCAGCGCCGAGAGCTATCTGGAAGCCGAATACGGCCTGACCCCCGCCCGCCTGATGCGGCTGCGGCGGATGTATCTGGAATAAGATGATTTTAAATTTCGGGGTTCAGAAACGCCTGCGGGCGTTTCTGAACCCCATTTTCATGGAAAGGGGTCGCAACCGGGAACGGCAGCTGCCGCACCGGTTTCCTGCGGAAACAGCCGCGCGGCGGGGGAAGCCTTCATGCGGAAAATTGATTTCCATGGTAAACATCGATTTCCTCTTGAAAAAAAGCCTGTTGTCCGATACACTGAATATAACGAATCTTTTAAGAAGGAATGAAGCTGACCATGGCTGCAAAAACGCCTGCCCAGTGGAAAACACTGTTTGAAAACAAACCCTTCCACCGCGAAAACTATTATACCGGCCCCCTTGGGCCGGACTACACCCCCGGCGGCACCTTTCTGCGGCTGTGGGCCCCCACCGCCGAGGCGGTCACTGTGACCTTATACCACAAGGGAGACGGCGGCGCCGTGCTGGGCACAGAGCCCCTTGTGCGCGGCACGCAGGGGGTGTGGAGCGTCTGGCTGCCCGGGGAGCAGCACGGCCGCTACTACACCTTTGCCGTCACCGTGGACGGCGTCACCCGCGAGACCGGCGACCCCTACGCCCGGGCGGCGGGAGTGAACGGCGTCCGCAGCATGATCGTAGACCTTGCCCGCACCGCACCCTCCGGGTGGGAGCGGGATGTGCGCCCCAATATCCCCCCGGCACAGCGCGCCGTGTGGGAGGTGAGCGTGCGGGACTTCTCGCAGGATGTCGCCAGCGGGGTGCGCCCGGCGTGGCGGGGTAAATATATGGCCTTTACCCAGCAGGGCACCACCCTGCACGGCGACGGCATCCACCCCACCTGCCTGAACTACCTCAAGCGGTTGGGGGTAAAATACGTCCAGCTGATGCCCATTTTTGACTTTGGCAGCGTGGACGAGGCAAAGCCTCTGCTGCGGCAGTATAACTGGGGCTACGACCCCACCAACTTCAATGTGCCGGAGGGCAGCTACTCCACCGATCCCACCCGGGGCGAGGTGCGCATCCGGGAGTGCCGGGAGATGATCTCCGCCCTCCATGCAGCGGGCATCGGGGTGGTGATGGACGTGGTGTACAACCACACCTACCGCACCGAGAATCCCCTGAACAATACCGTGCCTTACTACTTTTTCCGGCAGAACCCGGACGGCAGCTTTTCCAACGGCAGCGGCTGCGGCAACGAGTTTGCCAGCGAGCGCCCCATGGCGCAGCGGTATCTCATCGACTCCATCCTCTATTGGGCAAAGGAGTACCACATCGACGGCTTCCGGTTCGACCTGATGGGCCTGTACGATGCCGAGAGCATCAACGCGGTGCGCACTGCGCTGGACAGCCTGCCCGGCGGGCGGGACATCCTGCTGTACGGCGAGCCGTGGCAGGGCGGTGCCAGCCAGCTGCACCGGTACGAGGCCAACAAAGCCAACCTTGCCATGCTCAACAAGCGGGTGGGCATTTTCTGCGATGACACCCGGGACGCCATCAAGGGCGGCTGCTTCGATGCCCGGGAGCCGGGCTATGTGGAGGGCAAGCCCGGCAGCTTCTGGGATATCGGCGCAGCGGTGGCGGCATGGTGCCGCAGTGACCGTCTGCCGCCCCACGCGCCCAGCCAGATCGTGAGCTACGTTTCCGCCCACGACAACTTTACCCTGTGGGACAAGCTGCTCTGCGTCCGCTACGAAAAGCCGGAGTTCACCGCCCGGGACACCGTGGCACTGGCGCAGAACCGGCTGGCGGCGGGCATCTATCTGACCAGCTTCGGCCTGCCCTTCATGCAGGCGGGCGAGGAGTTTGCCCGCACCAAAAAGGGTGTGAGCAACAGCTACCGCTCCTCCCCCGCCCTGAACCGGCTGGACTGGAACCGCGCCGAGCAGTACCACGCCCTCGTGGACTACTACCGGGGGCTTCTGGCGCTGCGGGCCGCCTTTCCCCGCTTGGGCAGCACCGACCGTCACGCCCCGGAGGCTTTGCAGTTTTTTGCGCTGGAGCAGCCGCTGGTGGGCTGGACATTGCCCGCCGTCTGGGGCGACGGCGCGGCATGGAGCGCTTTATGCGTCTTTTATAATCCCACCGACACCACCTGCACCGTTTCCCTGCCCGCCGGGCAGTGGAAGCTGCTGAGCGATGGCACCTCTTCCAGCCTGTGGCGGGGTCAAAGCCGCATTTTTACCGGCAATGCCCCCCTTGCGCCGTATAGCGCAACTGTTTTTGGTGCGGTGTAAGACGATTTGAATGCGCGCCGCGTTCGCTTTGCGCATCATCAGCGGAAAAATTATTTGTAATTTGTAAATCGGGAAAATCTGCGGATTTTCCCGATTTACTTTTTCACGGATGGGGTCGTGAAGGAAAACGGCATTTGCAGTGCCGCTTTCTGCGAAAGCGCGGCGCTGTGGGTGTGCCCGCTCCCCCTTGGGGGAGCTGTCGCGCAGCGACTGAGGGGCTATAAATGG
>CAJMQZ010000132.1 GCA_905215595.1 uncultured bacterium
TATAAAGAACCACTGTTTTCATCTATGTGTCCTTCTTTTTTATATCAATTCCGATGTCCTTCTTTTTTATATCAATTCCGAGTTGCCGCTCTCCGTATGCCATAGTCTCCGCACGCAAAAAGCCCTTTGCGGCAAGGTGTGTGCTTACACCTCACCCGCAAACTTCATGCCCCAGCTCATGCGGGTGTCGTACATCAGGCGGGTCAGGGCAAGGCTGTCCTGCGGGGTGTAGCGGTCGCTGCCGGTGCGCCCCAGCTTGACGCAGCGGCTTGCTTCCCGGATCTCATACTCAAAGCCGTTGATGTCCACCGGGCAGCGGATGACCTCCGGCTCTTTGCCCTCCACTTCCAGCGTCATGGTCTCGGCGTGCTGGAAATCCGGCAGGAAAATACTGCCCTTGGTGCCAACGATACGGGCATTGCGCTCCAGCTCCTGCCCGATGGTCTGGACAGACTCCGCCTTGCAGCCGCCGGGGTAGGTCAGCGCAAGGCGGCTGTAATCGTCGGTGCCGTACTCGTTGATGTGGACCTCTTTGGTTTCCACCTTCTCCGGGTCCTGTCCGGTGAGGATGCGCAGAAAGCCCAGATTGTAGATGCCGATATCCAGCAGCGCACCGCCGCCCAGACCGGAATCAAACTTGCGATCCTTCCGGGCACCGGAGGCAACAAAGCCGTACTGACAGGTGATCTGCTTCAGTTCCCCGATGGTGCCCGCCGCAAGGATCTCGCGCAGGCGGTCGTACAGCGGCAGCAGCCAGATCCAGAACGCCTCCATGAGAAAGAGGTGCTTTTCCTCTGCCAGACGGTACAGCTCCCGCGCCTGCTCCGGGCTGATGGTAAAGGGCTTTTCGCACAAAACGTGCTTGCCCTGCTCCAAGCAGAGCTTGCAGTTTTCGTAATGCAGGGTGTTGGGGGTGGCAACATAGATAGCCTCCACCTCCGGGTCGGCGGCAAGGGCTTCGTAGGAGTCATAGCAGCGGGGGATGCCGTACTGCTGTGCAAACGCCTGTGCGCTTTCCAGATGCCGTGACCCCACGGCAACAAGCTGCTCCCCTTCTGCGCCCATCTGTTCCACCGTAGACGCAAACTTTTTGGCAATGGTGCCGGTCGCTAAAATTCCCCACTTCATAACGGTACCTCCCATTTTATGGCTTTGGGTCCAGTATACCATGATTTTCCCTTGTGGAAAAGCTTCCGAAAAACAAAAATGCCCCCGGAGGGCTTGTTCCAACTCTCCGGGTACAGATTCTATGCACCGGTATCTTTCATCTTGTTCCAAACATTCTCATCCATTATAATAGAGATAGAAAGAAGGTGCCAACATGAAACATCGCATTGTGACGGCTGCGCAGATGAAGGAAATTGAACGGGCCGGGGATGCCCACGGTCTGCCTTACCTGCAAATGATGGAAAACGCCGGGCTGGCTGCTTACGCTGAGCTGCAAAAGCAGTTTCCGCATCCCGGCAGGCTGCTGGTGGTCTGCGGAAAGGGCAACAACGGCGGCGATGGGTTTGTGATTACCCGCGCCGCCGCAAAAGACGGCTGGAGCGTGACCATTTTTCTGGCCGAGGGCGAGCCGAAAACTGCTGATGCCATCCTCAATTTTGAGCGTCTGCACTCCCTGCCGGTGCACATCTGCGCCGACGGTTCCGTACTGGAAACCCAGCGCTTTGATGCTGTTGTGGATGCCCTCTACGGCACCGGGTTCCATGGTGAACTGCGGCCTTCCGGCCTTGCTGCCTGCGGGCTGATGCGCCGTCTGCACAAGAGCGGTGCCTTTGTGCTGGCCGTAGACCTGCCCAGCGGCATCAATACGGATACCGGCGAGGTTGCCGAGGGTACTGCCCATGCAGATCTGACCGTAACCTTCGACAGCTATAAGCCTTTGCATATCGCAAAAACCTCTGCGCCGCTGTGCGGAAAGATCGTCTGTGCCGACATTGGCATCCGGGATGAATGGCACCCGGAGTTTTGACGAGGGCTTGCCGCTGCGGAAAAGCACCTGCGCACAAAAGAGCCGCCGCACCGGGCAGCAGCAGTTCCTTGCACCGCCCGGTGTTTTTGACATGGACGGTTTCCACCGTGCCGTTCACATCTACATGGGCAATAAAACGGTTGGGACGGTCAAGAAAAATGCCGTCCACGATCTCTCTGTATTTCAATGTTTACCCCATTTTCATTTTTGTCTGATATGCCTGCGCCAGAACCATTGGCTGCACGCCAAAACAGGCCCCTGCAAGCGTTTAGCCACTGGCAGGAGCCTGTTTATTTCTTAAAGCTTCGTCATCCACAGACCATGCAGGTTGCAGTAAGCATAGACCGCCACCGGCTTTTCGCCGCCCAGCTCAAACACCGCCTTGGGTGCCTGACCGGGGGCGAGGTAGCGGAGCTGTCCGCCGTTTTCCGTCTCCACAAAGAGCCACTGGATGTGGTGCACATCCACCATGGGGTGCTCCACCGCACCCACCGTGACCGTGAGGGTGCTGCCGGAAAGCTCTGCCACCGGCAGATGCTTTTCGCCGCTGGCTTCCACCGTGTTGGGGAGCAGCTCCTTCATCTTTTCGCCGCAGCAGACCAGCGGAACGCCTGCGTTGTGGATGGTGGTGACCAGGTTGCCACAGTGCTCACAGATATAAAACTTTGCCTTCATATTCAAATCCTCCATCGGAATGTTGTTGGTGTTTCCTGTGACTATATGATAACATTTCCTAGTTAGATTTTCTGTGACTGGGTCACGTAAGACAGCCTTGTGCTGTGGAAATGCCCTCAGCTCCCCATACCGAGGAGCACCAGCACGACCACCACCGCAATGGCGATGAGGCAGCCGCAGCCGCTTCCATCTCCGCCACCGCCGCCACCATTGTTGTGGCCGCCGCCACCACCGCCGGACGAGCCGCCGAAGTTGCGGTTGAAAGCCGTCATGTATTGGGCATAGCCCGTGGAACCCTTGCCGAAATAGCCGTAATCACCGTTTGCCATTGTATTTTCCTCCATCCGAAGTGTGTTTTGCTTCTTCTGAGGTCATTTTGCCGGAAGAGGTGTCCAATAAACCTCTCTTTCAGCATTTCTTGTCATCTCATTCTTCCCCGATGCCCAGATACACATCAATGTCCATGATACCCTCCCCGCTGACCTCCACCAAATCCTCAAAGGGCACCACGGTGTCTCCCACCTGCAAGGTGCGGAACACCGGGTCGATGCGGTCTGCTTTTCCGGTCAGGGTGATGTAGTTGCCCACTGCCGGAATCTCCGGGTGAGCGGTATCCTCCTTGAAGTACCGCACCGTGATGGTCATGCCCTTGGTGACCTGCATCAGCCGATCGGACAGAGCCGACATTTCTTCCTCGGTCAAAATGCGCTTGGTCACCCGCTCGGTGCGCTGCTTTTCTGCGGCAAGCTGCTCGTCATAGCCCCGCAGCGGAGAGAAGGGCGAGAAGATCTTGGCACGGTTCTGAAGGGTCATGCGGGGGTGCTTGCGGAGGGATTCTTCGGTCTGGGGGCGTTCCATCTCCAGGATGTCCCCGTACTTTTGGGCGGTCTCCCGCCCGATCTTGCTATTTTTGTAGTTTTCCATCCGAACCTCCTGCACTGTGCCCGCCGATCTGCGCGTTGCGCTGGCGCATGGTAGCACCTTCTTCGTAGCTGCTGGCTTTCAGCACGGCGTTTTTGCCGTACTTGTTCTTGATGCCCAGCATGGCTTGCTGGAGTTTTTTCTCCTTTTCCAGCTTCTTGGTGTCGGTGAAAAAGTCCACCTGATAGATGCCCTCGTCCGGCGTGACCTTGTTGGCGTTGATGGTAATGCGCCGCACCGTCAGCGCCGGGTCGGTGATGCGCTCAAACAGCTTTGCGCTTTCGTTGATGAGGGTGCTGCCCAGATTGGTAGGGGCATCAAACCGGACGGTGCCGTGTGCTGCTTTGGGGATGATTCTGCCGTAGCGGTCGGTCTGGGTCAGACCACGGTAGCCGCCCTTGTCCACGTTCTCCCGGTCGTAGCCTATCTCCAAGGTGATGGATTCCGTCACCAGCTTCTTTTCCGTGAGCCGGAACATCAGAATCTCCGCCATCTCCCGGACGATGAGCTTGGCTTTGTCGTTGGGGTAAGGGCAGGTCAGCACCTGCCCCTCGCTGATGCTGTTGGTGCTGGGCTTGTAGCTTTTGATTTGCTCCATGCCGCAGGGCTCGTAGCCCCATGCGTGGTCAATAAGGATTTCTGCATCCACGCCGAAAATCTCATACAGACGATTCTCTCCGTGGATGGAAAACCGTGCCAAGTCCCCCATGGTGTAGATGCCGTGGGCTTCCAGCCGCTTGACGGTGCCGGGACCGGTCATCCAGAAATCCGTCAGCGGGCGGTGGTTCCACAGCAGATACCGATAGGACTGCTCGTCCAGCTCCGCAATGCGGACACCATCTTTGTCTGCCGGGATGTGCTTTGCCACAATGTCCATGGCCAGCTTTGCAAGGTAGAGGTTGGTGCCGATGCCTGCCGTTGCGGTGATGCCGGTGTTGTACAGCACCTCCCGCACCATGGTCATGGCAAGCTCATGGGCGCTCATGTGGTAATAGGGCAGATAGCCCGTCACATCAATGAAAACCTCGTCGATGGAGTAGGGGTAGATATCCGCCGGGGACACATATTTGAGGTAGGTCTTGTAGATTTGAGTGGAAACGTCCAGATACCGCTGCATCCGGGGCGGCGCAACGATGTAGCTCAGCCCCAACGTCGGGTCTGCGTTCAGGGCATTGGCATCGAAAGAGGTTCTGGCAAAGTGGTATTTTCCATCCTCTCCCCGGACCGCCTTTTGCTGCCGGATGGCAGTTTGCAGCCGCTGGGTGTTGACTTCCCGGACCCGCTGAACGGCTTCAAACAGCCGTGCTCTGCCGGGTATCTTGTAAGCTTTCAGGGAGGGCGACACCGCAAGGCAGATGGTCTTTTCGGTGCGGGAGGCGT
>CAJMQZ010000133.1 GCA_905215595.1 uncultured bacterium
TGGAGCTGCATCCGGGCGATGTGGTGAACATTCCCCCGGAGGTCAAGCACTGGCATGGTGCTGCACCCGATTGCTGGTTCTCTCATCTGGCCGTGGAAGTTCCCGGCGAGGATACCTCCAACGAATGGTGCGAACCTGTGGCGGAAGAAACCTATAAGGAGTTACGGTGATGCGGTTTGATGTACACCTAACCACGATGAAACAAAAACAGGGTGCGCCCGGGTGGACGCACCCTGCCAAAAGCCACAGACGATAGCGATATGTACAACAGGAAGTTCCCCAGTGGGAACTTCCTGCTTTTCGTTTGTCCAGCAACCCGGAAGCCCAGTTACAGAATATACTCCATCTGCCGTTCCTTGGTTTTCATGCCCATCTTTTCATAAAAGTGCTCTGCCGAAGTATTCCCCACCCAGACGTTCAGGGTTACCTCATAGCACCCCAGCGCTTTTGCTTGCTGCTTTACATATTCAAACAGGCTTTCCCCGATGTGTTGCCCGCGCGCCTGCTTGTCAACACAAAGGTCATCAATGAACAGCGACTTGAAGGGCACCATATTGGTGGAAAAAGGCTGCTTCTTCAGCTGACAGAAGGCATAGCCTATGCACACATCCTCCTCGTTCACGGCAACGTAGATGGGCTTGTCCTCCTGCTTCAAAAGCTCTGCTAACTCACAGACAGTGTATTTTGTGGTGCCGGGAATAAAAATATCCGGGCGTATCTCTGCATGAATTTGCAGTACCTGCCCCAGCAGCGCAAGCAGTCTAGGAATGTCTTTTTCCTCGGCTTTACGAATGTTCATTTTTTTGCTCCTTCCATTTTCTGGTTTTTGCATTTCCAGTATACCACACCGGGCGGCACTGGAAAAGAGAAAATGCAACCACCGATAGCAAACAAAAACGCGAGCGACCGTTTTGGCCACTCGCGTTTTTATATGTTGGACAGGCTGCTTACACAAGATATGGGTCCAGCAGGGCGTCCACTTCTTTTCTGCGCTTGGGGGAGGGTTTTTTCACGGCACGGCCACGGCAGACCACCAACTCCAGATGCTGCAAAGCACGCAGGTCCTCCAGCGGGTTTTCGCGCGTTACGATAAAGTCTGCGCTTTTGCCGGGCGCGATAGAGCCGGTCGTATCGCCGATGCCCGCCAGCTGTGCGTTGCGCAGGGTGGCTGTGTAGAGGGCAAAGCGGTTGCTCACGCCGCAGTATTTATGGAAGTAGCACAGCTCCCGCCAGAAATCGTACTGGGTAATGTAGGGGCAGCCTACATCGTTGCCCAAGCCCACCGGGATGCCGTTTGCCAGCGCGGTTTTTGCGCTTTCAATCACGCCGTCAAAGACGATCTTTCCGTTGTACTGGTCTTTTTCTGATGCGCCCGAAACGGCAGTGTCAAACAGTGCATAGGGCAGCGCCGGGGAGATGGTCGTGCACAGAAATGCACCCCGCTCCTTGTACAGATGAACCGTCTCCTCGTCCATTTTTGCGCCGTGCTCAATGGAGTCCACGCCGTTTTCCAGCGCAGCCTTCACGCCCGCAGGGGATTCGGTATGGGCGGCAACGGCATAGCCCAGCTTGTGGGCTGCATCGCAGACGGCTTTGATCATCTCCGGCGGCATCTTCATCTCGCCGGGCGTGCCCTTTTCGGTGGCATCCAGCACGCCGCCGGTGATCATCAGTTTGACAAGGTCTACCTTCTGTTCACTGGCCTTTTTCAGCTGTGCCAGAGCCTCGGCGTTGTTGTGTGCCGCCACTGCCACCGAGCCTGCCATGTGCCCGCCGGGCACCGAGATGCCCTCGTTTGCGGCCAGAATGCGGGGTGCCAGCACCTTCCCGGCGGCGCTGTCGTCCCGGCAGCGGGTGTCAAAGTCCGCAATGCCGCCCACAGTGCGCACGGTGGTCACGCCGCCCAGCAGTTCCAGCTTGGCATAGCTGCATACCAGCCGGTATGCGATGGCGCGGGTCAGCCTGTTGCTCAGGATCTTACGTACCAGCGCTGCATTGTCCCGGGGCTTTGCGCTGGGCTTGCCGTTACCCGCCAGATGGACGTGCAGGTTGATGAGCCCCGGGCACAGATACCCACCGTGCAGGTCGATGACCTCGTAGCCGTCAAGGCTTACACCCGCATCTGCAATGGCGGTGATCTTATCGTTTTCGGTCAGCAGCACCTTGCCCCGTACCGGTTCCATCTGCTCGGTGCCGTCCAGAAGAATGCCGTTTGCGTATGCGCGCTTCATGTGTTCCATCCTCTTTCCGTTGTATTTTTAGAGTGCAGAATGCCTTATCCGTCCAATTTCTCCTGCGCCCGGTATTGCAGCGCTTCCAGCAGAGAGTCCTCGTCCAGCAGGGTCTTGCCCGCAAGGTCAGCCACAGTGCGGGCAACCCGCAGAATGCGGTCGTGCGCCCGGGCGGAAAGCCCCAGTGCATCGTAGGAACTGCGCAGCAGCTGCTCGGCACCGGGGGTCATGCGGCAGATGCGCCGCACCTGCCCGGCGTTCAGCTGGGCGTTGCAGTGCACCCCTTTAAAGCCCGGCGCAGCGTAGCGCTTGGCCTGAATGGCGCGGGTGGGGTGGCCGTAGTAGCCGCATTTGCAGGGGTTCATGGCGGCTACCAGCTGGAAGTGGCTGGGGTAGGTTGCGCTTCCGGCGGCGCGGCTCACGGTGATCTGGCCGTCCTCCAGCGGCTGGCGCAGTACCTCCAGACTCTCGCGGGAAAACTCTGGCAGCTCGTCCAAAAACAACACGCCGCAGTTGGCAAGACTGCACTCGCCCGGGCGGAACTGTGCCCCGCCGCCGGCAAGGGCGGCAGCGCTGGCCGAGTGGTGCGGGCTGCGGAAGGGACGGGCAGAGATCAGCCCGCGCCCCTGCGGCCGCAATAACCATAGCACGCCGCGCCAGCGATTGTCCCATCACGTCCGCAAAATCCGGCACCTGCTGCCATGCGTCCTCCGGGTCAAAGGGGACGGCGGCAGCGGGGGAGAGGGAGCGGATGCCCTTCAGCGCCTCCACCACCTCCCGGGCGGTGTGGGCAGGGTAGACGGTCATGGTGTCGGCACAGGCTTCGGCTGCCTCGGCGGCGTTCTCTGCCGGAACGTACAGCGCCCGGATGCCGTGCTCGGCAGCGGCAAGCGCCATGGGCAGTACGCCGGATACCGGGCGCAGACTGCCGTCCAGTGCAAGCTCGCCCAGAAAGGCAGCATCGGCGGGAATCTCCTCCAGCTGGCCGCTGGCGGTCAGCAGCGCCAAAAGCAGCGGCAGGTCGTATACCGGGCCGGTTTTGCGCACATCGGCAGGGGCGAGGTTGATAGTGATGCGCCGGTCCGGGAAGCGGAAGCCAAGGTTTTTAATGGCGGCGCGCACCCGGTCGGCGCTTTCCCGCACGGCAGAGTCCGGCAGGCCTACGATGGAAAACGCGGGCAGCCCGCCGGAAACATCAGCCTCCACTGCAACGGCAAAGCCGCGCAGCCCGTTCAGGCCAAAGCTGTTGGTCACAGAATACATGGTGTCCCTCCCTGCATGGCGCATGGTTTGTCAAAAATGCCAAAAGTGGAAAATAATGGATATATTTGCCATGCTTCGACATTTTTTTCTGTTTAAAATCATTATAGTAAAGTACAGGAAAGTTGTCAATGCAGCAGAAAGGAGAACGAGAGATCATGACAAATGGGGAATGCTGCCGCTATATCCGTACCTATTCAGAGCTGGAGGGTTTGCAGCACGCCTGTACGCTGGTGTACTGTGCCGCAACCACCCCACAGGGGGTGCTGGCACAGCTGCGCCGGGAGCAGGGCGGCAAAGTGCGCAGCAGCACGGTGCTTGCCCCGGCGGACAGCTTTGGCCGGGTGATGCGGCTGCTGCGCTACCTGTGCGAAAACGGCGTGGGGCCGGAGCAGTGGCTGGAGGTGCTGGAGGATGTACACCAGCCCTACCAGCTGCTGGATACATCAAAAACCGCAATGAATATGGCAGAAGAACCGGTTTTTTGTGGCATTTGTCGGTTTTAAGGGCACAAACTTCGGCCATTTTACGCAATTGACATAAGCGGAGCAAGAGTTTATAGTATAAGTAGGTTTATACAAACCGTTTCGATCCGGGGAAAAAGATTTTAAACAAAGGTAAGGTGTACAAGATGTATCTGGATGAATATAAGCGCTGGCTGGCAGCGGATCTGGAGGATGCAGACCTGAAGCCGGAGCTGGCAAAGGTCGAAGGCAATGACGATGAGATCAAGGATCGCTTTGCTGTGGCGCTGAAGTTTGGCACCGCAGGTCTGCGCGGCGTGCTGGGTGCCGGTACCAACCGCATGAACATCTACGTTGTCCGTCAGGCAACGCAGGGTCTGGCAAACTGGGTGCTGACCCAGGGCGGTACCCAGACCGTGGCCATCAGCTACGACAGCCGCCTGAAGAGTGATGTCTTTGCCAAGACCGCCGCAGGCGTTCTGGCGGCCAACGGCATCAAAGTGCGCATCTATGATGCCCTGATGCCTGTGCCTGCCCTGAGCTTTGCTACCCGTTACTACAACTGTAACGCCGGTATCATGGTCACTGCTTCCCACAACCCGGCCAAGTACAACGGCTACAAGGCCTACGGCCCGGACGGCTGCCAGATGACTGATGACGCCGCCGCCATCGTCTACGATGAGATCCAGAAGACCGATGTGCTCACCGGCGCAAAGTACATCTCCTTTGCCGAGGGCGTGGAGAACGGCATGATCCGCTTTGTGGGCGATGACTGCAAAAAGGCTCTGTACGATGCCATTGAAGCACGTCAGGTGCGCCCGGGTCTGTGCAAGACTGCCGGCCTGAAACTGGTGTACAGCCCGCTGAACGGCTCCGGCCTTGTGCCCGTCACCCATGTGCTCAACGATATGGGCATCACCGATATCACCATCGTGCCCGAGCAGGAGTACCCCAACGGCTACTTCACCACCTGCTCCTACCCCAACCCCGAGA
>CAJMQZ010000134.1 GCA_905215595.1 uncultured bacterium
TTTTCTTCCTCCATTATTCAGAATTTGGTACCTTTTGCGCGGGGCAATATGCCCGCCGGGACCGGAGAACCCCATAAAAGGCACTATTGCTTGTATACTATAATAGCAGATTCCGGCAATAAAGTAAACGCAAACCGCCCGACAAACGCACCAAAAATTAAGAAATTTTTTAGCGGTTTTGTACTTTCTTTAGTGCGCTAAAGCAAGCAGTGATGCAGATTTTCGGTTTTTGCCCACCGTCGCTTCCAGAAATTGTGATTTTTTTCGCAAGAGGGAGCTCCCTCAGTCAAAACCTGCCGGTTTGGATGGAAAGTTTTTGCCTGCCGTCAGCGTGCAAGGACGCTCCGCTGGGCCAGAGGCAGGGAGGGGTGTTCCGAGTCCCCCCTCCCTACCTCTGGACTCCACCCACCCCGCAACGGGCCAAGGGCTACTCGCCCTTGACAATCCTAAAGAAGAAGTCGAAGCACAAAAAAGCTAGCGCTGCGCCAGTCGGCGCTATCGCTTTAACGCTTTTTTCGCTTCTCCATCTATAACCCCTCAGTCGCTGCGCGACAGCTCCCCCCGGGGGAGCGAGCGCGGCAGCTGCCGTTTCCCGTTACGACCCCTCCCGTGAAAATAGCGTTTGGAGCGCTCCGCAGAGCGCGACAAACGCGAAAATATAAATATTCTTTCCGCTGAACATGGCCAGAGCGCAAGCGGAGGCCATTTCAAATCGTCCCGCCCTCTTGTATTTATCATATCTTTATTGACAACAAACCGTACTTTGCCGTAAACTGAGAGCATAAAACCGGCGCAGCGCCGGAAAAGGGGCGTAAAATAAATGAACGATACCGTACACTTTGAAAAAACTCTCTCCAGCGAGACCCTGTTCGAGGGGCGGGTCATTACCCTGACCAAGGACACCGCACTGCTGGAAAACGGCAAGACCGCTACCCGCGAGGTGGTGCATCACCACGGCGGTGCCTGCATCCTGCCTTATTTTGCAGACGGCACCATCTGCATGGTGCGGCAGTTCCGCTATGCCATGCAGCAGCAGCTGTGGGAGCTGCCCGCCGGTAAGCTGGAAAAGGGCGAGGACCCCTTTGCAGCTGCCAAGCGGGAACTGGCAGAGGAGTGCGGCCTGACCGCCGACAACTACATCTCGCTGGGCGAATTCTACCCCACCGTGGGCTACGATACCGAGGTCATCTATACTTGGGTAGCCACCGGTCTGCACGAGACCAAGATGCACCTTGACGCGGACGAGTTCCTGACCCCCGACCGGGTGCCGCTGGAAAAGGCGTATCAGATGGTCATGAGCGGCGAGATCAAGGACGGCAAGACCATTGCGGGCATCCTGAAGCTGAAAGCTCTGCTGGCCGAGGGCAAGCTGTGATCTTATACGAGGACGCCGCCCTTGTGGTGCTGGACAAGCCCGCCGGGCTTTCCAGCGAGGAGGGCGTGCCCGCCGCGCTGCGCGCCCACTGGAACGCACCCGACGCCTTTGTGGGGGTGGTGCACCGGTTGGACACCGGTGTGTCCGGGTTGATGGTCTATGCCCGCACCCCGGCGGCTGCCGCCGCCCTGAGCCGTCAGGTGACCCAAAGTCAGGACGCCTATGCCGTGCAGGACGGCCGCGCCGAGGGCAAAGCCGCCGCGCCGCAGTTCGTCAAGCAGTACCGCGCGGTCATTGCCGGTGCGCCGGACGCGCAGCTGCCCGCCGCCGGGGTGCTGCGGGACTACCTGTTCAAGGACAGCCGCAAGGGCAGGGTGTTCCCGGTCAGCCGTCCCCGCAAGGGGGTGCGGGAAGCGGTGCTGGAATACCGCATCCTTGCCACGGCAGGGGAAAACAGCCTTGCCGAGATCACCTTGCACACCGGGCGCACCCATCAGATCCGGGTGCAGTTTGCCAGCCGCAAACACCCGCTGTACGGCGATGGCAAATACGGCAGCCGCCAGAAGGGCAGCATTGCCCTGCAAAGCTGCGGCCTGCGCTTTGTGCACCCGGACACCGGCAAGCCCATGGCCTTTTCTCTGCCCCTGCCCGCCGCCGCACCGTGGAAGGAGTTTTTTTAAATGATGGTTCGCCTTGCGGCGATATGATGTTGTCCTGCGGACAAATGATGTTTTTGCTGCTTTGCAGCAAAAATGATGTGTGTCCTGACGGACACAATGCCGGAACGATGCTGCCCGCAGGGCAGCAATTGCCGCCGCAGGCGGCTGCATTATTTCCGGCAAAGCCGGAACATCATTTGTCCCATCGGGACAACATCATATTTGCGCAGCAAATACATCATTTCAACTAGGTGAGTGATATGGAACAGCAATACAAGACTGATGCCGAAATTTACGCCGTGCTGGAACGGGAGATCATTGACCTGACCATCCGTCCCGGCTCTTCGCTGAGCGAGAACCCGCTGTGCGCCCGGTTTGGTGCGCCGCGCTCCCTGATCCGGGTGGTGCTGCAAAAATTGCAGGAAAACGGGCTGGTGCGCATCGTGCCCTACAAGGGCACCACCGTCACCCGGCTGAACCGGCGCATCGTGGACGAGCTGATCTACGAGCGCACCGCCGTGGAGGGGCGTATTCTGCGGGACTTTGCCCCCATCGCCACCCCGGCGCAGCGGGCGCAGATCCGTGCGCGGGTGGACGCCTACGAGGCGCTGGCCCGTGCCGAGAACCCGGACTTCAACAAGCTGTACGAGGCCGACTGCCGCCTGCACGAGACATGGTTTGCCGCCATGGACAAGATGTACCTGTGGAGCACCTTACAGAACGCCCACGCCGATTACAGCCGGTTCCGTATGCTGGACACCATGACCACCGGCGGGCTGGACGAGGTGATCGCCGACCACCGCAACCTGCTGAACGCCATCGAGCGGTGCGACCTTGCCGCCTTTGAGCCGCTGGTGGAGCGGCACCTGTACGGCGGCATCCGCCGCCTTGGCAGCAAGCTGACCGAGGAATACGCCGACTTTTTTGAGCCGGAGACCGTGAAATAATGCCAAATTGTTCCACGGGGAACAAAGAAACGAGAGCCTCCCGGCGCACCGGGAGGCTCTCGTTATTGTTGTATTTTGTTCAGAAAAACGCGCTTTAGCCGAGGATCAGGCTTGCAATGCTGGGCTCCTGAGCCTGAACAGTGCTCGTGCCAGTCTTGCCGTCATACTTTGCCAGAATCGTCTCAAAGTCCAGATACTTTGCATCTACCTGAGGTTTAAAGTTGCTGTACTCTACGCGCACCTTTAGTGTTTCCACGCCGTCCTCATTATACTCTTTGAGCTCTGCATACTCCGGCACACTGCTGTTACCTTTGTAGACAAAGGAGATGACCGTCGCCTTTGTGGTCTGGGTCTCAGTATAATCATTGCCCTTCCATTCCTGTTTGAACTCCCGTCCCTCAACCGGAGCGACCGGGCTGATTTGATCCTGTAGCTTGCCCTTTATGTTCCTAACCGTATATTCACCAAGCTTACCATCTGCGCTCGGCTTTTTATACGGAGTAATATACCATCCCTTCTGCGTTTTCAGATCGAGCAAAACGATCTGGCTCGCTTCCATGCCCTGCGTCCGCGTCGTGAGATCTACATAAACGCGGCTTCCATCGGTCGAGACCAGCATATCGCCAGTCATACTCTCCCCGATTGGCTCGAACTTCAGTGTTTCGTTCATCGTATAATTGCCGGTTCCAAGCTTCTTGTAGAACTTTGCCGTCCGGCTCTTTTCATAGGCAATGGTCTCATTTTTGCCTTCGCTGCCAGTTCCGGAGCTGGAGCTGCTGGAACTGCTGGAGCCGGAGCTGCTGGAGCTGGAACTGCTGTCAGCGCCAGAGCTGCTGCTGGAGCTAGAGCTGCTGGGGCTGCTGGAACTGGGTGCATCAGTGCCGCCGCAGGCCGTCAGCAATGAAACAGACATAACTGCTGCCAATGCAACGGCTGCAATTTTCTTGGACAATCTCATCTTGAAATTCCTCCTGTTTTTGGTTTGAAGATTCAAGTAGAAACAAACCCCTGAACGCTTCTATTTGTGCCCCTAGCTTAGTTCCCGCAAACGGACTTGTCAAGCACCATTCCATTTTTTGTCATCTCGTTCAAAAAACGGCTTAAAAAATTGGCATTATGATCTTGCATTTTGCTTTGCCGACCAGAAAAGTCATTCTATGCAGACCCCTTATTCCTCAGAACACCCCGGTGATGAAAATTTCCAGCCCGATGCCGATGAGGATGACACCGCCCAGGATATTGGCCTTGCCGGAAAGCTGTGTGCCGAACTTTTTGCCGATGCGCAGACCCGCCATGCAGAGGATGAAGGTGACCACCGCAATGATGATGGCAGCGGTAAGGGCCATCAACCAGCCGTATTCCGAGATAGTGAAGCCCACCGAGAGGGCATCGATGCTGGTGGCAACGCCCTGCATGAACAGCGCCCCGGCGCTGAGCTGCGCCGCCTCCTCGGCTTCCTCGCCCCGGATGCCGTCTGCCAGCATCTTGCCGCCGATGTAGCTCAGCAGTGCCAGCGCGATCCACGGGATCAGGGTCTCAAAGGACGCAAACAGCTCCACGATGGTATGCACGCATACCCAGCCGATCATGGGCATTGCGGCCTGAAAAAGGGCGAAGGTACCCGCAATTTTGCCCATGGTGCCCTTGTTCATTTTAGGGTCGTGCAGACCGTTTGCCATGGACACCGAAAACGCATCCATCGCAAGCCCCACGCCCAGCAAAACGCTGTTGAGAAAAAATACCAAACTCCATTCCATTCTGTCTGCCTCCTGTTTGTTGACCGTGATCCAAACCAAAACAAAACCCGGCCCCGGGCGCGTTGTACGTCCGGGACCGGGTGATTTTTTGGAAATCCACTCCATGTGCACGGGCGCAGCAAACACGCACCAAAACACATGAGTCT
>CAJMQZ010000135.1 GCA_905215595.1 uncultured bacterium
TCATCTATCTGGACGCCTTCTGCCGCCCGGAGCACTTTGCCGAGTTCTGGCCGGAGTACCAGAATCTGGACGAGGTCAAGGCGCACTATCAGCGCGGCGGTCTGGGCGATATGAAGGTGAAAAAGTTCCTGAACAGCGTCATGCAGGCTGAGCTGGAGCCTATCCGCACCCGCCGCAAGGAGTGGGAGCAGCGCCTGCCCGAGGTGGTAGAGATCCTGAAGGAGGGCAGCGCCTACGCCGAAAAGACCGCTGCCGCCACGCTGGACGAGGTGCGCAAGGCCATGCGCATCGACTACTTCGAGAACGATAACCTGCTGAAATAATATTTATGAGAGAACCCGAAACGCCTGCGGCGTTTCGGGTTCTCTTTTGCATCGTTTACGAAAATTGCATAGAAAGCACGGGAAAACTATGCTAAAATAAGGGCAACAAGTACAGAAAACCCCGTTTGGGGGCGAAAAAAGGAGAACCACCATGCAAAAGACCATCTGGATCACCGGAGCAAGTTCCGGCATCGGCCGGGAGTTCGCCCGCCGATACGCCGCCATGGGCTGTCGGCTCATCCTGACCGCCCGCCGCGCCGACCGTTTGCAGGCTCTTGCCAAGGAGCTGCACGCAGCCCACGGCACGGAATGCCGCATCGAGACTGCCGACCTCTCCCGCGCCGAGGAGTGCAGCCGCCTGTGCGAAGTACTGGCCGATGAGCACATCGACATCTTCATCAACAACGCCGGTTTCGGCGTCTGCGGCAGCATTCTGGAAACGGAGGAAGCCCGCGAGGAAGAGATGCTCCAAGTGAATGTTGCCGCCATGGCGCGGCTGTTCCGCGCCGTGGTGCGCAAGATGCACGCGCAGGGCGGCGGCACCATCCTGAATGTGGCGTCCTCTGCGGGGCTGCTGCCCGGCGGGCCTTATATGGCGGGCTACTACGCCAGCAAAGCCTATGTGGTCAGCATGACCCGCGGCGTGGCTGAGGAGCTGCGAGAGATGCACAGCCCCGTCTACGTCTGCGCCCTCTGCCCCGGCCCGGTGGATACCGAGTTCAACGACCACGCCGGGGTGGTGTTTGCCCTGCGGGGCATCACGCCGGAGCTGTGTGTGGAGGAAGCTCTGCTGGGCATGATGCACCGCAAGACCATCATCGTGCCCTCTGCCTTTATGCGGCTGTGCACCAGCGCCCAGCGCCTTGTGCCCATCCCGCTGCTGATGCCCATCGTGGCACGCCAGCAGAAGAAAAAGCTGGGGTAAAAGACAAAGGTCGTCCAAACTTGTCAACAAGCCCAAAGATAGTCGGAATATCTTGTGCACCGTGACAAGGTGCGTCAGCCTGCACAAACCATTGCGCTGAAAAGCGACGGTTTTGCGCGCTGTTTTTCGGCAGAAAAGCGGAAATCCAAAGAAAGTACAACAAAACTTCACAAGAATGTGCCTTGACACTTCCTGCAAAGAATGCTAGACTGGTATACAAGTAAGAGCGCACTCCGGCACGGCCGGATACGACGCGCTTTGCAAAGCAGCACGGTGCGGTTTTGCCCCGTGTAAAATATGGTTTTTTGACAGGAGGACTTTATTATGGCACAGTGCACTCCCAAATCTTTTGACCTGACCGGCAAGGTGGCGCTGATCACCGGCGCATCCTACGGCATCGGCATGGCAATTGCAAAGGCTATGGCAGCCAACGGCGCTACCATCGTGTTCAATGATATCAAGCAGGAGCTGGTGGACAAGGGTCTGGCTTCCTATGCAGAGGCCGGCATCAAGGCTTACGGCTACGTCTGCGACGTTACCGATGAGGATGCCGTCAACGCTATGGTTGCAAAGATCACCGAGGAAGTCGGCCACATCAACATTCTGGTCAACAACGCCGGTATCATCAAGCGCATCCCCATGACCGAGATGAGCGCTGCTCAGTTCCGTCAGGTCATCGATGTTGACCTGAACGCTCCCTTCATCGTGGCAAAGGCCATCATCCCCGACATGATCGCACAGGGCGGCGGCAAGATCATCAACATCTGCTCCATGATGAGCGAGCTGGGCCGTGAGACCGTCTCCGCCTACGCTGCAGCCAAGGGCGGCCTGAAGATGCTGACCAAGAACATCGCCTCCGAGTACGGCGAGTACAACATCCAGTGCAACGGCATCGGACCCGGCTACATCGCTACCCCGCAGACCGCACCGCTGCGCGAGATCCAGCCTGACGGCAGCCGTCACCCCTTCGACCAGTTCATCGTTGCCAAGACCCCCGCAGGCCGCTGGGGCGAGGCCGAGGATCTGGGCGGACCCGCTGTGTTCCTGGCATCTGAGGCCTCTGACTTTGTCAACGGCCTGATCCTGTATGTGGACGGCGGCATTCTGGCCTACATCGGCAAGCAGCCCCAGTAAACGCTGAGGGCACTCCGCAGTTCTGACCCCGGGGACTGCCGCACAGCGTTGTGTGGCAGTCCCCTTTTGTTTGTACGGGAAAGGATGTTATGCTATAATGGAAAAAGCACATCAGGATATCCCTTGGGTGCCCCATGCCGAAATTGCCCCGGAACCCTGCGGCCCCGGGGTGCAGCGCCGCGTGCTGGCTTACAGCAAGGACGCCATGTGCGTGGAAAACACCTTTGAGACCGGCGGCGTGGGTGCCATGCACTGCCACCCCCACACCCAGATCACCTATATCGTCTCCGGGCGATACCGCTTTACCATCGGGGACGAGACCCGGGAGGTAGGCCCCGGCGATACCCTGCTCAAGCAGAACGGCGTCATGCACGGCTGTGTCTGTCTGGAGGGCGGCGTGATGCTGGATTTCTTTACCCCCATGCGGGAGGACTTTGTATAATGCCTGCGTACCGCAGGGAAAAATAAGAAGGAGAACCATTGTTATGAAGATCGCACTTATCAACGAGAACAGTCAGGCCGCCAAGAACGGCATCATCGAAGCCGCCCTGAAGAAGGTGGTGGAGCCCATGGGCCACGAGGTGGTCAACTACGGCATGTACGCCGCCGATGACGCTGCACAGCTGACCTATGTGCAGTGCGGCATTCTGGCTGCTATCCTGCTGAACAGCGGCGCTGCGGACTACGTTGTTACCGGCTGCGGCACCGGCGAGGGCGCCATGCTGGCACTGAACAGCTTCCCCGGCGTCATCTGCGGCCACGTTGAGGACCCCGTGGATGCCTACACCTTTGCCCACGTCAACGACGGCAACGCCGTTGCCATGCCCTTTGCCAAGGGCTTCGGCTGGGGCGGTGAGCTGAACCTCGAGTACTGCTTCGAGAAGCTGTTCGGCTTCGGCCACGGTCAGGGCTACCCCAAGGAGCGTGTTGTGCCCGAGCAGCGCAACAAGAAGATCCTGGACGGCGTGCGCGCCGCCACCTTCAAGCCCCTCATCGAGTGCCTGAAGAGCATCGATCAGGATCTGCTGAAGGGCGCTGTGGCGGGTGCAAAGTTCTCCGAGCTGTTCTTCGCTTCCTGCAAGGACGAGGAGCTGGCCGCTTACGTCAAGACCCTGCTGTAAGCTGCGGAGGAGATCATGCAAGGACTGACCCTGTTCAACCTGAACCTCACCCACCTGCTGGATGCCTTTCTGGAAACTGCAGTGCCCATGATCGCCGGTCTTGCCGAGGTGGTGGGTCTGTTCATCATCATCACCAGTCTGGCCAAGGCCACCTTCTACTATGTCCGCGCCACCTTCTTCAACGACCACCGGGACTTCCACCATGAAATGAGCAGCGGCCTGACCACCGCGCTGGAATTTCTGATGTCGGCAGAGATCGCCAAGACCTTCCTGCTGCAGAATCTGGAGTCCGTGGTGCCGCTGGCAGCTACCTTTGCGCTGCGCGCTTTGATGAGTATGCTGCTGCACTGGGAGATGGAGGGCGGTCACCGCCCGGCAAACGCCAAGGAAAAGGATAAGTCCGGCTCCCCGAAGGACGGCAAAAACGGCTGACAGGCAAAACATTTGCCAAACTTTAGCACGGCAAAGTTTCACCGTGTTGTGAAAAACGTAAAACCTTGAGATGAATACTTGACAGGGTTGCACAAAGAGACTATACTCGTGCCATCGAAAGCAAAGGCGCTGACGGAAGCAATTCCGCCAGCGCCTTTTGTGTTTTCGGGGATACTGCCGCACGGAGAGAATAGAGGGCTCCCTGTGCAAAAAACGACCGTAGGAGGTAGGAAAGTATGTTTAGCTCCGTCAACACCTGCTGGACGCTCGTAGGAGCGTTTCTAGTGTACTTCATGCAGGCCGGATTCGCCCTATGCGAGGCCGGCTTCACCCGGGCAAAGAACACCGGCAACATCCTGATGAAAAACATGATGGATTTCTGCATCGGCACGCCCTGCTACTGGCTCATCGGCTTCGGCCTGATGTTCGGCGGTACCGGCGCACTGATCGGCGGTTTCGATCCCTTCATTCAGGGCGATTACAGCCATCTGGGTCTGGATATCCCCCTGTGGGTATACATCGTGTTCCAGACCGTGTTCTGCGCTACGGCAGCCACCATCGTCTCCGGCTCCATGGCTGAACGCACCAACTTCAAGGCCTACTGCGTATACTCCGCCGCCATCTCGCTGGTGGTGTACCCCATCTGCGGCCACTGGATGTGGGGCGGCGGCTGGCTGCAGAGCATGGGCT
>CAJMQZ010000136.1 GCA_905215595.1 uncultured bacterium
CCGACGGCAGGTTCGGCGCGGCAACGGCAGCGGCTGTGCAGCGGTTCCAGCGCCGCAACGGCCTTACCGCCGACGGCGTGGTCGGCGAAGGAACATGGGAGAAGATGTTCTAGTGTGAACAGCCTTGCCCTCTCAGTCTCGCTTTGCTCGACAGATTCCCCCTTTTGTCGTTTCGCGACATCTTCCCCCGGCGCGGGGGAAGTCTTTCCTCAAAGGGAGAGCCCTTGGCAAAACCAGAAACTTTGCGTGGACTGCCAAAGCCTCTCACTTTGGGAGAGGTGGCATTGCGCAAGCAATGACGGAGAGGGCGAGCCGCCTTACCTCGTCTGCAGGATTTTCCGTCCTGCAGACGCTTTTGTTTTCCTTGCCCCCACCCCCGCCCTGCTGTATAATAAAGAAAACTCTGAAAAGGCGGTGTTTCCGTTTGCGTTTTCTGCATCTTTCCGACCTGCATCTGGGCAAGCGGGTGTGCGAGTTCTCCATGCTGGACGACCAGCGGTACATTCTGGAACAGATTCTCTCCCTGCTGGACAGCAAGCCTGTGGACGGTGTGCTGCTGGCGGGCGACCTCTACGATAAGCCCGTTCCCCCTGCCGAAGCCGTGCGCCTGCTGGACTGGTTTTTGACCCAGCTGGCCGAACGCAGGCTGCCCGTGTTCGCCATCAGCGGCAACCACGACTCCGCCGACCGCATCGCCTTCGGCTCTGCCCTGCTGCAAAACAGCCGGGTGTACGTCAGCCCGGTGTTCTCCGGTGCGCCGGTGCCCATCTCCCTCACCGACGAATACGGCACGCTGGACGTGTACCTTCTGCCCTTCCTCAAGCCCGCCATGGTGCGGCATGTCTGGCCGGACGAGCCTGTGGAGAGCTACAACGATGCCCTTGCCTGCGTGCTGCGCCACTGCCCGCCGGACCCGGCCCACCGCAGCGTGCTGGTGGCCCACCAGTTCGCAGCCGGTGCCGCCTGCTGTGAGAGCGAGGAAGTCTCGGTGGGCGGTGTGGACAGCGTGGATGCCAGCCTGTTCGATGCCTTTGACTACGTGGCGCTGGGCCACCTGCACAGCCCCCAGAAGGTGGGCCGCGATGCCGTGCGCTATTGCGGCACCCCGCTGAAATACTCCTTTTCGGAAGCAGACCAGCACAAGAGCGCCACCTTTGTGGAGTTCGGTCTCAAGGGCGAAGTTTCCATCACCACCGCGCCGCTTACCCCGAAGCACGACCTGCGGGAAGTGCGCGGCAGCTACATGGAGCTGACCGACCGCCGCAATTACGACGGCACTGCGGTGGACGACTACCTGCACATTACCCTGACCGATGAGCAGGACGTGCCGGACGCGCTGGCCCGCCTGCGGGTGATCTACCCCAACCTGATGCGGTTGGACTACGATAATCTCCGCACCCGGGAAGATCAGGAGATCACCGCACCGGAGCACGCCGAGAGCATCACCCCGCTGGAGCACTTCTCGGCGTTCTACCAGCTGCAGAATAATCAGCCGCTGACGGCGGAGCAGGCGGCATTCTGCCAGCAGCTCATTGAGGAGATCTGGAAGGAGGGCGAGGACGCATGAGACCGCTGAAGCTCACTCTTTCGGCCTTTGGTCCCTATGCCGCCGAGACGGTTCTGGAACTGGCAAAGCTGGGCAGGGGCGGCTTATACCTTGTCACCGGCGATACCGGCGCAGGCAAGACCACCCTGTTCGATGCCATTACATATGCGCTGTACGATCATTCCAGCGGCGGCGTACGCGAGGGTACCATGCTGCGCTGCAAGTATGCCGGCCCTAAAACGCCCACCTTTGTGGAGCTGGAATTTGAGGTGAACGGCCAGCGCTATACCGTACGCCGCAACCCGGAGTACCAGCGCCCCAAAAACCGCGGCGAGGGCATGACCACCGAGAAAGCGGATGCCACCCTCACCTATTCCGATGGCCGTCCGCCGGTGACCAAAGCCAAGGATGTGACTGCCGCCGTGCAGGAGATCATCGGGCTGGACTACAGCCAGTTCTGCCAGATCGCCATGATCGCGCAGGGTCAGTTCACAAAGCTGCTCAACGCTTCCACCGAGGAGCGCAGCCGCATTTTCCGCAAGCTGTTCCGCACCCAGCGCTATGCCCGGCTGCAGGAGCGCCTGCAGGCCGAAAGCGCCGCCCTCAGCCAGCAGCGCACCACCCAGAATGCAAAGCTGGACAGTCTGCTCTCCGGCATCCGGTTTTCTCCCGACGACCCGGATGCCGATGCCCTTGCCGCACTGAACGCCCAGACCGAGCCGGAGACGGCCCTTGCCCTGCTGGAAGGTCTGCTGGCACGCCAGCAGGCCGCGCAGGAGACCGTTGCTGCTGCCCTCAAGGACACCGAAGCCAAGCTGGACGAAGTACAACGTCAGCTGGGTGCTGCCCAGCAGGCCCGACAGCTGGCCGCACAGCTGGCCGCAAAGCAGGCAGAGCTTACCGCTGCCCTGCCTGTGCTGGAAGCTGCCCGTGCCGAGAGCACCCGCCACGCAGGCGATGCCGCCCAGCTGGATGTTCTTGCCGGACAGGTGACGCAGGCACAGACGGCCCTTGCCGCCTACGATGAGCTGGATGCCCTGTGCCATCAGCAGCAGGCCGCGCGGGATGCTGCCCAGCTGGCCGCTGCCAAGGCCAAAGCAAAACGCACCCAGCTGGCCGCACTGGACACAGCGCTGGCCGCTGCTGAAAAGGAGCTGACCGCGCTGGAAGATGCTCCCACCCGGCTGCTGGCCTTGCAGAACCGGGAAAAGGAGCTGGCCCAGCGCAGCACCGCCCTTACCACCCTGAACCAGCGGCTTGCCGCCTGCCAGCAGCAGGCACAAAAGGCCCACCGTGCGCAGGATGCCTACCGCACTGCCGCCGAAGCCAAGGAGCAGGCCCATGCCCGGCGGGATGCGCTGGACAAAGCCTTTCTGGACGCACAGGCCGGACTGCTGGCGCAGGCGCTGGCCGAGGGTGCACCCTGCCCCGTGTGCGGCAGCGTCCACCACCCGGCAAAGGCCCAACTGCCCCACACAGCCCCCACGCAGGCGCAGGTGGATGCCGCCAAGCAGGAAGCCGAAAAGGCCGATGCACTGGCCCAGACTGCCAGCACTGCCGCACAGAGCGCCCTTGCCGCAGCCGACGAAGCCCGCCGCTCCCTGCGCCGGGATGCTGAGAGCCTATTGCCCGAGCGCTTCACCTCCCCGGATGGGACGGTGCAGCTGACCTTCAAGGGGATGAACGCTGTCCTGACGGAAGAAGCCTGTGCCCTGCACGCAGCACAGGCCGAGTGTGTCGCCGCGCTTCGGCAGGCCGAAGCAGACTGCGCCCGCCGCACCGCATTGGAGGCCGACCGTCAGGCAAAAAGCCGCCAGCGCCCGGCACTGGAACAGACCGCCGCTGAAGCTGACAGCACCGCCGCCGCGCAGAATGCCAGCGCCGATGCACTGGAACAGCAGGCCGCTGCCGCTCGTGCAGCCCTGCCCTACCCGCAGCGGGCCGAGGCACAGGCCGCGCTGGATGCATTGGAAGCCAGCCGCACCGCCCTGCGCATCGGCATGGAGCAGGCTCAGCATTCCCTCAAACAGGCAGAGCAGGCCTATGCCGCTGCCAAAGCCGCTGTGGATGCCCTGCAGACCCAGCAAGCCACTGCCGAAACCGCCGGGCCTGCCCAGCCGCTGGAATTTTTACAGGCAGAACAGGCCCGCCTTGCCGCTGCCCGGAGCGCTCTGCGCGAGCAGGCACAGCAGCTGGCAGCACAGCTGCTGCCCAACTGCGCTGCGGCAGAAAAATACCGCGCAGCCGCTGCCGCCCGCACCCAGCTGGAACAGCGCTGGCAGTGGGTGAGTGCCCTTGCCGCCACGGCGGGCGGCACCTTGACCAGCAAACAGAAGATCAAATTGGAAGCCTACATCCAGATGAACTATCTGGACCGCATCCTGCGCCACGCCAACACCCGCCTGATGCAGATGACCGCCGGGCAGTACGAGCTGGAGCGCATTGGTGCCGAGAACCAGCGCAGCCAGTCCGGCTTGGACCTTGGCATCATCGACCACTACAACGGCACCCGCCGCAGCGTCAAAACCCTTTCCGGCGGCGAAAGCTTCAAGGCATCGCTGGCGCTGGCACTGGGCCTTTCGGACGAAGTACAGAGCGCGGCAGGCGGCATCCGTCTGGACACGCTCTTCCTCGACGAGGGCTTCGGCAGTCTGGATGACGAATCGCTGGAACAGGCCATGCGCGTACTTGCAGGGCTGACCGAGGGCGACCGGCTGGTGGGCATCATCTCCCACGTAGGCGCTCTGAAAGACCGCATCGACCGACAGGTGGTGGTGCGCAAAGCCCGCACCGGCGGTTCTACCGTAGAATTGATCGTGTGAAACACCGCAGGCCTCGACACAGGACACTCCGGCAAGATGCGCGATGCCATGTCTGAAGTGCAGGCTGCAATTAAAATCGACAACGAAACTTGACGGGAAGTGCGAGGGCTGCACCACGCTGGTGGTCTGGCAAGCGCAGGCGGGACAGAGTGTCCGGTGCCAAGGCCCCTTTATAAGTTGCGTCTTTTCGGGGCATCCTATGGGCGGAGGTGATTTT
>CAJMQZ010000137.1 GCA_905215595.1 uncultured bacterium
GTTAAAAGGGGCGAGCAGCCCCTTTTTCGTGGCTCCAGCGCGTCGAAATCGCTGGTGGTTTTCTGGTTCTCTTTTGCCACCAAAAGAGAACATCCCTCGGCAAGCAGAACCTTCCCCGCGGAGCGCATTTAAAATCGTCCCGTTGCCGGAGATCAACCGGCGCCCACCAGCGCTTCGCCGGTGCTGCTTTGCACCAGCAGTTCCTGTCCGGTAAGGCTGGAGAGCAGGGCGATATAGCTGCGCCCTGCCGGGAGATTCAGTGGCTTGCCGTTGGAATCGTAGAGGGCAAGGGTGCTCTGGGTGCCCTGCGTCCATGTGACCTGCCACAGGTGCCCGCCGTTCAGCCAGACGCCGCCGCCCATGGAAAGGTCGTAGTCCAGCGTGCGGCCGTCGTCCCGCAGGGAAGAGCCGCTGTACAGGATGAGCAGGTTGTCAAAGGCTGCCTGTGTGCCGGTGTTGGCGTCCAGCTGGGGGGTGTCGTCAGCGTGCAGCATCCCGTAGGCAGCAAGAGCGTCATCGTAGACAAAGCCGGTGGCACCGCCGGACTGGAAATTCACGGTCACCTTTACCGCATCTGCGGCGTTTGCGTCCGGCAGATAGCCGGTGTCCCGCTGGGGCAGCAGGGCAGGCAGCACGCCTGCCGTTTCGCTCTCGCTGCCGGAGGCGCTCTGGTTCACGGCGGTGGAGATGCTCAGGCTGTCCAGCACCGAGGCCACAGCCTTGCCGCTGGTGCGCCACAAAGGCGTGCTGTTCCAGCTGTAACCGGTGCTGACAAAGGCATTGCGCCCCACCTCCTGCGCGTCCACCGCGCGGAGGTTATAGTATTCCAGATACCGCTTGGCGTATGCACTGCTGCCGCACTGGATGGGCAGCACCTGCTGCCCGCTGAGCAGCCGCCAGTATAAATCCTGCCCGCGCGTCACCGGCCCTACGATGGGCATGGCTTCAAGGGCGGGGTATACCAGACACAACTCGGTGGAGCTGCCGCTCTCGGTCAGGGCTTCCAGCACCACCGAGGCACTGCCGATGCCCCACTGGGTGGTGCTGTCGGTGGTGTTCTCAATGACCACCGCAGCTGCCCGCTGCTCCGGGTACAGCAGCTGCTGCCCGGTAAGCGGGTCTGCCGGGGCGGTGCTTTCTGCGGGCGCAGCGGCGGTGCTCCCGCAGCTGCCCAGCAGCACCGCGCACAGCACGG
Organism: uncultured bacterium; assembly: GCA_905215595.1. Taxonomy (GTDB): domain Bacteria; phylum Bacillota; class Clostridia; order Oscillospirales; family Ruminococcaceae; genus Faecalibacterium. The sequence goes on from CAJMQZ010000137.1 coordinate 1,196, forward strand.
CTGCACCAAGGCGCAGGCTCCATTTGCGTTTCATGGACTTCTCCCCTTACTGATAGTTGAAGTTTTGCCACTCGTCATCGTCCACGATGGCCAGATAGGTCTTGCCCCGGTTGAAGCACATCTCGCTGCCGTCGGCGGCATAGACCTTGAGCGGGTGCTCCGGGGAGGTTTTCTGCCATGTGCCCCGCTGCACTGCGCCCCGGGTGAAGAAATAGGCTTCGCCGCCGGACACATAGTCCACCTGCTGCACGCCGCCGGAGTTGCCGGGGTAGTCCGCGATGCCCGCAAAACAGACCAGCAGATTGGTAAAGCCGAGCTGCTTGCCGGTCAACTCGTCCACGGTGTTCTCAAAAGCACCGGCGGCGCGGCTGTACATGGACATTTTATAAAGGTGATCCCAGCGGTTGTAGCTGAAGGTGGTCTTGTAGCTGTCCGAGTGCACGATGTTGATGGTCTTGGCGGCGGCAGCGCCGGACATCTTGTTCTCTGCGCCGGTGCGGTAGTCCGCAAAGCGGAAGAAGGTGCTCTCGTAGGGGTATTGCAGCCCGATGCCCGCGTTGGCAGCGGCCTGCCGGATCTCGGCACCGGAGGTGAACTCGGTGTGCTCGTAGGCCACATTGCGGCCACGGCTGTCGCGGTGCGCCACATGGGGGTGGGTGGGGGTGTTGAAGTAGCTCTTGCCGCCAATGTTCAGGCTGGAGTAGTTGTACACGTTGATAAACTTGGTGCAGGGGGCACTTTCGCCATCGTGATAGTACAGCGCCTGCCACGGCATGAGCAGCTGCAAGAACTGGTCGCGGCCGGAGCGCAGCGGACCTACTTCCGGGATGGCATTGGCGTCATAGTACACCGCGCAGAAGCGGGAGATGCCGCCCTCCACCTTGCTCTCGATGAGCAGGTCGGCAGAACCGATGCCGCGCTGCGGGCGGGCGTTCTGCCGCTGGGTGTTGCTGATGTTGTTCACCATCACACCCACCATGCGGCCATTGCTGCGGCGCGGCTCGCCGGTAAGGGGGTCGGCGTTGTAGGCGGGCAGGCTGGTGTCGGCACTTTCCGCAGGGGGTTCGGACGCCGCTCCGGCGTCCGGGGCAGCGGCTTCGGCGTCCGGGGCAGCGGCTTCGGCGCTTTCAGAAGAGGCGGCACTGTCGCTCTTCCCTAATGTCTGCTGCAGCCAGTCGGAAAAACCGTTGCCCACACAGGCGCTGCCGGTGGGTGCGCAGCCGGACAGAGCCAGCGAGGCGGCTGCCAGCCCCGAGGCACGGAGAACGGTACGACGCGTGATCTTTTTCATGCAAAAAACCTCCTGATAAGAGCGTTTTGCGCAGCCCCGGCGCTGTCGGAACGGTTGCGCGCGGTGGATGAAAACGAACGGCCTTTCGGCATTGCTTTGATTGTAATTGTAACGGTTCTTGCGGCGTTTGTAAAGTGAAAATTAGCGGCAGCACCGGCGGCAACCACTTCGACCTGTATCTGGATGCAAACGAGATCAAGTGGTACGAGATCGGCTGAGCAGAAATAGAGCTCCCCTTTCGGGGCACTGCGGCGTTTGCAGACGTTCCGGTGCCCCATTTTTGCGCAAGACAAAACGAGCTCCACCCCAGCAACAGCGCCCTCATCAGTCACCTACGGTGACATTTCTCCCCGGCGCGGGGGAGAATCTGTCCCGTCCGGGGGAAGCCTTTATTCGGAGAACCAGTTTCTATGAAAAAGTCCCCGCTTTTCTTGCATTTTGGTGCGCGATATGGTATCTTTTTATACAGGTAAACACTTCAGGAGCGGCAAACATTTTGTTGCATTTGCCGCCCTTGCATGATGACAGGAAGGAATGATACTTATGGGTTTTTTTGACAAGCTTTTTGGCGGCAAGTCCAAGGACGAAAACACCGCTAAGTTCACCAACCAGAGCAAGACCGTGCTGACCCCGCTGCAGGGCAAGGTGCTGGCACAGGCCGACATCCCGGACGAGACTTTTGCACAGGGCATTCTGGGCCCCGGCTGCGGCATCGAGCCCACCGGCGACACTGTGTACGCCCCTTTTGACGGTACTGTGACCCAGATCGCCACCACCCTGCACGCTGTGGGCATTACCAGCAACGACGGCATCGAGCTGCTGATCCACGTCGGCATGGACACCGTGGACATGAAGGGGCAGGGCTTTACCGCTCTGGTCAAGGAGAACCAGAAGGTCTCCGCAGGCACTCCGCTGCTGAAGGTGGATCTGGACGCCATCCGCGCCGCAGGTCACCCCACCGCCACCGCTATCATCGTGACCGATGGCGCCGGTGATGAAGTGAAGATGCTGGCAGAGGGCGATGTCGCCCCCGGCACCCCGCTGTTCAAGGTCTGATTTTCTGCATCACAAAAGGGCCGCTGCAATTGTGCAGCGGCCCTTTTTATAGCTTTAAAGCATCCAACACGGTGTTCACCACATCCAGCGAAACCTGCCCCGGCGCACTGGCCTGCCCGGGGTTGGCAAAGGTCATGGCAGAGCCGAAGGCCTCCCCGGCCAGACGGCTCACCGCACCCAGCGCTCCCATGCTCATGGTGATGACCGGCGTTTCCGGGTGAAGGTCGGCCATCTCGGCAGTGGCAGCCAACAGCTCCAGTACATCGGTGCGGCACTGGGGCATCACAGCCAGCTTGGGCAGGTCTGCACCGGCTTGCTGCATCTGTACCATGCGATGGACAAGTTCTGCCCGGGGCGGAGTCTTGGTAAAATCGTGGCTGGAACATACCACTGTTATCCCGGCGGAATGTGCCTGCTCCACCAGTGCGGGCAGGTCTGCCCCGGCGGTGAAGAACTCGATGTCCAGTAGGTCGGCACAGTCGGTATCGAGGATCAGGCGCAGAAAGGCAAGGTATTCGGGATGGGAGAGCGCCTGCTCGCCGCCCTCTGCCTTGGTGCGGAAGGTCACCAGCAGAAGCTTGTCCCGCAGGGCGACCCGCAACTTCTGTACGCAGCGGGCAATGGCAGCGGGGGACTGAAAGCCCTCGAACCAGTCCACCCGCCATTCCACACAATCGACCGACAATGTTGAAAACTGCACGGCCTTTTCCAAAATAGCGGCTTCGGTGTACTCCACAATGGGCAGAATGACCTTGGGACGGCCTTCCCCGATACGGCAACCGCGGATATTGACACAGGACATGGTATTTCTCCTTTATATAATAGGTATAGCTATATCATACAGGATGCTGGGATGACTTCATAATACGTTCTGCTCGCCGCCTTGTCAAGAAAAGACGGTTATTATAAATAGGAGAAAAACAGGAGCTTTTTCCCCCGCGCAAAGAAATTGGAAAAAAGATGTCAAAAAGTGTTGACAAGATTGCCGGGGTGTGGTATTATACTTGAGCGCCAAGCGCTGAGACAAAAGAATGACTTCT
>CAJMQZ010000138.1 GCA_905215595.1 uncultured bacterium
TCAAGAGCATGGGCTATAAGCTCTACGGCACCTCCGGCACCTGTGCATGGCTCAACAAGCACATGGTCCCCTGCAACGAGGTGCGCAACATCTCCGGCGAGGCACCCAACATCGTAGACCTGCTGCAGAGCGGTTTGGTGGACTATGTGTTCTCCACCAGCGCCAAGGGCCGTGACCCCCGGCGCGATTCCGTCCGCCTGCGCCGCAAGGCCGTGGAGCTGAGCATCCCCTGCATCACCGCAGTGGATACCGCCGCTTCTCTGGTGGACTGCCTGCGCAGCGAGCACAGTCTGGCGAACATTCCGCTGGTGGATATCGCCACTCTGTACCGCGGCAAATAAGCCCTGAGACCCGCATAAAATAGTTCTGTACAGCGCCTGCCGAAACGGTGGGCGCTGTATTTGTGCGGGGTGCACGGAACTGAATGCGGTTCGTGTGCAATAAACTGCATTTCGTGCGCAATCCATCGAAAACAGTGCGCGAAATATGTTATACTCAACAACGCAAAATTTGCCAAAAGACGTTACTTTTGGACATTCCAGGAGGATATCGATACATGACCCGTTCCCAGATGATCGAAACCGTGGCACGCAAGACCGGCTTTACCGAAGCTCAGGTCGAGACCACGATGGATGCAATGTTTGACCAGATCGCGGACTGCCTGCGCGCTGACGAAAAGGTGACCATCGCCGGCTTTGGCCGCTTTGAGATGCGTCCCCGCAAGCCGAAGGCTTACACCAACCCCAAGACCAAGGTCTCCAGCCAGCTGGAGTCCACCTCCATCCCCGGCTTCAAGGCCAGCGGCCGCTTCAAGCAGAAGCTGGAAGCAGGCAAGAAGAGCGTGGAAGAGACCGCCTGATCTTTGTGCATTGAGGACCGTACCCGTGACCCCGGGTGCGGTTCTTTTTGTTTCTCTGCTGACAAGTGCGGCATTTCATGCTATACTGGGTTCAGAATATAAAACGACAAAGGAACGGAGAATCAGATGCTTTACAGTGAGTTGCAGTGCAGCGATGCCATCCACAAGGCCGTGGAGCGCATGGGCTTTGCCGAAATGACCGAAATTCAGGAAAAGACTATCCCCGTCATGATGGCGGGCTATGACGTGATCGCAAAAGCCCCCACCGGCACCGGCAAGACCTGTGCCTTCGGCATCCCGGTGGCGGAGCATATCTTACCGGAAAACAAGTACCCGCAGGCCGTGATCATGGCCCCCACCCGGGAGCTGGCCCAGCAGATCGCGCAGGAGCTGGAAGAGCTGACCTATTTTATGCCCGAAGTGCAGGTGGCCTGCGTGTACGGCGGTGCCAACATGGAAAAGCAGGCAAAGCGCCTTGCCGAGGGCTGCCAGATCGTGGTGGCAACGCCGGGCCGTCTGATGGACCACTACAAGCACCATTCCATTGATATCTCCCATGTGACCCAGATCGTGCTGGACGAGGCCGACGAAATGCTGAACATGGGCTTCTATAAGGATGTGCGGCATATCATTGAAATGATGAAGGCCCGCAAGTCCCTCTCCATGTTCTCGGCCACCATCAGCCGCGAGGTAATGGACATTGGCTGGCTGTACCAGCACAACGCCGAGGAGATCACCGTCCAGCCCAAGGAAGAAAGCCAGCCCAAGATCACCCAGTATATGCTGGAGACCTCCGGCCGCAACAAGCTGTCGGATCTAGCACAGATCATCATCGGCGAGGGCTACAAGCGGGTGATGGTGTTCTGCGATACCAAGTTCAACACCGCCACGCTGGCAAACCAGCTGGCACGGCTGGGCTTCTCGGTGGACTGCCTGCACGGTGACCTCTCCCAGAAGGAGCGCAACCAGATCATGCAGGCCTTCCGGGACGGCAAGCTGGCCATTCTGGTGGCGACCGACGTGGCCGCCCGTGGTATTGACGTCTCGGACGTGGATGCCGTTATCAACTACGACGTACCCAGCGAGAACGAGCACTACACCCACCGCATCGGCCGCACCGGCCGCGCCAAAAAGGAGGGCGTAAGCTACCTGTTCTATGTGCCGGAGGAAAAGAAGCGTGTGCAGGAGCTGCTGCGCCTGACCCGCAACACCGACCTGTGCACCCCGGTGCACTTCGACTTCAATCACGAGCATATCGTGGTGGAGAAAAAGCAGGACAACGCCGACCGTTTCCAGATCAAGTGCTATTTTTAAGGGGAGGAGCTGCTGTACGACCTTGTGCAGCGGCTCTTTTTGCAAAAAGGCTTGACCTTCCCCTTTGTGGAAGGTGTAGAATACTCCCGTAAGGAGGGGGTCGTGACCCATGAAGATCAACGAAGTGGAAGCCGCCGTCGGCGTGACCAAAAAGAACATCCGTTTTTACGAGGAAGAGGGGCTTATCAGCCCCAGCCGGGAGCCGGGCAACGGCTACCGCAGCTACTCACAGGCGGATGTGGAGCGCCTGAGCCGCATCAAGCTGCTGCGCAAGCTGGACGTGCCGCTGGCAGAGATCCGGGAGATGCTGGAAGGACAGCGCACGCTGGCCGAGGGCATGAGCCAGCAGCTGGAACGTCTGCGCAGCCGCCGCGCCGACTTGGAGGAAGCAATCGGTTTCTGCACGCTGCTTCAACAGGAAAACGGCCCTCTGGAACAACTGGATGTGGAGCAGACGCTGGCGCGTCTGACCGCACGGGAAGAACAGGGAGTGACTTTTGTGAACATTGAACGTACCGACCAAAAGACCCGCCGCATCCGGGGTGCCTGCATCGGTGCCGCCCTTTTTGTGGCCATGATGGCTTTTGTAATGGCGATCATGGGCTGGGCAATCTATACCGATCCGCAGGATGCCCCGCCGCTGCCGCTGTTGGTGGTGATGTTCGGCATCCCGGCGGGCTGCATCGTAGGCACCCTGAAGGTGCTGCTGGATCGGATCGAAGAGATCGGAAAGGGAGAAGAAGATGCTTATCGTAACTATTAACGAGATCCCGGGCAAAAAGCTGGAAGCGCTGGGCGTGGTGCGGGGCAGCACGGTGCAGAGCCGCAACCTCGGCCATGACATGATGGCTGGTTTCCGCACCCTTGTGGGCGGCGAAGTGACCGACTATGCCGAGATGCTCACCGAAGCCCGGCAGATCGCTACCGGACGTATGGTCAAGGACGCGGAAAGCCTTGGCGCAGATGCCGTTGTGGGCATGCGGTACGCCTCTGCCAGCGTCATGCAGGGCGCGGCAGAGGTCATCGCTTACGGAACGGCGGTGAAGTTTGTATGACGGCAAAAGAAAAACAGGGCTTTGGCCTGTACTTCCTGTTCGCCTTCGGCATGGCATGGCTGTGCCAGGTCGGCGGCTGCATAGCACTTTTGCAGCAGAATAACGCTGTGCTGTATCAGCTGGCGCTCATCGTTACCATGTTCTGCCCGCTGCTGGCGGTTCTGCTGGTGCAAAAGGCCTTTCTGCGCCAACCTGCCGGCATCGGCTGGAAGGTGCAGGGCAAGCGGCGGTTCTGGCTGGCGGCATGGTTCGGACCGGCGGTGCTCACCCTGCTGGGTGCGGTGCTGTATTTTGCCGTGTTCCCCTCCCGGCTGGACTTTTCCGGCAGCTGGCTGGTAGCCGCCTACGGCGGCGAGATGGACGCCCAGACTCTGCGCAGTCAGCTGGGGGTCTCCACCCTCGGCTACCTGTTGCAGAATGGCCTGTTTGCGGTGCTCCTTGCCCCGGCCATCAATATGTTCCCCGCGCTGGGCGAGGAGGTCGGCTGGCGCGGCTACATGATGCCCCGCCTGAAGGAGCAGTTCGGTCTGCTGAATGGCCGCCTGCTGGGCGGCGTTGTGTGGGGCATCTGGCATTGGCCGCTGATGCTGCTGGTGGGCTACGAGTACGGCACCGACTATTTGGGTGCCCCCCTGCTGGGTCTGGTGGTGTGGTGCGTGGTCTGCTTTGCCCTGAACACCCTGTTGGATATCCTCTACGAGAAAACGGAGTGCATCTGGGTGCCCGCCATTGCACATGGAGCGTTCAATGCCATTGCAGCACTGCCGCAGGTGCTGGTCACCCCTGCAGATGCCTATTATAATGTACTGGGACCCATGCCCATTGGCCTGATCGCCGCGCTGCCGATGCTGGCAGCAGCTGTCTGGCTGACCCTGCGGGAGATGAAGCAGGAAGAAAAGAATTGAATCTCAAGGCAACAGCCGCTGCACTTTTTGTGCGGCGGCTGTTTTTGCGCAGAAATGGTGGAAGAAAGGTCAAAACATCCCCTGAAACTGAGCAAAAAACTGGCTGATGTATACAAAGTGCAAAAAAAGCCGAAAAAAATGTAAAAAAGGCTTGCAAAAGTGGTTGCGGTATGGTACTATATGTGAGCGCCAAGCGCTGAGACAAAAGAATGACTTCTGAAGCCTCAGCAGGAAGCCCTTGAAAAGAACCAATGAACGTTCAAATGTTCCGGTTAGCACCGAGAAACTGCTGGACGATTCAAGTTCAGAAAAGTTCAAAAGCTTCTAAAAAAAGTGCTTGACAATTTATCACGAAAGTGATAAAATAAATAAGCTTTCAGCCGCAAGGCTGAGGCGCACAGGACCTTGAAAATTGAACAATATCGAAAGAACTTGTAACGGAACCTA
>CAJMQZ010000139.1 GCA_905215595.1 uncultured bacterium
AGCACTTGGCCAGCACGTCCTTGCGCATGGCCTTGACCGTCTCGCGGGCAATGATCTTGCCGCCGATGGCAGCCTGCACCGGGATCTCGAACAGGTTGCGCGGGATGTTGTCCCGCAGCTTTTCGCAGATGCGGCGTCCCTTGGCGTAGGCGTTGTCCCGGAATACGATCATGGACAAGGCGTCCACGGGGTCGCCGTTGAGCAGGAAGTCCAGCTTGACCAGATCGCTCTCGCGGTACTCCTTGAACTCGTAGTCGTAGCTGGCGTAGCCCCGGCTGCGGCTCTTGATGGCGTCAAAGAAGTCGTACACGATCTCGCCCAGCGGCATGGCGTAGTGCAGATCCACGCGCACATCGTCCAGATACTTCATGTCGATGAGGGCACCGCGCTTGTTCTGGCACAGATCCATCAGGCCGCCCACATAGTCGTTGGGGGTGTACAGGTGCACATCCACAAAAGGCTCTTCCTGCTTGACGATATTGGAGGGGTCGGGGTAGCTGGAAGGATTGTCGATCATCTCCACAGTGCCGTCGGTCAGGGTAAGGCGGTAGCGCACGCTGGGGGTGGTGGTGATGATATCCAGATCGAACTCGCGTTCCAACCGCTCGGTGATGATCTCCATGTGCAGCAGGCCAAGGAAGCCGCAGCGGAAACCGAAGCCCAGCGCGGCGCTGGTCTCCAGCTCAAAGGTGAGAGAGGCGTCGTTCAGCTGCAGCTTTTCCAGTGCATCCTTCAGGTCGGGGTACTTGGCACCGTCGGCGGGGTAGATGCCGCAGAACACCATGGGCTTGACCTGACGGTAGCCGGGCAGTGCTTCGGCGGTGGGATTATTGGCCAGCGTGACGGTATCGCCCACGCGGGTGTCCTGCACGGTCTTGATGCTGGCGGTCAGATAGCCGACCTCACCAGCCTGCAGCTGGGCACAGGGAGAAAGGTTGGTAGCACCCATGTGGCCCACTTCTACCAGCGTGAACTCCGCGCCGGTGGCCATCATGCGGATGGTATCGCCGGGCTTCACGGTGCCCTCAAACACACGGATATAGACGATAACGCCCTTGTAGCTGTCGTAGATGCTGTCGAAGATCAGCGCCTTCAGCGGGGCATCCGGGTCGCCGGTGGGAGCAGGAATGTCGGTGACGACACGCTCCAGCACCTGATCCACATTCAGGCCGGTCTTGGCAGAGACGCGGGGCGCATCCAGACAGGGCAGGCCGATCACGTCCTCCACCTCCTGCGCCACCTCGTCCGGGTGGGCGCTGGGCAGGTCGATCTTGTTCAGGATGGGCACCAGTTCCAGATCGTGCTCCAGTGCCATATAGGTGTTGGCCAGCGTCTGCGCCTCCACGCCCTGCGTGGCGTCCACCACCAGAATTGCGCCCTCGCAGGCGGCCAGACTACGGCTGACCTCGTAGGCAAAGTCCACATGACCCGGGGTGTCAATCAGGTTGAACTCGTAGGTCTTGCCGTCCTTTGCAGTATAGTTCATGGTCACGGCACGCGCCTTGATGGTAATGCCGCGCTCGCGCTCGATATCCATGTTGTCAAGGATCTGATCCTCCATGGTGCGCTCGTCCACGCTCTTGGTCAGTTCCAGAATGCGGTCGGACAGGGTGGATTTGCCGTGGTCGATATGTGCAATGATGCAGAAGTTGCGGATGTTGTCTCTTGCCATGTAGTTCCTCCGGGCAGCTTTATGCTTCTAAGATCCAGTCCTCCACGGCCACGATCTGTCCGTGGTCGCGGTAGACACGGGGCACGCGGCGGGAAACGCCGCATAGCACTTCATAAGAAATGGTATCGGTCTTGCGGGCAATGGTCTCTGCGGTGTCGCTCACGGTGCCGCCCCACAGGATGGCTTCATCGTCCTCGCGCACTTCCGGCACATCGGTCACGTCCACCATCATCTGATCCATGCACACCCGCCCCAGTACCGGGCAGGCCTTGCCGTGGATCTCCACCACGCCTTTGCCGCAGCTCAAAAGCCGGGGGTAGCCGTCGGCATAGCCGGTGCAAAGGGTGGCTACCTTGGTGGGCTTTTCGGCGGTAAAGCGGCGGCCGTAGCTGGCGCACTGACCGGGCTGCATCTCCTTGATCATGCTTACCACGGTCTTAAGGGTCATTACCGGCTTAAAGCGCCCAAAGCGCACCTCGTCGCTGGGGTCGTAGCCGTACAGGATGATGCCGGGGCGCGCCATGCAGCGCTCCCGGGGCAGCCCCTCCGGCCAGTTCGGGTGCAGCATGACCCCGGCAGAGTTATCGCAGTGCACAAGGGCAGGCTCCCGCCCGGCGGCCTTCAGTGCGTGGAAGGCTTTCACGAACAGTGCGTGCTGCTCGGCAGTATAGGCCACATTCTCCGGGGCGGTGTCATCGGCCACGGAAAAATGCTGGAACAGGCCGGTCATTTCCAGCCCGGGCAGCGCACAGGCTTCCAGCATTTCCCGGATGGCGGCGTCAAAATCGGTGCGCAGGGCAAAGCCGATGCGCCCCATGCCGGTGTCGGCCTTGAGGTGGATGTGTACCCTGCCGCCTGCCGCCACGGCGGCTTCGCTCAGGGCGCGTGCCTGCGCAAGGGAGTAGCAGGCCACAGTGATGTCGTTCTGGATCAGGGCGGCGGCGTAGGCGGGCTGCACATGCCCCAGAATGAGGATGGGCAAAGTCTGCCCCGCCTTGCGCAGCTGCACAGCTTCGGTCAGGCAGCTGACCGCCAGCCATGCGGCGCCCTCCTCGGCGAACACCCGGGCGCACTGTACCGCGCCGTGGCCGTAGCTGTCCGCCTTGACCACTGCGCACAGGGGCAGCGCCCCTGCCCGGGCCTTTACCTCCCGGAAATTATACCGAAGGGCCTCGAGGTCGATCTCAGCCCAGACGTGTTTTTCAAACGGTTGTTTCTGCATGATCTGTTTCCTTTTTTGGTACGATAAAGCTGCCCCGGCCCGTGTGGACGGGACGCCAGCCGTCAATGCCGCTCTCCTGCAAAGCATGGAGCGTCTTTTGGCGGAAGGCGTGGTCGGTACGGCAGCGCTCCTGCACAAATTCTTTGGTCTGTTCCCGCACGGTAACGCCGTCGGCGGGGCAGCGGCTCTTCACGATGGGCAAGCCCGCCTCCCGCACGGCGCACTGCACCTCGTACTCGGTTGCCAGCAGCATGGGACGGATGAGGGTGAGGTCCCGCTGGGAGAGGTAGGTCACCGGCGAGAAGCAGCCGATGCGTCCCTCCCGCCAGAGGTTCATATAAAAGGTCTCCACGGCATCGTCCAGATGATGCCCCAGCGCCACCTTGTTGCAGCCCAGCTCCTGCGCGGCGGTGTGCAGCGCGCCCCGCCGCAGCTTGGCACACAGGGCGCAGGGGTTCTTTTCCTTGCGGTACTCGAACACCACCGGGCCGATCTCGGTGCGGCGCACCTCGTAGGGGATGCCGTGCTGCCGGAACAGCTCTGCCAGTGCAGAGTAGTCCATGGGCTGATGGTCGAACTGCGGGTCCAGCGTGACTGCCACCACCTCGTAGTCAAAGCCGATGTACTTGCGCAGCATGGAAAGGCCGATGGTCAGCGCCACGCTGTCCTTGCCGCCGGAAACGCCCACCATCACCCGGTCGCCGGGAGCAATCATTTCATAGTCCTGTACGGCCTTGCGCATCAGGCCGCAAAGCCGCTGCATTGCACGAAGATCACTCATGACAGGCTCACGCTTTCTACCAGATTGACCACATCGCTGATGGACGCCAGCTTGGTCAGCGCCGAGACATAGACCACATCGCCGCTGTCGTAGGTGATGGTGGCCAGCACGGCGTAGTAGGTGCGGATATCACAGCGCACCGCCTCCACGGCTGCGCCCTCCACGGTCAGGTTGACCTTGCGGGGCTTGATGACGCCGTAAGCCTGTTTGAGGTCGGCTTCCGAATCCTCAATAAAGCTTTCGTAGCTGTCGGCGGTGCCCCGCTGTAACAAAACGGCCTGATAGTCCTCGTTGTCTGCCGTGTCGGCGGTGGCAAGCTCCAGCACGGTGCCAAGGGTGGGGTCCTCGGTCATGCGGCACACGCTCCACACGCTGCTGTCGTAGTAGACAGAGACGCCGTTCGTGCCGGTATAGTGGGTGTCAGGTGTCGCGGGGGTCTGCCGGTTCACCAGCAGGGTGAGCACCATGTAGGCTGCGATGCCCAGACAGATGAAAATGGCCATCGCCGTCAGCAGCTTGGAACTGCGACGCTGCGCCGAAGAAGTGCGGTCGATCTCATTTGGCATGGATGTATTCTCCTTGTGTTGGCAAGGCGGCGGTACGCCGCCCATATCCTTTATAGTATACCACAACCGCAGCGGGATTTGTAGCGGGCAAATGGCAAAAATATGCCGGTGCGGGCAAAAAACTTTTGCAAAAATCGAAATTCAGAAATCAAGAGGATTCAAGAGAAAACAAGCGATTTTGAGAGTTTCGAAAATCTGCGCCGAAAAAATCCAAAAATCATGTTGACAGGCGCGTTTTTGTGTTGTATACTGACACTCGCGCCCCAAAAGGGCGCCTGAAACGTACAAAAAGCTTATCAGGAGGAAATAGATATGAGCACTACTC
>CAJMQZ010000140.1 GCA_905215595.1 uncultured bacterium
TAAAATATCTCCTTTACCCATAGGGGGTATGAATCTTACGGCATGAGTATAGCACGGTGTATCCTATAAGTCAAGTGGGAAATTGCATTTTTTGAAAATAGCGGGTAGGGGTATGGAACAGAGCGGGTCTGGCTGACAGAAAAGGGGCTGCTGCATCATTTTGCAACAGCCCCTGTATTATGATGTCCGGGCGGCACTGTCCAGAAGTTCCTGCAGAAAAGGAATCCTGCGCTGAGGCGAGGTGAGGAGAAGAAGATTCATTTCCCATGCCAGCCCGTCGATAGGGACGCAGCGCAGCCCGTAGGGGAAAAGATCCTCCATGCCGGAGGGAACGATCATGACGCCAAGTCCGGCCTGAACCATGAGGAAGGCGCTGGACAGGCTGTCGGCCTGCAGGTGCGCCACATTTTCCAGCCCGAGCCGATGCAGGTAAGCGCCGATGCGGTCGATAGTGGGGGCAGTGGGGCTTTCCCGGGTCATGATAAAGCTTTCGCCCCGCAGCTGCTGCGGAGCAATGGCGGCCTGACCGGCCAACGGATGCCCGGCGGGCAGAAGCCATACCGCATGATGAGTGGAAAGCACGTCGACACGCAGACCGTCCAGCGACGGCATGTCAAAATCCAGAGCCAGCAGGATGTCCAGATTGGCTTCGACCAGATCGTTGATCAGAGAAGTGCGCGCCCCCTGCACCACGGAGAGAGACGCCTCCGGGTGCCGCTGCCGCAGGCCGTGCAGAAGCGGCGCTGCCGCCCATTGCTCAAAGACGGTGGGCGCGGCAAGCACGAGCTGGCAGGCACTTGCACGGTCGATCTGCTGGGCGGTCTCAACGGCCTGCCGCAGCTGTGCGGTGATCTGCTGAGCCTGTTGGAAAAAATACCGCCCGGCGGATGTCAGGGTCACATGGGTCGTGTCGCGGTCAAACAGGCGCAGATCCATTTCCTGTTCCAGCTGGCGGATCTGGCGGCTGATGGCAGTCTGGGAGACAAAGCATTCCTTTGCCGCTTTGGAAAAGCTCAGGCTGTCGGCCACGGACTGAAAATACAGCAGCTGCTGAAATGTCATGATGATCCTCCTCTTTTCGGGTTTCTGCTACCAGTATAACAGAATCCCGCGTCTGCGAAAAGCATCTTAGAACAAAAAGTTATCGAACCATTACATATTGATACTTCCAAGTTCTGAGACGGGATGTTAAAATTGTGTCAATGAGCGCCTTGAATGCAGGATGCTCTGCGATCATACGAAGAAAAAGAGGAGAAGAAACATTATGGGCAACAAGATTTCCCGCCGCAACTTTCTGCGGTCTGCCGCTCTGGGCGGTGCCGGCTTTGCCGCTCTGAGCGCACTCACCGGCTGCAGCGGCGCGGCCAGCTCGTCTGTGGCAGCGTCCAGCGCAGCAGCCGGTCTGTATACCCCCGGCACCTACACGGCGTCTGCCAAGGGCATTGGCAGCGTAAAGGTCACCATGACCTTTGATGCCAACAGCATCACGGATGTGCAGCTGGATCTGAGCGAGGAGACCGCTTCCATTGGTCAGGCAGCAGGCGACACCCTGAAGCAGGCAATTCTGGATGCGCAGGGCAGCGAGATCGATATGGTTTCCGGCTCTACTGTGACCAGCAAGGCTGTGCAGGAGGCCGCTGCCAACTGCATCGCACAGGCAAAGGGCGAGGCCGTTGCAGCAGCTGCGGCTTCCACTGCTTCCACCAACCGTCCCTTTGGCTATATGTGCGATGAGGACTGGCTGGGTCAGGCTCCGGAGATCCCGGAAGGTGATATCAAAGAGACCATCACGGCGGATGTCGTTGTTGTGGGCGGCGGCCATGCCGGCACGCAGGCTGCACTGGCAGCTGCCCAGCAGGGTGCCAGCGTTTCGGTGCTGGAAAGCCATGAGGACGGCGACATCGTCTACCGCGGCGATGATATCTGCTCCTATAACTCCAAACTGCTGGAGAGTTGGGGTTTTGGCCCGTACGATCTGGAAGAGATCGTCAACGAGTATGTGCGCCGCGCCAATGGCCGTTGCGATACCGATGTGATCCGTGCGTTCGTTTACAACTCCGGCGAGATGATGGACAATCTGGCTTCCATCGTGCCCGATACTTCGGACGTGTTCGACTACGCCGGCGGCCAGTGCATCGTGCAGATCGGCTACAATAAGACCAGCGGCAAGGATTATCCTGTGGAGAGCGAAGGCTACAAGATGTGGGCTTCCACCTTCCAGTCCATCGGCACCCAGAACGAGAAGCCGGTGGGCAAAAAGCAGCAGACCGGTGTCAGCCGTCTGAGCGAGCTGGAGATCTACTCCCGCGAAGCAGCCGAAGATCTGGGCGCAGTCTGGTACTGCGGCAACAGCGCTGTGGTGCTGACGCAGGAGGCCGACGGCACTGTGACCGGCGTGATCGCACAGGACAGCAACGGCGACTATATCCGCTACGCTGCCAACAAGGGTGTCATTCTGGCAACCGGCGACTTTGGCGCAAACGTGGATATGGTGTGGGAGCTGTGCTCTGAGGTGGGCGAATATGCCGAGCGTATCGGCATCACCCGCGAGAGCGTGGGCGGCATGACCGATTGCGCCGGTATGGGCCATAAGCTGGGCTGCTGGGCCGGCGGTATGATCGAGACCCACCCGAGACCCATCGCAGTCAACTGCCCCAACATGAGCTTTGGCCCCTGGGGCACCACACCCTGCCTGTGGCTGAACTGCCAGGGCAAGCGCTTTATGAATGAGGCCATGGCAGGTCTGGCACTGGTTCAGAGCCTGCATCAGCCCATGCCCACGGTGGACAGCTGCAACTTTGCCATCATGGACCGCGACTACATGGAGTACATCCAGCGTGCCGGTCTGGACCACGGCGCACCCAACTGGGGCTATGCGGAAGGCATGGAGCTGTTCCAGAAGGATATGGAAGCACTGGATGTATCTGTCGGTTCCGGCGAAGTCACCGGTCTGGAAATCGCCAACAAGGCAATGCACATGATGAGCACGGTCTATGTGGGCGATACCCCCGAGGAAGCCATGCGCAATGCGGGCCTTGCCGACGATGTGATCGAGAATGCACTGGCTGCGCTGGAACGCTACAACGAGCTGTGCACCGCCGGGGACGATGTGGACTACGGCAAGAGTGCCGACTGCATGCGTGCCATCGAGAACGGCCCCTTCTACGTGGGTATGCAGAATACCAAGGGTCTGTATAACTGCGGCCTGAACACCATCACGGGTCTGGTGGTCAACGGCGATATGCAGGTGCTGAACTGCAAGCGCGACGCGGTGATCCCCGGTCTGTATGCTGTAGGCAACTGCATGGGTCAGCGCTTTGGCAACGCCTACAACTGCCCCTCTGCCGGCAACAACATGGGCAACGCCATGACTACCGGCCGTGTGGCAGGCAAGCACTGCGCGAATCTGTAAGACTTTCAAGAGATTTTTGGGAACAGGAGACGGAAAACGATGAACAGGCAGCTGAGCGAGGCCGAGACCGAACTGATCGGGCTGTATACACAGAAAGCGTTTGATGCCTATCAGGCCGGGCAGCTGGCCGAGGCCGCCCGCTGCGCCCAGCGCATCCTGCGCTACGATCCGGAGGACAGCAATGCACTGTTCCTCAAGGGCGCCACGATCGGCCGGTCGTCCAAGCCCGGGCAGCTTTATTTCCGGCAGGCGTTTGCCATCTGGAAACCGCTGGTGGAAACGCTGGACGGCGAGGATCGGGCGGTGATGCTGGATGCCATTGCTGCGGCCTTTGCCATTATGACGGAGACACCGGTGATGCTGGGCTTCCGCTTCTGGAACAGCTACCGCAGTGCGGAAACTGCTGCTGCTCTGGCGGCTACCCTGCAGGAACTGCTGACGCTGGAGGATGAGCTGATCTCTACCCCGGCAGATGAAAGCTGGGTCCGCCCGCTGTTCCGCGCAAACTGCCAGACCTGGGTCTATGATGTGGTGGGAGCTGATCTGGCAGTGCCCACAGCCGCTCCGGAGGCCATTCTGGATGCCTTTTACGATGCGGCGCACGCGACCTATGAGCTTGCAAAACGGATGCCGAAAACGCAAAAAGGTTCTGCTCTGCTGCAGCGCCGGACGCTCAAAGCGCTGGAGCACTTCGAAGCGCGCAATGCAAGCCCCGCGCATCCGGAGCGCACGGCGTATCTCCGGCAGGAACAGGCCACGCTGGCATAACGCAGCATAAAAAGATCCCATGTCCGTACCTTCGGGTGCCGGGCATGGGATTTTTTGTGCCACAAGATGAAAAAGGCGCGGCCGGAGCCGCGCCGGAACTGCCCGCTGCAGGACAGTTCAGATCCTGTTTACTTCTCCAGAATCCGCGGCACAAACAGGCTCAGCATCTTGCCCCACCAGTACCACTCGTGGGAGACATCGCCGCCCCAGACCTCGAGGTGGGCGGGCAGGCCCTGTGCGGCCAGCACATCGGCCAGCGCCTGCGTG
>CAJMQZ010000141.1 GCA_905215595.1 uncultured bacterium
GCACCTACTTCGTGCTGGCTCCCGAGTGCCTGGGCAAGATGATCAACACCTATGCGGACGGCAAGCTGGTGGCTTACAACACCGCCGTTGCTTACCCCATCGGCATCGTCTTTGCCATCGCAATGCTGGCTCTGTTCCTCCATGCTACCAAGAAGAGCTCTACTTCCAAGGCATAAGGAACTGACGGCTCCATATTTCCGTAAGTAACCTGCGCCCGCCGCTGCCTGACCGTACAGCGGCGGGCGCTGTTTTTTAAAAATCAAGGCTTGCAATTGCCCCCGCCCCGTGGGAAAATAGGGGCGTAGAATTTAAAGCAAAGAAGGGAACTACCCATGATTTTCAAACCCGCACAGCTGGGCATGGCAAAGCTTGACCCGCAGGAGCTGGAGGCAGACAAAAAAGCCTGCCGGAAGATCGGCCCCTGCGGCGTAGGCAAAAAGGCGCTGTACCTGAACAGCTTTTACATCGACCGCCGCTATTATCTGCCCTACGGCAGCATCACCCGGGTGTTCAAGCGGGTGGCTATGAGCTCCGGCGGCTTTTCCGGCAAGGGCGTGTTTGCCTCCATGGCCTATCTTGTGGTGGAGTACGACGGCGGCAAGCAGAAGCAGTGCAACTTCAAGGACGAGCGGGATGTGGACGCTTTGCTGGAGGTGCTTGCCAAGGAGCAGCCGCAGCTGCATCTGCTGAGCGCCGCCGGTGAGCAGGCGCTGGAGAAAAAGGCTGCCGAAAAGGCCGCCCGCAAGCTGCCGGAGCTTTCCGAGGACGCGCAGCACAGCCTTACCGTGCTGCGCCGGGCAAAGGAGTATCTGGACGCAAAGCCGGAGCTTTCCGCCGAGCTGAGCGCTGCCCAGCGCCGCAAGCGTGCGCAGCTGCAAAGCAAGCCGGTGTACCGCTATGTGGCGCTGGCCATCTTTGTGCTGGGTGTTGCGGCGGCGGCCTACGGTCTGTACTCCGTGTTCAGCCACACCGGCAGCTACGGCGTGTACTTTGCGCTGTTCGGCTTTGCGGCTATCTTCCTGTTTTCCAGCTACAATATGCTGCCCACCGCCCACAATAACAACAACGCCATCATGAAGCGTGCGGACAAGGCCGAGGCAGCCATGGCAGAGTATGTCAAGCACTACCCCCACGGGGCGTTCCCGGTGAAAAGCTGGTACGCCCACCCCATCGTGCTCAAGCAGATGATGGACGCCGTGGAGGAGGGCCGTGCTGTCACTGTGCCCGAGGCACTGGATGCAGTCAAGGCACGCCTGAAGAGCCTGAACGCAGACGTGCAGGTGGAGCAGGAGGAATACGACGAGGTGGTGGTCATCAAGGCCCTGTTCCTCAACCACGATTATCAGTAAGAGACCCTCGCTTGCAAGGGAGAAAGCGGAATGCCGGAGAGGTGTTCCGCTTTTTTTTATGCCAAAACCGCCCTTTTGCCCTAGGCCTGGAATGTTGCACAACCAGCCCGGGATGCTGTTGTGCAGATTGCACAGTAAAAAATGGATGAATATTGAAACTTTTGCAGATTGTGCAGGGAAACTGACAGATTGTGAAAAAAATGATATTTTTCCCCGGAATGTGCTATCCTACCAGCAGGACCACGGAGCCTGAGGCTCCGCACAGCAGGAACCATACAGAAAAGGAGACTATCATGAACAAGATCTCTCGTCGTCAGTTTCTTCGCACCGGCGTAGCAGCCGGAATGCTCAGTGCGGCAGTGGTAAGCGGCACCACCTCCGCCAGTGCTTGCTATAAGCCGGAGCTGAGCCTGACCTGCACCCAGACCCCTGTGGTGGAAGGTTACGATTGGGGCCCCGGCGTCAAGGCTACCATCCTTGCCTTTAACCGGGTGCTGGCCCCCCGCAGCATCCGGGCAGAGGATATCCTGTCGGTGGTGGAGCATAAGGAGTCCATGGACTGGGCAAACATCGGCGGCCCCCACATCGTGGCCAGTGCCCCCCGTACCGTTACCGCAGCCTACCCCTGCACCAAGGAAGGCAAAAAGCTGGAGGCACCCTCCCGGTATCTTTGCCTGGAGATGCCCTGCGACCCCAACACCGGCAGCCCCTTCTGCTACGATTTTCTGGTGGGCATGAACAACTGGTGCAAGCCCTATGAGCTGGAGATCACCCTGAAGGAGGACGCAGCCCTGGCCACCATTCTGGGCCAGAAGATCATTGCTACGGTGGACCCGGTAGTGGACCATCAGGACGCTGTGATCCCCCAGATGAAGCACTTTGTCACCGACGGCGTGTTCCGGGGCACCGACGGCAAGGAGCTGACCTACGGCTACTACGCCCCCAAGGGCCAGAAGCTGCCTTTGGTCATCTGGCTCCACGGCGCAGGCGAGGGCGGCACCGACCCCTCCATCGCTTTCCTGGGCAATAAGGCCTCGGCCCTCCTCGGTGAGGAGTTCCAGCAGGCCATGGGTGGGGCAGCCTATGTGCTGCTGCCCCAGACCCCTACCTTCTGGCTGCAGTACAACGAGGCTGGGGATTGGGGCAATAACCCCGGTGTGCCCTCGGTGTACACCCAGACCCTGAAGGAGCTTATCGACAACTTTGTGGCAGAGCATCCGGCCATTGACCGGGACCGCATCCTCATTGGCGGCTGTTCCAACGGCGGCTACATGACCGTGAATATGGCCATCCAGTACCCCGGCTACTTTGCTGCCGCCTACCCCATCTGCGAGGCCTACAAGGACAGCGGCATCACCCCGGAGCAGCTGGATACCCTGAAGGATCTGCCCATGTGGTTCGTCTATGCCGAAAACGACACCACCGTGGACCCGGCGGTCTACGAGGCCCCCACCCTGGCCCGGCTGAAGGCTGTGGATGCCAAGGTCCACACCAGCATCTTTGCAGATGTCCACGACACCACCGGCCTGTATAAGGGGGATGACGGCCAGCCCTACCAGTACATGGGCCACTGGAGCTGGCTGTACTTCTTCAACCGTCAGTGCAAGGACGACATTACCGGTCAGGACATGTGGACCTGGCTGGGCCAGCAGAGCAAATAAACCCATAACAAAAGGACCTGCCCGGAACATCAGTGTTCCAGGCAGGTCCTTATTTTTATAGGGGAACCTCAGGCGGCAGCTGTCGGCTGGTGAAAGATCTTCATGGCACGCTTGTAACAGCTGGCGAAATAGGCGATCTCAGCCAGCGCGGTCAGGATCCAGCTGCACGGATACAGCAGGTACAGCGCCGGGATGGTGTGGAAGTGGGCAAAGATGGTGTACACCCAGATCACCCGGAATACACAGGAGCCCAGCACCACGATGACGGTGGGAACCACCGTCTTGCCCAGCCCACGGGAGGCGGCGATGGTGCAGTCCATAAAGGCCGAGACGCAGTAGGCAAAGGCCATCACAGCTACGCGCTTCATGCCGGCATCAATGACCGCCGCTTCGGTGGTGAACAGCGCAAGGAAGGCCGGCCCGCAGAAGAACAGCGCCGCGCCCAGCACAAGCCCCACGCCGAAGGAGTAGCCCAGACTGATGAAGTAGCTCTTCTTCACCCGGTCAGGCCGTCCCGCGCCGTAGTTCTGGCTCATAAAGCTGGCGCAGGCCATGTAGAAGGCCGCCATGCAGTCGTAGATCAGCCCATCCGCGTTGGCGGCGGCGCTGTTGCCCTTGACCATCAAAGAGTCGAAGGAGTTGACGCCCGCCTGAATGAACAGGTTGGCAATGGCAAAAATAGCATTCTGCAACCCGGCGGGCACGCCCAGCGCAAGGATGCTCTTGGCCTGCACCGCGTCCAGCTGTAATTTATGTACGTCCAGCGCGTAGCAGTCCTGCACCCGGGTCAGCGCCCGCAGGATCAGAAACGCGGAAACGCACTGGCTGATGGCGCTGGCCAGCGCCACGCCCACCACGCTCAAATCGCACACGATGACAAAGAACAGGTTCAGCGCAATGTTCAGTGCACCGGCAATGGACAGATACATCAGCGGTTTTTTGGTGTCGCCGATGGAGCTGAACACCGCGTTGCCGAAGTTGTACAACGCCAGCGCCGGCATGCCCAGAAAATACACCCGCAGATACAAAATCGCGCCGGGCAGCAGATCCTCCTTGGTGTTCAGCAGCCGCAGCATGGCGGGGGAGCCCAGCAGACCGATGAGCAGCAACGCCACACCGGCAACGGCGCTGATGATGGCCGCCGAGTGGACGGTCTTTTCCACGTCCTTGGGATGGCGCGCACCGTAAAAACGCGCCACCAGTACGTTGATGCCGTTGCTCAGACCGATGAGAAAGCCGGTGAACAGGGTCACCAGCGTGCTTGTGGAGCCCACAGCGCCCAGCGCCGTAGACCCGGCAAAGCGCCCCACCACCGCCACGTCCGACATATTGAACAGCACCTGCAGCAGGTTGGAAAGCGCCAGCGGCAGACTGACCAGAAAGA
>CAJMQZ010000142.1 GCA_905215595.1 uncultured bacterium
TGTTTGCCTTCAGCTGCATCTTCTGGCTGGGGACGATGTTCCTTCTGGCATGGCTGCTTTTACGCCGGGAGGATGTGCGGGCGTAAGGCGCGGCAACACGCATGACGATTCCAAAAAATAACCCTGTGACACAATTTTCGCATCGTTGACAGACAGAAAAAACCTCCCCATGCAGTTATCCTGCACGGGGAGGTTTTATTATATGGGAATAGTGATGCTGCCTCAGCGCTTATACTTTGCGGCAGTCTGCAAACGCTGCATAGCACGGTCCAGCGCGATCTTGCTCTGGTAATACTCGTGCATGCTCTGCTTATGCTGCAAGCGTTCCTCGGCGCGGATGCGGGCAGCCTCGGCACGGTTCTTGTCGATGTCCTCCGGGTTCTCGGCGCTGTCCACCAGCACCATCACATAGGCGGGGGTCACCTCAGCAATGCCGTCGCCCACCAGCACATCCCGGGCTTTGCCATCCACTACAAAGTGGAGGATGCCCATGTGCAGCGCCACCAGAACCGGGTTATGCCCGGCCTGTACGCCGTAGATGCCATCGCTGATGGGCAGGGTCAGATCCTCGCAGTCACCCTGATAGAACTCGCCGCTGGATGCTGTGATGCTCAGCATGAACTTGTTCATCAGACGGCACCGCCCTTTTCCTCAGCCAGCTTTTTTTCTGCCTTTTCGCGTGCTTCCTCCAGCGTACCTACGTTGAAGAATGCCCACTCCGGCAGGTCATCCGCCTTGCCGTCCACAATGGCGGCAAAGCTGCGCACGGTGTCCTTCAGGGGCACATACTTGCCCTTGAGGCCGGTAAAGTTCTCAGCCACGGCAAAGGGCTGGGACAGGAATTTCTGCAGCTTGCGGGCGCGCATGACGGTCAGCTTGTCGTTCTCGTCCAGCTCGTCCATGCCCAGAATGGCAATGATGTCCTGCAATTCCTGATAGCGCTGCAGAATGGACTGCACTTTGCGGGCCACGCGGTAGTGCTCCTCGCCGACGATGTCCGCTTCCAGAATGCGGGAGGTGGAGGCCAGCGGGTCCACAGCCGGGTAGATGCCCTGCTCCACGATCTTACGGGACAGCACGGTGGTGGCGTCCAGATGGGCAAAGGTGGTGGCGGGGGCGGGGTCGGTCAGGTCGTCGGCAGGCACATAGACGGCCTGCACCGAGGTGATGGAGCCGTCCTTGGTGGAGGTGATGCGCTCCTGCAGAGCGCCCAGCTCGTTGGCCAGCGTGGGCTGGTAGCCCACGGCAGAGGGCATACGACCCATCAGGGCAGAGACCTCACTGCCAGCCTGCACGAAACGGAAGATGTTATCAATGAACAGCAGCACGTCCTTGTGGGTCTCCTCACGGAAGTACTCTGCCATGGTCAGGCCGGTCTCGGCAACACGCATACGTGCTCCTGGGGGCTCGTTCATCTGACCAAAGACCAGTGCGGTCTTATTCAGAACACCGGACTCGTTCATCTCGCCCCAAAGGTCGCAGCCCTCGCGGGAGCGCTCGCCGACGCCGGTGAAGATGGAGTAGCCGCCGTGCTCGGTGGCCACGTTGTGGATCAGTTCCTGGATCAGGACGGTCTTGCCGACGCCTGCGCCGCCGAACAGACCGATCTTGCCGCCCTTGGCGTAGGGGGCCAGCAGGTCGATGACCTTGATGCCCGTTTCCAAAATCTCAGTAGCGGGCTTCTGCTCTGCAAAGCTGGGGGCCTTGCGGTGGATGGGCCAGTGCGGCACATCGTCCACAGAGCCCTTGCCGTCGATGGGGCGGCCCAGCGGGTCGAACATACGGCCCAGCGTGGCCTCGCCCACCGGGGCAGTCAGGCCGTGGCCGGTGGCGGTGACTTCCATCCCCTTGCCCAGACCTTCGCTGGCCGAGAGCATGATGCAGCGCACCGTCGATTCGTTGACGTGCTGCGCCACCTCCATCGTGCGCTCGGTGCCTTCTGCGGTCACGGTCAGCGCTTCCTGCAGGGCAGGCAGTCGGCCTGCGGTGAACTGCACGTCCACCACAGGGCCGGCCACGCGAATAATTTTTCCCTGTATCATAGATTTGCCTCGTTTATTAGATGTGTCAACCTCTCCGTCACGACTGGCGTCGTGCCGCCTCCCCTGGCGAGGGGAGGCTATGCGGAAAAGTTATTCTTGTGATTTCACCGCAGACGCGCCGCCGATGATCTCGGTGATCTCCTGAGTGATGGAGCCCTGGCGGGTGCGGTTATATTCCAGCTGCAAGTCGCGTATCATATCGTTGGCGCTCTTGGTGGCCGAATCCATGGCGGTCATGCGGGCGCTCTGCTCAGCGCAGAAGCTCTCGGTCATGGCACCAAAGATCATGCCGTGCATATAGATGGGTGCGATCTGCTCGAACACCGTCCATGCGTCCGGCACCAGTTCCACCTCACCCTTGGGGTCGCCCAGACCCTTGGGAGCAGGCTGCAAAAACCGCCGGTCCAGCGGCAGCAGACGCTCCATGACAGGCTCACTGGTAAGGGCGTTCTGGATCTTGGTGTAGACGATGTAGATCTCGTCCAGCTTGCCGGACTTGAAGTCATCAATGGCGTCTACCGTGATGTCGCGGGCACGCTGCAAAGTGGGTGCGGTTGCGCTATAACGGAATTCCTCCACAAGGCGGGGGTCCCGGTGGCGCAGGGCGCGGTAGCCCACCTGACCGATGACATAAAAGCGGTCGTTGGGGTCTGCGTGCTCCCGCAGAAACTTGAGCAGGTTCTGGTTATAAGCACCTGCCATGCCCTTATCGGCAGTAAGCACCAAATACGCCCGCCGGGGGTTTTCCAGATTCCGCTCATGGAAGAAGGGGTGCTCCGGCTCCTCCGGCAGATGCGGCACAACACGGGAGATGGTATCCCGCATACGGTTGAAGTAAGGGGACACATTCTGGTAATTCTGCCGTGCCTTGCGCAGCTTGGACGAAGAGATCAGGTACATGGCATTGGTGATCTTCATGGTATCCTGAATGCTCTCGATGCGCTCCTTCAGCAGCTTACTGGACGACATGGTCATTGCCTCCCGCATAAGCTTTCCAAGCGTTCAGGATGGCATCCACCCGGTCGGGCTCCAGCTTGCCGTCAGCATCGATCTTCTGCATGGTACCGGAGACGTCTGCACGGAACTGCCGCACAAAGGCAGCGGTCTTTTCCCGCTGCTCTGCGGTGGGTAGAGTGTCCAGCAGGCCGTGGGAAGCCAGCACCAGAATGACCACCTGCTCGGCATCGGATTTAGGCTGGCACAGCGGCTGCTTGAGCATTTCCATCAGTGCCTTGCCGTGCTCCAACTGACGGCGGGTCTCGGCGTCCAGATCGGAGCTGAACTGTGCAAAGGATTCCATCTCCTTATACTGTGCCAGCTCGATACGCAGGTTTGCGTTGGCCTTTTTCATGGCCTTGGTCTGGGCAGCGCCGCCCACACGGGACACCGACAGACCCACGTTGACAGCCGGGCGGTTGCCGGCGTTGAACAGGGCGCTCTCCAAGAAGATCTGACCGTCGGTGATGGAGATGACGTTGGTGGGGATGTAGGCCGAAACATCGCCGGCCTGCGTCTCTACGATGGGCAGTGCGGTGATAGAGCCGCCGCCCAGATCATCCCGCATACGGCAGGAGCGCTCCAGCAGACGGGAGTGCAGGTAGAACACATCGCCGGGGTAGGCTTCACGGCCCGGGGAGCGGCGCAGCAGCAGCGAGATGGCACGGTAGGCCACCGCGTGCTTGGACAGATCATCATAGACGATGAGTACGCTCTTGCCCTTGGCCATGAAGTACTCGGCCAGTGCAGTGCCTGCATAGGGAGCGATGTACTGCAGCGGGGCAGAATCCGACGCGGTAGCTGCCACGATGGTGGTATAGCTCATAGCGCCATGCTTTTTCAGATCCTCAGCCACGCGGGCGATGGAGGAAGCCTTCTGACCGATGGCGACATAGATGCACAGCACATCCTTGTCCTTCTGGTTCAGGATGGCGTCGGTGGCAATGGAAGTCTTACCGGTCTGGCGGTCGCCGATGATCAGCTCGCGCTGACCGCGGCCGATGGGGAACATGGAGTCGATCGCCAGAATACCGGTGTGCAGCGGGGTGTCCACGCTCTGACGCTCCAGAATACTGGGTGCCTGCTTCTCAATGGGGTTGTAGCCCTCGGCCTCAATGGGGCCTTTGCCGTCGATGGGCTCGCCCAGCGGGCTGATGACACGGCCCAGAAAAGCATCGCCCACCGGAATACCGGCGCGCTTGCCGCTGCGGGTGACCATAGTGCCCACACCAACGGTCTCGGCACCATCGAACAGCATAACGCCCAGCTGCTCGGGCTCCACGCTTTCCACCATGCCCTTGGCACCGTTTTCAAAGGTGACGATCTCGCCGTACACGG
>CAJMQZ010000143.1 GCA_905215595.1 uncultured bacterium
GCTCCTTGATGGCCTTGGCCACCTGCTCCCGCTTCATGCCCAGCGAGATGCCCAGGCGCTTATCCACCTCCGGGTTCACATACACCGGCACCGCGCCGCACAGCACCAGCGCGTTCAGCACGCTGCGGTGCACATTGCGGGGCAGAATGATCTCATCGCCCCGCTTGCAGGCGGTAAGTACCATGCTCTGCACGCTGCTGGTGGTGCCGCCCACCATTAAAAAGGCGTGTGCTGCGCCAAAGGCATCAGCGGCAAGCTCCTCAGCTTCCCGGATGACCGACACCGGGTGGCAAAGGTTATCCAGCGGCTTCATACTGTTCACGTCCACGCCCACGCACTGCTGACCCAGAAAAGCGGTCAGCTCCGGGTTGCCGCGGCCCCGCTTGTGGCCGGGCACGTCAAAGGGCACTACCCGCATCTGCCGGAACCGCTCCAGCGCCTCGTAGATAGGCGCACGGCGCTGGTCCAGCCGGGAACGCGCTTTGTTCTCGTTCATCTTTTCCTCCGTCCCTGTTTCTCTTTTGCACAACAAAAAAGCGCAGACACTGCACAAATATGCAGACCTGCGCTTGGAAAAGCTTTTTCCGCGCTGATAAAGCACCCAGCCGTAAGTGCCGGTGCTGCGCGTTATTCGCGATCCAAAAAGACGGGGTGATGAGAGGCTATATAGCAACTACACTTTTACTACTCTTATTGACCGTTTCACAAGTCTGCGCATAGGCTGCGCAATTTCATGGTTGTAAAGGAACCAACTTATAAAATTTGAGCTTCAAACTCAATCAATAATGGCAGCTTGCGCCGCCGGTCGGCAGTGGACCCGGCTGTCCGTATGGCCTTAGCCCCGTTTGGGCGGTCCGAGTAAATTGCTTTGAAAAGACTCTGCAAGGCGGCGTCTCTCAAAATCAACAAAAGAATAACATGATTCGCCCCGTCTGTCAACCAAAACTTTTTGGCAGTCGCCCGCTGCGGGTGCGCAGGGCGGCGCTCGGCGCGCAAAATGGGGCGTTTTGTGCAAAAAAGCAGATGCCCTTCCCGCCGCAGTATGCTATAATAAAGGAGCAATGAATGGAGAAAGAGGGTGTATGGATGGCATTGCCAATCGCCGTCGTAGAGGATCAGATCCCGGACGCCCAGCGGCTGGAGGAGTTGCTGCAACAGCAGCTGCCCGAAGCCGAGTGCACATGGTTTGCCTGCGGGGATGATTTTCTCCGTGCCGCAGCAGAGCCCGGCTTATACGCCGTAGTGTTTCTGGATATCTGCATGGCGGGCACCAATGGCATCGAGACCGCCCGCCGACTGCGGCAGGCCGACCCGGAGGTGCTGATCGTATTCGTGACCTCCTCGCCGGAATATGTATGGGATGCCTTTCCGGTGCACCCCTTCGATTACCTGCTCAAACCCTATCAGGAGGAAAAATTCGAGCACCTTGCCGCCGAGCTGCGGCGGGCGCTGCGTTGTAAGGAGCCGGAACTGGAGATCCGC
The DNA here is from genome assembly GCA_905215595.1 of uncultured bacterium. Classification (GTDB taxonomy): domain Bacteria; phylum Bacillota; class Clostridia; order Oscillospirales; family Ruminococcaceae; genus Faecalibacterium. Next base: position 1,483 of record CAJMQZ010000143.1, read on the forward strand.
ATTGCCCGCCAAAGCATTCAGTTGCCACTGCGCAAGGTGCTGTACGCCATTGCCCGGAACCACTACGTCCTTATCACCACCGAGGATGGCGAGTACCGTGCCATGTGCAGCTTTGCGCAGATCGAAGAAAAGCTTACCGCACGGGAAAACTTTATGAGCTGCAACCGGGACGTTATCATCAACATGGACAAGGTGCTGCGGTTCGGGGAGGACTGCATCGAGATCTTGGACGGTACCTGCCTGCCGGTACGGCAAAAGGATAAATGCACCCTGCTTGCCCGCTTTACACAGTACCAGTTCCGCCACATGCGGCAGGAGCTGCATTGAGGAAAGGAGCAGCCGCCATGGATCTTGCCCTGTTCGGCCGTTATTTTCTGGATTTTGCACTGCTGTACCCCAGCGCGTTTCTGTGTCTGGCATCCCTGTGGGAAAAGCTGCGCACCCCCAGGCGCACCGCCTGCATTGCCGCCGGGTGCATCACCCTGCTGTGCATTGGCTGCGCCGCGCTCTGCACCGTGTTCGGGCAGAACAGCAATGCTTTTCTGCCCGTTATCGTGCTGGTCTCCTTCTGGCTGCTGCGCTGGCGGGTAACGCCGGAAGTGACCGTAAGCCAGACCGCCTTTTTGTTTTCCATCTCTGCCGTGATGATGGCGGTGTGTTCCCTGCTGTCGACGGTGCTCAACGCCCAGGCCGAGATCTCCAACCCACAGACTGTCTGCCTTGCCTCCACAGCGCTGCTGCGGCTGGGCTTGGCAGCGGTACTCACCGTGCTGTTCTGGTTCACCGCTGTGCAGTGGGGCCGGTGGCTGCTGCGGGAGTACAGCGGCGAAGCCTTCTGGCAGTCCGCGTGGCCGCTGCCCGCCCTCTATGCCGTTTTTCTGGTATACTGTATGCCGCTGAACCCCGCCGTGGTGCTGGTCGGGCGACTGAAGATCATCTCGGTGCTGGCGGTGTCCATCTCGCTGTTCGGCATCTTTCTGCTGCTGTACGAGATGTACCGCGTTGCCCGGGAGTTCGCCCGCAACGCCCGGCTGGACCGGAAAAACCAGCTGCTGGCCATGGAATCCCGCCGATATATGGAGTTGCAGACCTATCTGGACAACACCCGCCGTCTGCGGCACGACTTCCGGCAGCATCTGCATGTGATCGCCGGATTGACCGAGACCGGGCAGCTGGAGGAGCTGAAAAGCTATCTGCGCCAGTACGAAAGCGAACTCAGTGAGCACCGCCCCAGCCTGTGTGCCAACGCCGCCGTGGATGCGCTGGCCGGATATTACGACCACGCGGCCGGGCAGCAGGGTGTCCCTGTGGAGTGGAAGCTGGCACTGCCCCGGCAGCTGCCCATGCCGGAGGCCGACCTGTGCACCATTCTGGGCAATCTGCTGGAAAACGCCCTGCACGCCAGTCAGAAGCTGCCGCCGGAGCAGCGCCGGGTGCAGGTGATGGCGCAGATGCTCAGCCCCGCCATGCTGGGGCTTGTGGTAGAGAACCGTTACGACGGCGTACTGAAAAAGCAGCAAGGCATCCTGCACTCCACCAAACACGAGGGCACCGGCATCGGGCTGGTATCCGCCGAGACGGTGGTGCACAAATATAGCGGCAATCTGCATCTGGAGACCGAGGAGCAGATCTTCCGGGTGAATGTCCTGCTGAATCTGTAGCCACCGGCAAACCAACGTGAAATCGTTCAAAAAAAGCAGCGCCGTCCTTTGCAGAGAGTTTTTTCTGCGAAGGGCGGCGCTGTATTATTTTTCAAGATTCTCCGTGCTTTTTTGTGCGGCTTCCAGCTCCTCCACCCGCTTTTGCAGGGCGGTGATCTTGTCGTCCATTTTCAAAAATATCCAGATCAGAACAGCCAGCACCAGCGCGGGAGGAACGACCATCCACAGGGACTGCTGACACCAGAGCAGCAGCGAATAGCCGCCGAATACCGTAAAGAGGAATACGGCAAACAGGCTTGCAGCAAGGACAGCAAAAAATCCCATACAGAAAATCTCCTTTCGGTTATTCTTCCGTTTCTTCCTCGTCCGGGTCCAGCTCGATGCTGAACACGGCTTTTTTCAGCTTGCCGCAGCCCTGCGCCTTCAGGCCGGATTTATACGGTTCCCCGGCCAGATACAGGGCAAAGCGTCCCTCGCACAGCATCCCGGCAATGCTGGTACCGGCGGTGCCTACGGTGGTGTCGGCGGCTTCATCGGTGGGCTTGGTGGGCGTCAGCTCCGCAAGGCTTACCTCAAACAGCTCACTGCCGTCCAAGTCAGTCTCCAGCGTGATATGGTTGTCGTGCCGCTGGAACAGCGCCTTGTCGGACGTCTGGGGCGTGACGGTGCTCACGGTGACCACCGCCTTGTCCCCATCAATGCGGGTGCGTCCGGCAGGCAGGGTGGTGATATCCCGCGCCATGATGTACTCAATCACGGTGTCCAGATTGTCGCTTACGCCCAGATAGTTGGGCAGGTTGTTCAGGGTATCGTAGATCATGGAAAAAGTCCTCCGTCTGTGTTGTTTCAGTTACCTGTATGGTATCACAGGTCAGAAACAGATGCAATATGTGTGCGGGCGGATGTCGCGAGCCGCACAGAAAAGGAACCCGGGTCCCGGCTCCCAGCGGCTGCATCGTGCCTTGGGCGGCACGCGCATCCTGCTGGCCGCAGCCCCAACAGCTCCTCCCTGTTTCTGCCGCTGGCAGCGGTCGTCGCTGTTGCTGTTCGAATCCACCCGCTCTATGAGTTCAACCCTGTCACAAAACAAAAACCTCAGCGCACTTGCATACGTTGAGGCTTTTTGGTGGAGCGAAGCAACCTAAATCCGAACCATTGCCCTCTGAGGCATCTTTGGCGGCGATTTCATCGAAAGTGATGGTTTTTGTGCCGTCTTTGTAG
>CAJMQZ010000144.1 GCA_905215595.1 uncultured bacterium
TCCAGCTGAGCTACCAACGCATACGTTCCGTTCGGAACATGATGTATTTTATCACGAAGGGCAGGGTTTGTCAACAACTTTTTTAAAATAATTTTATATTTTCTGAAAAAGAACGTCTTTTCTTTGATTTTACTGCGGCTTTTCTGTAATTCTTCTGCCACATCGGCGCAAAAAGCGGCTTCTACGGCCGCTTTTTGCCCGCCGGGCGAGGGAGAGCGGGCGTGGCGCTCAGTCCTCTTGTGCCAGCTGACGGGCGATTTTTACACCGGTGGGGGTGGCGGCAAGGCCGCCCTGACCGGTCTCACGCAGGTCGGGGGAGAGCAGACTGCCCACGCGGCCCATGGCGTCGATGACCTCGTCGCAGGGGATGGCGTAGTCCACCCCGGCCAGTGCCATGTTGGCGCAGGAGACCGCGTTCACCGCGCCCACCACGTTGCGCTTGATGCAGGGCACCTCTACCAGACCCGCCACGGGGTCGCAGACCAGACCCAGCAGGTTGCCCAGTGCCATAGCGGCGGCAGCGGCGCACTGCTCCGGGGTGCCGCCCTTCAGGTTACACAGGGCGGCGGCAGCCATGGCGCTGGCTGCGCCTACCTCGGCCTGACAGCCGCCCTCTGCGCCCGCCAGCGTGGCGCGGGCGGCGATGACCTGCCCGAAGCCTGCGGCCACATACAGTGCGTCGCAGACGGCGTCCTCGTCTGCCTGCCCGGCGCGCGCCAGCGGCAGCAGCACTGCGGGCAGCACCCCGCAGCTGCCCGCAGTGGGCGCGGCTACGATGCGCTTCATGCAGGCGTTGCACTCGGCGGTTTTTAGGGCTTCCGCTGTTACTGCGGCCAGATAATCATCGCCCAGCAGGCGTCCCTGCTGCCACGCCTGCTCCACCTTGGCGGCATCGCCGCCGGAAAGGCCGCTGCGGCTGCGCTGCGCGGGGTCGTATTCCTGACTGGTGGCCTGCATCACCTGCCACAGGTGCCGCATGGCGGCGCGGCTGTGCGCCTCGGTCAGGCGGCTTTCCTCCAAATCGCTGCGCAGCACCGCTTCTGCCAGCGAAATTTTCTGGCTGCGGGCTGCAGCCAGCATCTCTTCACAGGACAAAAATGCCATGGCTCATTCCTCCGTTTCTTCCGGCTCGTCCACGTTCAGGCAGGTCACCTTCAGCAGGCCCGGCATCACCGCCAGCTGCCGCTCCAGCGCGTGGGGGATGTGGGAGTCGCACTCCAGCACCATCACCGCATAGCCGCCTGCGGCGGCGCGGAACACCTGCATGGACGCGATATTGATGCGCCGCAGTGCCAGCGCCATGGTCACCTCGGCAATGCAGCCGGGGGTGTCCTCGTTGTGGATGATGAGGGTGTTGCTGTCTCCGCCGAAATCCGCCGGGACGCCGTCAATTTCCGTGACGCGGATGCGTCCGCCGCCCACCGACGCCGCCTTGAGCGAAAGCTGCCGCCCGGTGCGGCTGGTCAGGGTGAGCACGGCGGTGTTGGGGTGGGCAGAGCGCAGCTCTACCGGGTGGATGCTGAACTGCATCCCCCGCTGCGCGGCCAGTGCAAAGCTGTCCGGCAGGCGGGGGTCGTCCGGGCGCAGGCCCAGCAGCCCCGCCACCAGTGCACGGTCGGTGCCGTGGCCTTTGCCGGTGGTGGCAAAGCTGCCGTACAGGCCAATGTCTGCCTGCGCCGGAACTTCGCCCAGAAGCTTTTGTGCGGTATAGCCGATCTTTGCCGCACCGGCGGTGTGGCTGGAGGAGGGTCCGATCATCACCGGGCCCAAAACATCAAATAATCGCATAGGGGACAGCCTTCCTTTCCTGAGGGGTTTCCCACTTTTGCGCGGCAGCTGCTGCCGCAAAACGCGCTTTTTTCCTGTTTGAATGGACTAAAATTGCCAAAACGGCACATTTTTATCAAGTTTATTATACCGCTTTTGCTGCACTTGTGCTATAATAACTTTACTAATGTTTGAAAATGTCCCCAAAATGGCGTTCCGGCTGCTGCCTTGGCAGCGCCGCCCCGCCGCCAAGGGAACAACACGGAGGGTAGATCCTATGAAACTGGTAAGCGTGGAAACTCCTGAAAAGAGTGTCTGCAAAATGACCTTCAGCGCTACGGCTGAGGAACTGGAGGCCGCCTCCAATGCGGTCTATGAGCGCACCCGCGCCACTTATACCATCAAGGGCTTCCAGAAGGGCGAGGCCGACCGCGCACAGATCGAGGCTGACCGCGGCGAGCACACCTTCTGGTACGATGCCATCAACGACCTGATGGATCAGGATGTGCCTGCTTTGTACGAGGCTGCTTTGAAGGAACACGGCTTTGCGCCGGTAGATGATCCCAGCTACGATCTGGTAAGCGTGAAGAAGGACGAGGGTTTTGTGGCTACCGCCACCGTGGCACTGCAGCCTGAGCTGAAGCTGACCAAGACCACCGGCTTTACCTCCCAGTGCGTCACCCCGGAGGTGACCGATAAGGAGATCGACACGGTGCTGGAGCGCCGCCGCAACTACGCCGCCGAGCTGGTGCCCCACAAGGGCCCCGCTGTAAAGGGTAATGTGGTGCACATGGACTTTGAGGGCCTTCTGGACGGCGTGCCCTTTGAGGGCGGCACCGCAAAGGACCAGTCCGTGCAGCTGGGCAGCGGCCGCATGATCCCCGGTTTCGAGGACGGCATTCTGGGCCACAAGGCAGGGGACGAGTTTGAGATCAACGTCACCTTCCCCAAGAACTACCACGGCAAGGAGCTGGCAGGCAAGCCCGCCGTGTTCAAGATCAAGCTGCATGACGTGTGCGTGCGTCAGCTGCCTGCCCTGAACAGCGACTTTGCCAAGAAGATGGGCAAGGAGACCATGGAGGAGTACCGTGCCTTCGTGAAGAAGCAGCTGTTCGACGGCCGCCACGGCGGTGCGCTGAACCACGCCAAGGACATGATCCTTGGTCAGCTGGCCGATGCCACAGAGGGCGAGATCCCCAGCATTCTGGTGGAAAACGCCTACCAGCAGCAGATGCAGGTCATCCAGCAGCAGCTGCAGATGCAGCGCATGAGCCTGACCACCTATCTGAGCCAGATCCATGAGACCCGCGAGAGCTTTACTGCCAAGGTGCGTGCCGCTGCAGAGAAGAACGCCCGCGCCCGCATGGCACTGCTGCAGATCGCACAGCAGGAGAACCTGCTGCCCACCGATGAGGAGATCGACAAGCAGCTGGCTGAGCGCGCCGAAAAGACCAAAAAGACGGTGGAAGAGATCAAGGCAGGCACCGACGTTGCCGCCCTGCGCCGCAACGAGGGCATCCGCAAGGCTGCCGATTGGGTCATCGACCACTCCACCATCGAGGAAAAGGTAGAGAGCAAGTAAGCTTAAGATACAAAAACAGCCAAGCCTGCGGGCTTGGCTGTTTTTTGTTTTGGGCGGAAATAATCACCCGGAATATTTATTATGGCGGGCTGCCTTTACATGGTTTACGATTTCAAAGAATAAAAAATTTTGTGTTTTTGAAAGCGACATCTTGCACATCCTATTAACAGACTGTATAATAAGTACATTGAAGCAGTTTCAAAAAATGAAAAATTCTTAATTTTTGAAAGCGGGTGACTCTATGAAAACAATAACGAGAGCAGACTATCTCAATAGGATCATTGAACTGAACGGCACTCCTGACATCAAGATCATCACGGGGATCCGTCGATCCGGTAAGTCCAAACTGATGCAGGCGTATATTGCATATCTGAAAAGCAATTTTGAAAACATCAATATTATCTTTATTGACTTCATGGATCTGGCGTATGAAGAAATCAAGGAATACCATGCCTTACACGCCTATGTGGAAAAACATTATCAGGAAGGTAAAACGAACTACCTGTTTGTAGACGAGGTTCAGATGTGCCCCAGATTTGAACTGGCGATCAACAGCCTGTACTCTAAGGGAAAATACGACATCTATGTAACAGGCTCCAACGCTTTCCTACTGAGTACAGATCTGGCAACTCTGTTTACCGGACGCTATATTGAGATCCATGTGTTTCCTTTCAGCTTTCGGGAATATTGCCAATATTATGATGATGTTCATGATAAAGATAAACTCTTTGATGATTACTCCATTAAGGGCGGTTTGGCGGGCTCCTATGCTTACAAAACCGAAAAAGACAGAACAAATTATATCAAAGAGGTCTACGAAACCATCGTTACAAGAGATTTAGTACAGAAGTACGCTTTGCCAGACACTTTGGTTTTACAACGCCTGAGCGAGTTCCTTATGGATAACATCAGCAACCTGACTTCTCCGAATAAAGTCAGTCAGCTTCTGACAGCAAATGAGACCCCAACCAATCATGTAACCATCGGCAAGTACATTAAGT
>CAJMQZ010000145.1 GCA_905215595.1 uncultured bacterium
CAACGCCTGCCGCATGGATGACCGCCGGGTGCACATCTATTTTGAGAACGCCCTGAAGTATATCCGCCGCTGCGAGGAGGAGTACGACCTCATCATCGTGGACTCCTCCGACCCCTTCGGCCCCTCTGAGGGTCTGTTCACCCGCGAGTTCTACGGCAGCTGCTTCAACGCCCTGAAAGAGGATGGCATCATGGTCAACCAGCAGGGCAGCCCCTTCTACGCCGAAGATGCCAGCGCCATGCAGCGCAGCCATAAGCGCATCGCATCCACCTTCCCCATCAGCCGTGTGTATCAGGCGCATATCCCCACCTTTGCGGCAGGGTACTGGCTGTTCGGCTTTGCAAGCAAAAAATATCATCCCATTGATGATCTGGACGCAGAGTCGTGGAAGGCGCTGAATATGCGCACCCGCTACTATACCACCAAACTGCATATCGGAGCATTCTACCTGCCGGCTTTTCTGGAGGAGATGCTGCGGGAAGTGGAGGAACACTGATGCACCCCAACGTTGAGACCTTTATCGGCTGCGACAGCAGCTACCGCGCCGCCAGCATCGTGCTGTACGGTGCCCCCTATGATTCCACCACCAGCTACCGCCCCGGGGCCCGGTTCGGCCCGGCGGCCATCCGCCACGAGAGCTACGGCCTGGAGACCTACAGCCCCTACCAGAACGCTGACCTGACCGACTTTGACATCTTTGACAGCGGCGATCTGGAACTGTGCTTCGGCTCCAGCGAGAGCGCTCTGACCGACATCGAGGCCCGCGCCGCCGAGATCTTGCACGACGGCAAGTTCCCGCTGCTGCTGGGCGGTGAGCATCTGGTCACGCTGGGCGCGGTGCGGGCTGCGGTGAAGAAATACCCCGACCTGCACATCGTCCACTTTGACGCCCACGCCGACCTGCGGGACGACTATCTGGGCGCAAAGCTCAGCCACGCCTGCGTGCTGCGCCGCTGCCACGAGCTGGTGGGCGACGGCCATATCCACCAGTTCTGCATCCGCAGCGGCGACCGGACAGAGTTCGAGTTTGCCGCCCAGCACACCGAGCTGCACAAGTTCGACTTCACCGGCCTTTCCGAGCTCACCGCCCAGCTGTGCGAGAGCAAGGTGCCCGTGTACCTGACCATTGATCTGGACTGTCTGGACCCCTCCTGCTTCCCCGGCACCGGCACCCCGGAGGCCGGCGGCGTCAGCTTTTTGCAGCTGCTGGACGCCATCCGCACCGTGACCAAGGCCAATATCATCGCGGCCGACCTCAACGAGCTGGCCCCCACGCTGGACACCACCGGCGTGTCCACCGCCACGGCCTGCAAGATCCTGCGCGAAACGCTGATCGCGCTGGACAAGGGCTGGCCCGGCTTTCAGGCATAAATCAAAATCATTGACATAAAGGAGAAACCAACATGAGCAAAGTTCTGATCATCGGCTGCGGCGGCGTGGCCTCCGTTGCCATCCACAAGTGCTGCCAGGTGCCCGAAGTGTTCACCGAGATCTGCATCGCCAGCCGCACCAAGGCAAAGTGCGACAAGCTGGCCGCCGAGCTGGCCCCCAAAACCACCACCAAGATCACCACCGCCCAGGTGGACGCCGACAAGACCGAAGAGGTCATCGCCCTCATCCAGGCCTACCAGCCGGACCTGGTCATGAACATCGCCCTGCCTTATCAGGATCTGACCATCATGGATGCCTGCCTGGCCTGCGGCGTCAACTATATGGACACCGCCAACTATGAGCCGGAGAACACCGACGACCCCGAATGGCGCGCCGTCTACGAGAAGCGCTGCAAGGAGGCCGGTTTCTCTGCCTACTTTGATTACAGCTGGCAGTGGGCCTACGCCAAAAAGTTTGAGGAAGCCGGCCTCACCGCCCTGCTGGGCAGCGGCTTCGACCCGGGCGTGACCCAGGCTTACTGCGCCTACGCCAAAAAGCACGAGTTCGACACCATTGACACCATCGACATTCTGGACTGCAACGGCGGCGACCACGGCTATGCCTTTGCCACCAACTTCAACCCGGAGATCAACCTGCGCGAGGTGTCGGCCCCCGGCAGCTACTGGGAGAACGGCCACTGGGTGGAGATCCCGGCCATGAGCATCAAGCGGGAGTACAACTTTGATCAGGTGGGCCAGAAGGATATGTACCTGCTCCACCACGAGGAGATCGAGTCTCTGGCAAAGAACATCCCGGAGGCAAAGCGCATCCGCTTCTTCATGACCTTCGGCCAGAGCTACCTCGACCACATGCGCTGTCTGGAGGACGTGGGCATGCTGTCCACCACCCCGGTCAACTTCAACGGCCAGGAGATCGTGCCCATCCAGTTCCTCAAGGCTCTGCTGCCGGACCCCGCCAGCCTTGGCCCCCGTACCAAGGGCAAGACCAACATCGGCTGCATCTTTACCGGCAAAAAGGACGGCAAGGACAAGACCTACTACATCTACAACGTCTGCGACCATCAGGAGTGCTACAAGGAAGTGGGCTCTCAGGCCATCAGCTACACCACCGGCGTGCCGGCTATGTGCGGCGCCCTGATGCTGCTCACCGGCAAGTGGACCACCAAGGGCGTGCACACCGTAGAGGAGTTTGATCCCGATCCGTATCTGGATGCACTGGATAAGTACGGCCTGCCCCGCTCCGAGAGCCATAACCCGGCTCTGGTGGACTGATGCGGGTGCGCGACAGCCGCCCGCCCTTTGCGGGGCTGGCAAACCTGTCCGAGGAGCAGCTGCACCGCCTGCCCACCCCCTGCTATCTGCTGGACGAAGCCCAGCTGCGCCGCAACGGTGAGATCCTGCTGGGTGTGCAGCAGCGCACCGGCTGCCGCATCCTGCTGGCGCAGAAGGCTTTTTCCAACTTTAACGTCTACCCGGTGCTGGCGCCCTATCTGGCTGGTACCGAGGCCAGCGGCCTGTACGAGAGCCGCTTGGGCAGGGAAGAGCTGCCGGAGAAGGAGAACCATGTGTTCTGCGCGGCCTACCGGGCAGATGAGTTTGAGAAATTGCTGCAATACGCCGACCACATTGTGTTCAACTCGCCCAGCCAGCTGGCAAAGTTCGGCCCGGCGGCAAAGGCGGCGGGCAAAAGCATCGGTCTGCGCATCAACCCGGAGTGCTCCACGCAGGAGGGTCATGAAATTTACGACCCCTGTGCCCCCGGCAGCCGTCTGGGCACCACCCGTGCTCAGTGGGACGCCGCCGTGGCTGCCCACCCGGAGCTGCCCGCCCTGCTGGATGGTCTGCACTTCCACACCCTCTGCGAGCAGGACGCCGATGCGCTGGCGGTAACGCTGGCCGCAGTGGAGAAAAAGTTTGCAGACCTGCTGCCCAGAATGCAGTGGCTAAATTTCGGCGGGGGGCACCACATCACCCGCCCGGGTTATGCCCTTGACACGCTGGAAAGCTGCATCCTCTCGGTGCGGCAGAAGTACGGCGTACAGGTGTATCTGGAGCCCGGCGAGGCTTGGGCGCTGAACGCGGGATATCTCGTCACCACCGTGCTGGACACCCTGCACAACGGAAATACCGGCCTTGCCATTCTGGATATGTCCGCAGCCTGCCACACCCCGGATGTCATCGAGATGCCCTACCGCCCGCCGCTGCTGGACGCCGGTGAGGCAGGGGAGAAGGCGTACACTGTCCGCTTGGGCGGCCCCACCTGCCTTGCGGGGGATATCGTCGGGGATTACAGCTTTGATGCCCCCCTTGCCGAGGGCGATAAGCTCATCTTCGGCGATATGGCCATCTACACCACCTGCAAGAACAACACCTTCAATGGGATGCCCCTGCCGCCCATCTGGCTGCTGGGCGCAGACGGCAATTGCCGGGAGCTGGTGCACTTCGGCTATCAGGACTTCAAAATGCGCTTGGGCGCACAGTAAAATAAAAAGCGTTTGTCACGGCCTGCGGGCTGCGACAAACGCTTTTTTGTTCTGGCGGAGATTACCGGGCTGTTGTAATCACGGTGACTCTCTTACAGTCCATGCACGGCGCTCTCCCGGCTGAGCTAAACCCTCACTCGTTTGGCGTCAACAAAAAAGCACCACACATTTCTGTGTAGTGCTTTTTGTTCTGGTGGAGATTACCGGGCCGATTCTGATCACGGTGACCCTCTTGCAGTCCATGCACGGCGCTCTCTTGGGTGAGCTAAGCCCTCACTCGTTTGGCAACAACAAAAAAGCACCACACGTTTCTGTGTAGTGCTTTTTCCTTCTGGTGGAGATTACCGGGCCGATTCTGATCACGGTGACCCTCTTGCA
>CAJMQZ010000146.1 GCA_905215595.1 uncultured bacterium
TCATCACCGAGGAGCTGTATCAGGCTCTGCCCGGCTCTGCCGAGACCATCATGACGCAGGCTTGGCCCACCTTTGACGCCGCTCACAACTGGGCCGCTGAAGAGGAAGCCTTTGAAAAGGTGATGGATTATATCAAGGCTGTGCGTACCATGCGCACCGAGATGAATGTGCATCCCGCAAAAAAGACCAGCATGATCATTGAAACTGCCGATGCAGCCCCCTTCCAGAACGCACAGGTCTATCTGGCCAAGTTCGCCTTTGCCACCGATGTGACCTTTACCGAAAAGTACGAGGGCAGCACCGATGGCATGGTGCAGGTGTCCACCCACGCAGCCCGCGGCTTTATCCCCATGATGGAGCTCATCGACCGTGAAAAGGAGCTGGCTCGTCTGAACAAGGAAAAGGCCAAGGCTGAAAAGGAAATGGCCATGTTCGGTAACCAGCTGAACAATCCCAAGTTCGTAGAGCGTGCCCCGGCGGCTCTGGTGGAGGAGATCCGCACAAAGTTCGCCAAGAGTCAGGACAAGCTGGCCAACATTGAGCAGAGCATCAAGGCTCTGGGTTGAGACTGTGGAACGCTATAACGATACGGAACGCACCTCGCTGTGGGTCATTGCGGGACGTGTGGTCTTTACCGTTGCACTCATCGCCTGCATCTGGTTCATCTTTTCCAACTCCATGGCGGTGGCGACGGTCTCCTCTGGTTCCAGCGGCCGGGTGCTGGCGTGGATGCGCATCATCCTGCGCCGCTTGGGGCAGCCGGGGCTGGCAGAGCATCTGACCATGCACATCGTGCGCAAGCTGGCACACTTTTGCGAGTATACGCTGGAGGGTTTTCTGCTCATGCTCTGTATGCGGGTGTACAGCCGTCACCCGCTGCGGCATATCACTGTGCCCATGCTGGGTGGTGTGCTGACGGCGCTGACCGATGAGACTATTCAACTCTTCTCAGAAGGGCGCAGCAGTCAGGTTACCGATGTGTGGCTGGATTCTGCCGGTGTTCTGGCTGGCATCCTTGTTGCCATTGTGCTGCTGCTGGCCTGCGAGGGACTGTATTATCACATAAAAAGGAGACACGAATGACCATCCAACAGGCAAATCAGTATTTTGCAGCTCTGCCGGACGGCTTTGCCGACCCGGCGCAGCTGGGTGCGCTGTTGCCCGCCTCGGTGCAGCAGGTGCAGTTCGTGGGTGTGGCAGGCACTGCCGGTAAAACGGCGGTGGCGCGTCTGCTGACGGCCATCCTGCACGCGCAGGGCATCCGTGCCGGTGTCTACCATGCCGGGTGCGAGCCCCTTGCGGCTCGTATCCGGGTGGAAGGCGAGCCGGTGGATGAGGCACTGCTGTGCCGCGCTGCCGATGCTCTTGCCGCCCATGAGGAGCTGCCTTTGCAGGCGGCGGAGCTTGCCGCCGCTGCGTACTGCTTTGGCGAGGCTGGCTGCGCGCTGGCTGTGGTGGAGCTGCCGGACGCAGGGCTTGCTGCGGTGCTGCCCCAAATGCCGGTGTGCGCCGTCACAGCGGTGGGACCGGACGGTGTGAGCCGCTCGGTGGAGCGTCTGGCTGCATTGGCAGGCGGCGTGATGCGCAAGGACAGCATCTGCGTCACTGCGCCGGAGCAGCCCAAGGCGGTGCTCAGTGAACTCATCGTGGCTGCGGGCAAGTGCGGCTGTGAGCTGGTAGTGCCCGACCCGGAGGATATCACCTTTCTGGAAGCGGAACAGTTTGCCAGCCGGGTGGACTACGGCGGCTATACGGTGCCGCTGGCCTTTCTGGGACGTCACGCCGCAGGCAACGCCGCCATGGCGGTGGAGCTGGCACTGGCGCTCTGCCGCAAGGGGGTGGACATCTCCGATGAAGCGATTCTGGATGGCATTGCCGCCGTGGACAACCGCTGCAGCATCCGGGTGCTTTCCCAGCGCCCGCTGGTCATTCTGGATGCCTGCCGCACCCCACAGCAGGCGGCTGCGCTGCTGCGCGTGCTGAACATGGCTAAGGTGCGCCACATGAGCGCCATCATCGGTCTGACAGAGGAGGAGGGGGCCGAAGCATTCTTCTCCGCGCTGGAGACCGGCCTGAGCCCCGAGGAGCAGAAAAAGGATAAATCCACCATGCCCGGCATGAGCGAGAGCCCCTTTGATAAGGTGTATCTCGTCACGCCCGCCGGTGTGGAGGAGCAGCTGACCCGGCGTCTGACCGAGAAGGCGAAGTATCACTTTGACGCCCAGCTCTGCACCAGTCTGGACGAGGCGGTGCAGCTGGCGCACGCCAACACCCGCCGTGGTCTGCTGGTTTGCGGCAGCGAGGCGGCAGCGCTGGAAGCTGCCGAGCTGCTGGCAAAGGCGTAAGCTGCCGACAGCTTTTTCTAAAAAATAACCCGAAGATCCCGTACACTGAAGTTATGTGTACGGGATCTTTTATTTTGCAAAAAAGGAGATGGACAAGCAATGGCAACGGTGACTTTCAGTGCAGCAGGGGAGACCCTGTATGCCTATCTGGCGGGGGAGATCGACCACGATACCGCCCAGAGCCTGCGGATGCAGCTGGACGATGCACTGGTCAGCCGCAGCCCCCGCACCTTGATTATCGATCTTGGCGGGGTGGGGTTCATGGATTCCTCCGGCATCGGGCTCATCCTTGGGCGGCAGCGCTGCGCCCGCGTTCTTGGCACGAGCCTGCGGTTGCAGCACGCCCCTGCGCAGCTGCAAAAAGTCCTGCGGCTGGCGGGCATCCCCTGTACGGAGAATATAGAAAAGGAGAATGCGCAATGAAAGCAGAGAACAGCACCCGTGTCCAATTTGATTCCCTCAGCAGCAACGAGGCCTACGCCCGCGGCGTCACGGCAGCCTTTCTGGCGCGATACGACCCAACCGTGCCGCAGCTGGCCGACCTGAAAACGGCGGTATCCGAGGCGGTGACCAACTGCATCGTCCACGCCTACCCGGAGCGGATCGGGCCGGTGTGCATGACCATTGCGGTCTACCCCGACCGGGAGGTGCACATCACCATTACAGATAAGGGCATCGGCATCCCCAATGTAGAACAGGCCATGCAGCCGTTGTTCACCACCGGCAACCCGGAGGAACGCTCCGGTCTGGGCTTTGCGGTGATGCAAAGCTTCATGGACAGGGTAAAAGTTACCTCAAAGCCCGGCAAGGGTACAAAGGTGCTGCTGGTCAAGCGTCTGTCCCGGCGAGAGCCTACATAAAATGGAAAGGCGGTCCGGTATATGGTAACGGATAAGACCCGGCGGGAAGCATTCATCACGCAGAATCTGGGGCTGGTGCACGCCTGTGCGGGCAGGTTCCGTGGGCGCGGCATGGAGTATGACGATTTATACAGCGCAGGCTGTGTGGGACTCATCAAAGCCTATGATAATTTTGACGAGAGCCGGGGCGTGTGCTTTTCCACCTACGCCGTGCCGGTGATCCTTGGTGAGATCAAAAAGCTGTTCCGGGATGGGGGTACGGTCAAGGTGAGCCGCTCCCTGAAGGAACTGGGAATGCGGGTGCAGGCTGCACGGGAGCATACTATGAAGCTGTGCGGTTCAGAGCCTACCTTGCAGCAGCTGGCTGAGCAGCTGGATGAGCCAATAGAGAATGTAGCCCTGGCTATACAGGCCGCGCAGCCCGCCATGAGCCTGACCCCGGAGGGCGGTGAGGACGGAGACCGGCAGTTGGATATCCCAGTGGAATCCCCGGAGGAGGAGCTGGCGGATAAGATCGGTCTGGCTGAGGTGATCGAAGCGCTCCCGGAGCAGGACAAGCAGCTGATCCGCCTGCGCTTTTATGGCAACCGCACCCAGAGCGAGACTGCAAAAGCATTGCATACTACACAGGTACAGATCTCCCGGCGGGAACGCAAGATCCTGATCCGGCTGCGTGCCCGGCTTTTGGAGGAATAAGGGAGGAAGTGTCTATAAAAAATGTAAAAAACTGGGCAAAAAGTCAAAAGAATGATTTTGACGTAAAATTTGTAAAAAACGCTTGCTTTTTGAAGGATGCTGTGCTAAAATACATTACTGTCAGGCAGACGTCCGACAGAATGAAATACTTCAAAAACGACGTCAAACGGAGAGATTCGACAGAATCAAAAATGAATCTCAAAAATCTTTCAAAAAAGTGCTTGACAACTTATCACGAAAGTGATAAAATAAATAAGCTGTCAGCCGCAAGGCTGCGGCGCACAGGACCTTGAAAATTGAACAATATCGAAAGAACTTGTAACGGAACCTA
>CAJMQZ010000147.1 GCA_905215595.1 uncultured bacterium
ATGAGGTCTCTTTTTTCTTTTTCTTAAGTCACCTATCCGCACTATCCTGCATCCGTAGCGCAGATCACGTTGTCCACATCCGGGTGGTGCATGAGCTTTTGCAGGATGCCGAATTGCTTTTTGGTGGACGCAGACACAAGATACTGCCACCTTTCCGGCAGAATGGGCAAATCTGTGATACTCCACTTGACGTATTTGGCATCGTAGATGTTGGGCGGTGCCAGTTCCACCAAGTGCCCCACGCACCAGCTTACCAGATAACCGTTGCCCTCAAGGTAGCCGTCCTGACGGTTGGTGGCACCGAGGACTTTAGCGTAAGCCATGGCAACGGACGGCTTTTCCGCTACGATCAATTTTGCGATAAGAATCCCTCCATTCTGTTTCGGATTGCAATATGTAGGGCGGCAAAACGCCGCCTTAAAATCAGATGGGTTCGGTATCTTCTTCGCCGGCCTCCTCCGGCTCATCCTCAGTGGGAATTTCAAAATCGCCCTTGTCCTCGGTGTAGTTAGCATCCGGGTCAAGGGCTTCTTTTTCGGCCTGCTTTTTCTGCTTCTGCTTTGCGAAAGCGTAGAAAATGCCGCCTGCCGCCAGCGCAATCAGCACGACTACGCCCAGAAAGCCGGATGCGATCTTTGTGACCTTGTTTTCCTTGGGCTGTTCCTCGCCGGATGCCGCTGCTTCTTCTGCGGCTTTCTTGGCTTCTTCCTCGGCTTTCAGCTTATCCTGTTCCGCCTGCGCCGCCGCTTCTTTTTCAGCGGTATAAGCATCGGCAGCATCTTCCTCCATCAGAGCCAGAAGGTCGGCTTCGTCCACAAGGTTCATAAAGTGGACGGTCTGCTGCCCCTTGGCGTTGCGGTCAATCACCAGATAGAAAGTCGCACCCGACTTCGACACCAGCGTAATGAACTGCTGTCCGCTGCCATCGGAATAGTTGGTGTGGTAGTCGTCCACCAGCGTCAGGTTGCCCTCCGGGGTCAGGGCACCAGAGGTTTCGTCCGTGATGGTGACAACATCTTCCTCCACGACTTCCGGCAGAACCGGCTGCTCCACAGGGGCAGCTTCGCCCTCGAAGGCAAAGGCAGGAGCCGCCATGCCAGCGCACAGTGCCGCCGATACCAGCAGCGCACCCAGTTTCTTAATCTTCATCTGTATCGACCTCCTTCTCAAAAGTTGCACCCACGGCAGACAGCGCAGCCGGGGTCGGGGTGGCGGTTGCCGACTGCCGCAGCAGAGCAGCAAGCTGTTCCGGTGTGACCTTTGCAGTCCGCACCATCTCGTTGACCTCGGCGGAATCCTCCTCCTGAATGCGCCGCTCCAGAATCTCAATGCGGTTGTTCAGCTTGATGCGGCGTTCCTTCTCTTTTTCCAGCATCGCCCGCAGCTTATCCGATTTTTCGCTCATAAAACTCCTCCAATCATTTTGAAAGCCGTCCGAACCCGGCGAGATGCTTCTCCCAGTAGGACGAGTGAATGTTTGCGTACTTGATGGGGTCTCCGGCACTGACCATCATGCCGTTGCCCAGATAGATTCCGGTATGGCTCATGCCGGGGGTGTCGTAGGTGCCTTTGAAAAAGACCAAATCTCCGGGCTTTGCTTCGGCTTCGCTGATGTGCTGGCTCTTGTTCCACAGACCGTTGGCGGTGGTGCGCCCCACATCATAACCGTTCTGGTTGTAGACCCAACAGACATAGCCAGAGCAGTCAAAGCCGGTTTCCGGGGTAGAGCCGCCCCACACATAGGGCGTACCCACATACTTTTGGGCTTCCTTGTAGATGGCGGCGAACTCCTCATCCGTCAGGGCTTCTGCCGGAACCTGATAGTCGATGCCGGGTGTGCCGGAGCCATCGGAGCCACCGGGCGGCAGACCGCCGTTGAATAGATAAGGTCTACCGCCCAAGGTATCTTGGAAAATCTCGTACCGTTTCCATTGGTCGTTATTCAGTTCTTCCCGAATGACCACTTCCAAGCCACGGTTCACCAGCTTGGTGTGGAAGATGCGGTACTCGTAGGGCACCTGCGTGGGGACTGGGATTCCTGCGGGAGTCATGACCCACACGGTCATATACCGGGTCTGCACCTCTACCCATGTGGTCAGCTTGTACTGCTTTTTGAAAGTCTCCTTCAACTTGCCCTGCACCTCCGACCGGGTGTAATCGTCATACAAAGTGGTCAGGAACGAAGTCAGCTGCCATGGGTCATGCTCGATGGGATCAAGGTGGTACTGATACTCGTTGTAGCCGGGGTGGTCGGCGGGGGTGCGCTTGATCTTTTTGTCCAACTCTTTTTCCAGTTTTTTGTAGTCCTGTTCTGCACCCCGGATGTCCCGGTCCTCGGCAGAGTACATGGTCTGCCCGGACACCTGTGTGCCGCCGGAAAAGAGGATGCCGCAGGAGGAAAAGCCGGACATGACCATGAGGATGAGCAAAAGAAAAACGCCCACGATCACCAGAACGTGTGCGTTGCTCTTGGCGGCATTCATCAGCCCCTTTACAGCGGTGCTGACGGCAGTTTTGCCTTTTTCTACGGCCTGTTCCACGCCGGACCGGGCAGCAGATGCACCGTTGGATGCCGCTTTGCCGCCTGCGGTCTGCGCCGCTGTGCCCGAACGGGCGGCGGCATAGTAGCTTTTGTGGATTTCTTGCCGCTGTTTCCAGCGTGAAAGCCAGTTGGAGCCGCCCTCGCCGGTGCCGGATGCGCCTGCATCTTGTGCCGCAGTCGGCTCCGATGCGGAAGATTTAGCGGTTTTGGAGCCTTTCTTGCCCTGCATCTTGGCTTTCTTCTTGAGCTTCCGGGCATAGCGGCTTTTGGAAATATCACGGACATTTCCTGCCGCCTTTTCGCCCTCGCTCAACGCCTGCACACCGACGTTTTCATCCTCGTACTGGTCAACTTCGTGATGCACCGCAGAGCGGGCGGCATGGGCGGCGTACATCTCCCGCTTCTGCGCCTTGCTCAACCGGCTCAGTTCGTCCGGGGTCAGTTCCGCCTTGCCAAACCGCAGATGCTGTGCCTTTTCCGCAGCTTTATCTGCATCGGTTTTCAGCTTTTTCTTTTTGGGCACCGTCTGCTCTACCTTGGCTTTTTTCGGGGGAGAACGGGTCTTTTTGGCGGACGTTTCCTCTTTGATGTTCGGCTTCGGTTCACTCATTTCTGCGCGCCCTCCGAGACTTCACCCAACTTGGTGGTCATAATGCGGTAGAGTTCCAGATCGGTGGGGAAACGGTCCACAAACGGCAGAATGACATTACCGAAAAACAGCAGCCCTTCGCCCTCGCCGGAGTGGGTCACATAGGAAAGCTGGTGGGGCGAGATGTTGAGCTGCTTTGCGAGGATCTGCCGGTCGCCTGCCGCCTGATTCAGCATGATGATCATGTCCGAATTTTCAAAAATATTCTCGACCTCACGGGAAGAAAGCAGGTCTTTCACGTTCTGGGTCAGCCCTGTGGGAATACCGCCCCACTTGCGGAAACGCTTCCAGATCTCCACGGAATAAGCGGCGGTCTGCTCCTCTTTTAAGAGGAGGTGCATCTCATCCATATAATACCGGGTGGACTTGCCGCTGCTGCGGTTTGCCGTGACACGCCCCCACACCTGATCCTGCACGATGAGCATACCGAGTTTCTTCATCTGTTTGCCCAGTTCCTTGATGTCGTAGCAGACGATGCGGTTATTGACGTTCACGTTAGTGCGATGGTTGAACAGGTTCAGACTGCCCTTGACGTAGATCTCCAGTGCCGTGGCAACATGGTGGGCTTCTTTCTCGTCCTGTTGGAGCAGGGCATTGTACAAGTCCTCAAGGATGGGCATATTCTCCGGGCAGGGGTTCGCAAAATATTTGCGGTAAATCAGATGCACACAGCGGTCAATGACGGTTTTCTCCACCGGCAGCAGCCCTTCCTTGCCGCCCACCACCAGTTCGCACAGGGAAAGGATAAAGTCTGCTTTCAGGGACAGGGGATTATCTTCCTCGGAGTAGTTGGCATTGATGTCCATGGGGTTGATGAACTGGGTGCTGTTGGGGCTGATTTTGATGACCTGACCTTTCAGCCGGTTCACCAGCGGGGAGTAATCGGCTGGGTCAGCGGTGTTACCACCGCCTTCCCGCCTAAGAACCGTACGTG
>CAJMQZ010000148.1 GCA_905215595.1 uncultured bacterium
CAGTAGCTTTCCGGGTGCTCCTTGGGCAGGCCGCGGTACTCGTCCAGATTGACGGAGGTGACCTCAGAAAAATCCAGATCTCCCTCGTTGTACCGCTCCACCAGCTTCTCATAGGTGCCAACGGGGGTGCCGCCGGTAGCCAGACCCAGCACGCAGTCGGGCTTCATGATGACCTGCGCAGAAATGATGTTTGCTGCCTTGCGGGACATATCGGCGTAGTCCTTTGTACGAATGATCTTCACGATAAACGACCTCTCTTCTTCATTTACTCTTTGTGGGCAGTGCACAGCGGCACACGCCCGCATCTAATCCAAGTTTATCACATTTGCCAACAGAAAGCCACAAAACGGCACAATTTTTCCGGTTTTCCGTTTCTTTTGGAAAAAGTGCCTTAAAAACCGGTTGAAGTATCGTTTTTTTGCACAAAGGGTGCGCGCAGGGGGTCAGTCCGCAAAGCCGGCCTTTTGCAGGGCGGTGAGCAGCAGCGGGATGAGCACCAGCTGCGCCACGATGCCCGGCACGGCGGTAAACAGCGCCCCGGACAGGAACGCGCTGAAGGGGAAGCTGCCGCCGGTCAGCCCTGCCAGCACAAACCGCACGATGCCCCAGACGATGCGCCCGGACACCATGGCGGTCAGCAGTACGGCGTACAGCGCGGGCAGGCTGTGCTTTGCCCTGCGCCACAGCAGCCCGGACACCAGCCCGTAGGTGGCCAGCTCAAAGGCCATGGAGATGGCCACCGGGAACATGGGGGGCATGCCGAACAGCACCGAGCGCAGCAGCGGGGCGGCAAAGCCCACAGCCAGCCCCCACGGGCCGCCCAGCACAAAGCCGCACAGCAGCACCGGGAAGTGCATCGGGCAGAGCATATTGCCTACCTTGGGCACCTGACCGGTGAGCAGGGGCAGCACAAAGGCCAGCGCTAAAAACAGGGCAGCCAGCACCAGCTGCCGCACGGAGGGAGTGTTTTTGGTTTTCATAAGGGTTTCTCCTTTTTTTAGCCGCAAAATAAAAAGGAGCCTGCCCCGGCATTCCATGCCAAAGGCAGACCCCTTCGTGGCGTCTGTTTCAAAAAAATATTGCTTGCTGGGATAAGCGGCAGGCTGCTGCCCGCCCGTGTCCGGCTTCCTGCCGGAACGATGGTCAAAAGTATAACAAACCATTTTGCCCCTGTCAAGCGGGGCGGGATGTCTGCAAAATAGACAAAAATCGGTCTATTCGCAAAAAAATTTCCCCGGGGCTGTACATTTTGCTGGAAGAAGCTTGACCTTTTTGCGCAGAATGGATAATATAAAATTGAAAAAAAGCGCGCTGCGGCAATCTTGACGCCGGGGCGCTGACGAGAGGCTTTTTTGAGCGCATGAATTCTGAGGTTCATACGGGAGGACCATCATGACAAATGCTGAAAAACTTACCCTGAAAAAGCACGCCTGCCACATCCGCATGGGCGTGATCGAAGGGACCCACAGCGCAGGCTGTGGTCACCCGGGCGGCAGTCTGAGCATCGCAGACGTGCTGTCTTATCTGTACTTTAAGGAACTGAACGTAGACCCTGCCCAGCCCAGGATGGCCGACCGCGACCGTCTGGTGCTGTCCAAGGGTCATGCCGCCCCGGCGCTGTACGCAGCGCTGGCAGAGCGGGGCTTCTTCCCGGTGGAAGAGCTCAAGACCCTGCGCAAGATCGGCAGCCGCCTGCAGGGTCACCCCAACATGAACAGCGTGCCCGGCGTGGATATGTCCACCGGCAGTCTGGGTCAGGGCATCTCCGCCGCCTGCGGCATGGCACTGGGCGCAAAGCACGCCGGCTCTGCCGTGAACGTTTACGCCATTCTGGGCGACGGCGAGGTGGAAGAGGGCGAATGCTGGGAGGCCTTTATGTTTGCCGCCCACTACGGCCTTTCTAACCTGTGCGTGATGCTGGACCGCAACCATCTGCAGATCGACGGCACCACCGAGACGGTCATGAACAGCGCCCCGCTGGAAGATAAGCTGCGCGCCTTTAACTTCAATGTGGTCACCATCAACGGCCACGACTTCGACCAGATCGAGTGCGCCGTGCAGGCTTTCCACGCCGAGACCGAAAAGCCCACCTGCATCATTCTGGATACGGTCAAGGGCACCGGCGTTTCCTATATGACCAATTCCGTTGCATGGCACGGCAAGGGCCCCAACGATGAAGAGTATCAGGTGGCCATGAACGAGCTGAACGCCGCCTATGCCGCGCTGGAACAGGAGGAGAACTGAGATGGCAGACGTGAAAAAGATCGCGACCCGCGACAGCTACGGCAACACCCTGAAGGAGCTGGCCGCGGAAGGCCACGATGATCTGGTGGTGCTGGACGCCGATCTGGCCGCCGCTACCAAGACCGGTATGTTCCAGAAGGCATACCCGGATCGTCACTTTGACTGCGGCATCGCCGAGGGCAACATGGTAGGCGTGGCAGCAGGTCTGGCCGCTATGGGCTATGTGCCCTTTGTTTCCAGCTTTGCCATGTTTGCAGCAGGCCGCGCCTTCGAGCAGGTGCGCAACTCTGTGGGCTACCCCCACCTGAACGTGAAGATCGGCGCCACCCACGGCGGCATCTCCGTGGGCGAGGACGGCGCTTCCCACCAGTGCTGCGAGGACTTTGCCCTGATGCGCAGCATCCCAGGCATGACCGTCATCTGCCCCGCCGACGATATCGAGGCACGCGCCGCTGTGCGCGCCGCCTACGCCATGGAAGGCCCCGTCTATCTGCGCTTTGGCCGTCTGGCTGTGCCCGTGTTCCACGATGAGGCCAACTACCACTTTGAACTGGGCAAGGGCGAGCAGCTGACCGAGGGCAACGATATTGCCATCATCGCCACCGGCCTGATGGTCAACGAGGCACGCATGGCTGCCGAGCAGCTGGCTGCCGAGGGGATCCACGCCCGGGTCATCAATATCCACACCATCAAGCCCCTGGACGAGGAGATCGTCCTCAAGGCGGCAAAGGAGTGCGGCAAGGTCATCACCGCCGAGGAGCACAACGTCATCGGCGGTCTGGGCGAAGCCGTCTGCGCCGTCCTGAGCGAGAAGCTGCCCACTCCCGTGCGCCGCGTGGGCGTGCAGGACGTGTTCGGCTGCTCCGGCCCCGCATGGGACCTGCTGAAGAAGTTCGGTCTGGACGCTGCCACCATCTGCAAGACTGCCCACGAGATGCTGGGCAAGTAAGCGCTTTTTATAATAATACGATTTCGACTTTTAAGGCCGCCGCACAGTGTTTTGTGCGGCGGCCTTTTTTGAACGGTGTATCGCGGGGGTAAGAAAAAACGCTCACGATGCACAGAATGCAGACAATGCAAGGAAAAACACGGCTTTCCCGCCGGTGTGCAAAAACCGTGCAGAGATCGTGCAAGTGGCGTATAAAAAGAAAATCCCACGAGGAATCTTGCGATTCCTCGTGGGATTTTGGTGCGCTCGAGGGAACCCGAATCCCTGGCCCTCTGATTAAAAGAGCCCCTCGGGCTGAGCACTCTGATTTTGAAACTTTCGAGTTTGCGTTATTTTTGTGCAAAGCATCGTGATTTTCTGCCCGGCAATTTCTGCACCCTTTGTCGTATTTTGCAAGTCAGAGTACCCATTGCATTCCTTGAAACCGTGCAAAAACAGTGCAGAAACCGTGCACTTACTCTGGGACAAATAAAAAATGATGATTTTTGATCCATGACTTGGTGGCGATTTGAGTGACCACAAAGGTAAATTTGATACACGGAAAGAAGAATGCCCACTCGTCTGAGAAGTTCTCAGGGGAGTGGGCATTTTTTTGTATAATGGCATTTTGTATAGGTCACTTGCCACTTTTAGCATGGAGGTTGCCATTTTTTGAGATGAAGTTGACTCTTTTAGCATAAAGGTTGCCATTTTGGGAAAGAAGTTTCTGCTTTTTTATATGGCAAGTTTCCGCACTTTCCGCATTACTTTCCACACTTTCCGTACAACTCCGTGGTGCTGTCTGCGGTCTCTGGCGGCTGCTTTTCTCCACAAAGCATGACCTTGGCAGAGAAAACGCCATTCTGATGGGTAAATGTGCTTGCACCGCCGGTCTTTTCTGCAATATGCTGGACAGACTGGATGCCGATCCCGT
>CAJMQZ010000149.1 GCA_905215595.1 uncultured bacterium
TTCATGAAACGTTCATTTCTATGCAGTATACTATATTCCGTAGACCGGAGCAAGAGAGAAATGCTCCGGCAGAATAGACTGGAGGAACCCAGATGAGTTACAACAATTACAACCGTGGCTATGCAGAGCCTACAATGACCTCGGCTGATTATATGACCCGCACCTACCGCTGGATGGCGCTGGGACTGCTGGTCACCTTTGCGGCGGCCTTTGTCACCGCCACCACCCCGCTGTTCTATGTGGTCAATTCGCTGTACCTGCTGTTCACCATTGCCGAGCTGGCGCTGGTGTTCGTGCTGAGCGCCCGGGTGCAGAATATGTCCGTGGGCGCGGCAAGAGGCGTGTTTTTGGGCTACGCCCTGCTCAACGGCATGGTGCTGAGCTATTATTTCCTTGCTTTTGAAGTGGGCACGCTGGTGCTGGCCTTCCTTGCTACCTCGCTGTATTTCGGCCTGATGGCAGTTTACGGCACGACTACCCACAAGGACCTGTCCGGCTGGGGTCCCAAGCTGATGATGGCACTGTTTGCGCTGATTATCACCGGTTTCGTTGGTCTGCTGTTTGGCATGGGCTTTATGGGCACGGTGCTGTACTCCGGCATCGGTCTGGTGGTGTTCATGCTGCTGACCGCCTACGACACCCAGAAGCTGAGCCAGATGTACTCCTACTACGCAGGGGACAGCGAGCTGGCGGAAAAGGCTTCCATCTACGGCGCACTGACGCTGTATCTGGACTTCATCAACATCTTCCTGTATGTGGTGCGTCTGCTGGGTCTCAACAGCCGCCGCCGCGACTAAGCGTACAGCGCCGCAACATCATTGATAAGCTGGAAATCGGTCAGGCCTGCGGGTCTGACCGATTTTTTTGCGTAAAAAAGGGATAACGGAGCATCCCCGGATGCTCCGTTATCCCTAAAATTTTAGTTCGCTGCTCAAAGCATCTTTACAGCCAGCGCCTCGGTGGTGCGCTCCTGCGCCTCGGTGCTGCCGGGCTTATCGTCCAGAATATACCGCAGCACCAGCACTTCGGCTACATACAGCACCGCCACCTTGATGGGGATGCTGCCGGAATCCAGCGGGCTTTCCTGTGCGCCGCACAGCAGCACGATGTCTGCCAGCTTTGCGCCGGGGGAGTCCTCGTAGTGGGTGATCAGGATGATCTTTGCGCCGTTGGCCTTGGCGGTGCGCAGGGTCTCCATCAGGTCCCGGGTAGCGCCGGAGTAAGAGACGAACAGCACCACGTCCTGCTCGGTCATCAGGCTGGCCGCCATGACCTGCATGTGGCTGTCGGCGGTGGCGCGGAACTTGTTGGTGATGCAGGCGAACCGGGCGCAGATCTCGTTGGCGGCGGCCATGCTGCCGCCCTGTCCCATGCAGAACACCTGCCGGGCGCTGTGCAGCAGCGCCACAGCCTGCTCCACCGCCTGCGGCGAAAGAGCGTTCTGGGTGCCATTGATGGCGGTCATGAACAGCGCCGAGGCGTGCTCACACAGGGTGGCGGTGTCGGCGTCTGGGGCGGGCTCCTGCTGGTTTACCAGCACACCGGTGGCATTGGCCTGCGCCAGCGCAATGCGCATTTCGTGGTAGCCCTCAAAGCCCAGCGCCCGGCAGAACCGGAACACCGTGGCCTCGGCCACCTGACACTCTCTGGCCAGCGATGATATGGACAGATACTGTGCCTCAGCAGCGTGCTGCACCAGATATTCGGCCACCGTGCGGCCGGATTTTGTCAGGTCGCCCTGATGCTGCTGCAGCAGCTCCCAAAAATTTGTAGACATTCTTCCCTCTCCTGACTTGGGCCGCCGGCGGGTGCCGGTGCCGTGTTCGTGCTTACCTTCTTATATAAAAGTATAAGAGAAACCGCGCCGCTGTGCAAGAGGCGTAATGAACACATTTTACCCGCCGATTCTGTGCAGAGGGCACAGTTTTGAAGGAAAAAATGCCCAAAATGGTGAAAATGCTTTTCATTTTTACAATTTTATAACTGAAAGCGATTTTCAGAGCAGCGGGGGAAAGCGTACCGTTTTGTAACTATTTTGACAAGTAAAGTGGATGAAAATATTGTGTTTTTTCTGATATCCCACAATTTTGTGCAGGCTGCTAGGTTTGAAAATGAAAATTTATGAAAAGAACGAATAGACAAAATGAAAATAATTTTCTATAATTAGGCTACAAACAACGGCTGCAGACACGAGCGGCCGCTACGAGCAAAACGGAGTACGATCCCCCGATGGGTCGAAGAAGATGAACAAGGAGAATCTACCATGAAAAACTGCATTTCCCGCCGTTCCTTCCTGAAGGCTGCCGGTATTCTGGGCGCTGCCGGTGCACTGGCCGCCTGCGGCGGTTCCTCCTCCACCAGCACTGCTGCTTCCTCCACCGCTTCCTCTGCTGCTGCAAGTGCAGCCGGCACCGGCGCAAGCATCAAGCTGTGGACATACCCCATCGGCGGCTGGGGCAATGACGATACCGTCCAGAACCTGATCTCCAGCTTCAACGCAAAGTATCCCGACATCAAGGTGACCGTGGAGTATCTGGACTACACCAACGGCGACGATCAGGTGAATACCGCCATCGAGGGCGGCAGCGCACCCGATCTGGTCATGGAAGGCCCCGAGCGTCTGGTGGCCAACTGGGGCGCTAAGGGCGTTATGGCTCCGCTGAACGATCTGTGGACCGATGACGCCAAGAAGGACATCTACGCTTCTGTGGAGTCTGCCTGCCACAACGAGAAGGGCGACTACTACGAGTACCCCCTGTGCATGACTGCACACTGCATGGCCGTGAACATGACCAAGGTCAAGGAAGTGGGCGCGGACAAGTACATTGATACCGACAAGCACACCTGGAGCACCGAGGGCTTCCTGAACACTGTGGACGCACTGTACAAGGGCGGCTACGAGAACGTAGCAGCCATCTACTGCAGCGGTCAGGGCGGTGATCAGGGCACCCGCGCCATCATCAACAATATGTACGGCGGCACCTTTACCGATGCGGCCCACACCAAGTACACCGCCGACTCTGCCGAGAACATCAAGGCCATTCAGGCTCTGTACGATGCAAAGGGCGTCAACTTTGATCCCTCCATCAACGGCGGCGAGGAGATCACCCTGTTCCGCAACGGCACCCTGCAGATGGCTTTCTGCTGGAACATTGCACAGCAGCTGAACGCTGACACCGCTGCCGCAGGCCAGACCATCAGCGGCGACGAGATCTTCCCCATGGCATTCCCCACCGAAAGCGGCGACCCGAAGCTGTGCGGCGGCATCTGGGGCTTTGGCATCTTTGATAATGGCGACGAGGCCAAGATCAAGGCTGCAAAGACCTTTATCGAGTTCATTGCTGCCGATCCCGATCAGGTCAAGGACAGCGTGCTGGCTTCCACCTACTTTCCCGTCCGCACCAGCGTGGGCGACATCTACGTCGGCAACGAGGTCATGAGCGAGTACAGCAAGTTCATGGGCTATCTGGGCGACTACTACCAGATCACCCCGGGCTGGACCACTGCCCGTACCGAGTGGTGGAACATGCTGCAGCGCGTGGGCTCCGGCGAGGCCGTCGAGACTGCCGTCAAGACCTTCGTGGACAACGCAAACGCAGCCGCTGCTGCCGAGGCATAAGCGCTAGTTCCTCTGAACTGCATCACAGCTGAACCGCAAGGCCCCCTTCCTCCGGGTGAGGGAGGGGCCTTTTTACGGAAAAAACACTCTCAAACGAAAGGTCTGGTGATCCTCTTGGCTGCAAAGACGGCAATGAAAGAGCCCAAACGCAGCAGTGCGCTGGTACGGCGCGAAACCTTCGCCTCCTACTGCTTCCTGCTGCCCAGCCTGATCTTCTTTCTGGGCTTCGTCATCTACCCCATGATCCTCTGCGTGGTGACCAGCTTCTTTGACTCCACCATGAACCGCGCGGATATCTTTGTGGGTCTGGCAAACTACAAGACCCTGTTTGCAGACCCCATCTTCCTTGGTGCATTAAAGAACACCTTCGTCATCGTCATTGTGTCGGTGCCCATCACCTGCATCTTCTCGCTGTGGGTGTCCTCCGCCATCGTAGACCTGCCGGAGTGGGCCACCAGCCTTTTCCGCTGCGTGTTCTAC
>CAJMQZ010000150.1 GCA_905215595.1 uncultured bacterium
TTTTTTCCGGCTCCGCCGATTTGAAGCCCCTCAGTCGCTGCGCGACAGCTCCCCCGAGGGGGAGCACGCCCGCCCGCAAGCTTTGCGGTTTAGCCGGGAACTTTCCCGCCATGCCAAAGGCTCCCTCCCAGAGGGAGATGTCAAAACCATTAGGTTTTGACTGAGGGAGTTAAGCTCCCCCTTCGGGGGAGCTGGCATCGAGCGAAGCGAGATGACTGAGAGGGTTCGTACCCACAGCGCTAAAACAAGGCTGATTTTCCAAAAGCGTTGCCTATCAACGCAAAAAAGCAACTGCCGTCTTGTTTATTTTGTGCATTTATGCTAAAATAGCGTGAAGATAGTTGATTTTTATAGAGCGGTATTACTTTTTCCGATGCTGTAAAAATTCGGCTGAGCCGAAAAAAATAAGGATGCAACAAAAGGAGAACACGCCATGAAAAAGCTTTTCGCCATGACGGTGGCCGTGCTGCTGCTGTTTTCGGTACTGCTGGGCATTCCCGCCGCCTATGGGCAGGCACCGGAAACGAGCAAAACGCTGGACATCCTGTTCAGCCACGACACCCACTCCCACTTGAACACCTTCACCACGGTGGTGGAGGACGAGGAAGCAGAGATCGGCGGCTTTGCCCGCGCCAACACCCTCATCAAGGCGCAGCGTGCCAAAGACCCGGACACCCTTGTGATCGATGGCGGTGACTTTTCCATGGGCACCCTGATCCAGACCGTGTTTGAAACACAGGCCGCAGAGCTGCGGATGCTGGGCTACATGGGCTGCGATGTGACCACCTTCGGCAACCACGAGTTCGATTACCGCTCCAAGGGTCTTGCCAATATGCTTGCCAGCGCCCGCACCTCCGGCGATGCCGTCCCGGCCATCGTGGTCTGCAACGTGGACTGGGACACCATGGAGGCCGCAGGTCTCACCGAGGGACAGCAGATGCTCCGGGATGCCTTTGCCGCCTACGGCGTGCAGGACTACACCGTGGTGCAGAAGGGAGATGTGCGCATTGCCGTGGTGGGCGTTTTCGGCAAGGATGCGCTCTCCTGCGCGCCCACCTGTGAACTGAAATTCAAGGACCCGGTACAGGCGGTAAAGGCCACCGTAGCAGAGATCAAGGCAAATGAAGATGCGGACATGATCGTCTGCGTTTCCCACAGCGGCACTTGGGACGACCCCAAAAAGTCTGAGGACGAGCTGCTGGCCAAGGGTGTGCCTGACCTCGACCTTATCCTCAGCGGCCACACCCACAGCCGCATCTGGGAGCCCATCCGGCACGGGGACACCTATGTGGTCTCCTGCGGCGAGTACGGCAAAAATCTGGGCAGCCTGTCCATGGCGCAGAAGGAAAACGGCCGCTGGCAGGTGACCGATTACCAGCTGATCCCCATCACCGCAGACATCCCCGCCGATGCGGAAACGCAAGAGGTCATCGACCGCTTTATGGACACGGTGGACGAGGACTATCTGGCGCAGTTCGGCTACACCAAGGATCAGGTGCTGGCAGAAAACGATGTTGTCTTTTCCAACCTGAAGGATCTGGGCAAGGTGCACACCGAGCACAATCTGGGTGATATCATCGCGGATGCCTATGTGTACGCGGTGGAGAACGCCGCCGACTATAACGGAGTGCCGGTAGATCTGGCGGTAGTGCCCAGCGGCACCGTGCGCGACACCTACGCCCGGGGCGATATCACGGTGGAGCAGGTGTTCAACTCCTTCTCGCTGGGCATCGGCGCAGACGGCGTGCCGGGCTATCCCCTCATCGAGGTCTACCTCACCGGCAAGGAACTGCGCACCGCCGCCGAGATCGACGCTTCCGTGTCGGATTTCATGACCACGGCGCGGTTGTATTGCAGCGGCCTGAACTTTACCTATAATCCCCACCGCCTGCTGCTGAACAAGGTGACGGACGTCTATCTGGTCAAGGACGGTCAGCGCGTAGAGCTGCAAGATGACAAGCTGTACCGCATCGTAGCAGACCTTTACAGCGGGCAGATGCTGAGCGCCGTGACGGATATGTCCTACGGCATTTTGTCTATCGTGCCGAAGTACGCCGACGGCACTCCAATCGAAGATTTTGAGGATGTGATCCTGACCGAAAACGGCAAAGAGCTGAAGGGCTGGGACGCCATTGCGCGGTACATGGCCTCGTTCGAGGATACCGACGGCGACGGCATCGGCAACGTGCCGGACTATTACAGCACCCTGCACGACCGCAAAAAGGTAGAGGACAGCCGCAGCCTTTCCGCGCTGCTGAAAAAGCCCAACCGCTTTACCTTTATCCTTCTCGGTGTGATCCTCACCGTAATTCTGCTGGTGGTGTGTATCGTACTGCTTCTCCGTAAGCTGGTGCGCAAGCTCCGCCGCAGAAAAAAGACACATTAAAATAGCACAATGCCGGACAGCCTGCGGGCTGTCCGGCATTGTATTTTCACGGAGAGAAATACCCCTTCCGTCTGCTCACTGCGTTCGCATCCACCTTCCCCAAGGGGACGGCTTTTGGCGGTGGCGGCAAAGTTTCCGGCATTGCGCAAAGGCGCTCCCCCGGGGGGAGCTGTCGCGCAGCGACTGAGGGGCTATAAATGGAGAAGCGAAAAAAGCGTTAAAGCGATAGCGCCGACTGGCGCAGCGCTAGCTTTTTTGTGCTTCGACTTCTGCTTTAGGTTTGTCAAGGGCGTGCAGCCCTTGACCCGTTGCGGGGTGGGTGGAGTCCAGAGGTAGGGAGGGGGGAGTCGGAACACCCCTCCCTGCCTCTGGCCCAGCGGAGCGTCTTTGCACGCTGAAAGCAAGCAGAAACTTTCCCCACGGAGCACGCACTTTTCTGGTTTTCTTTTGCCATCAAAAGAGAACAACCCCGCTCAGAACCTTCCCTTCTGCAACCCGTCCAGCACCTCGTACAGGTCGCAGCACTCGGCGGTGTACAAACGGCGCATCTCGTCGTTGGCGGGTGCCATGTCCGGCACCATCACGGTGACAAAGCCGCCGGCGGCACCGGCGCGCACGCCGTTGTAACTGTCCTCCAGCACAAGGGTGCGGTCACGCGCAGTGCCCAGCGCTTCCGCTGCCCGCAGAAAAATTTCCGGGTCGGGCTTGGAGGCTGAGAACTGCTCGCCGGAGACGATCGCCTTAAAGTAGTGGGTCAAGCCCCAGCCGTCCAAATGGTGCCGGATAGACGCCATCCGGCTGGAGGAGGCCACTGCCATGGGGATGTGCTGCGCGTCCAGCCATGTCAGAATTTCGTCCAGCCCGGGCTTTTTGGGCGGCGGTGCCTGAAACGCCTTTTCCGCCTGTGCGTGCAGCGCCTCGATGATGGCGTCCGTATCGCAGTTTTCCCCGTAGAAGCGGCGCAGCACCGCCCGCATGGAATCTCCCGCCGTGCCGCGGGCGGCAACGTCCAGCCCTTCCTTATAAGAAAGCCCAAGGGTGGCAAGTGCAGGCTCCCACAGGGTAGCCCAGACCCGCTCGGTGTCAAACATCAGGCCGTCCATATCAAAAATAACGCCGTCGATCATGGCAGTATCTCCTTTCGTAGAAAAGCGGGGCTGTGCCCCGCAAAAGTGCTCTGTGCCCCTATTGTACCATAGATTTGGCAGTTTGCACACCATTGTGCTCACAATCTGGTGCAACTTTACCGGTGGAAAGATGAAACATTTTGCGATTCCTTGCAAAACCGCTCCGGAATATTATAATAGAAACCAACATTTGTGTCATAAAGCGCCGGAAATCGTGCGCACGCGCATAAAAGGAAAGAGGGAAACTCACTATGTTGGATATCAAGATCACCCGCACGGCTGCGCCCAAGGCAAAGCCCACCGATGAGACAAAGCTCGGCTTCGGCAAAAAGTTCTCCGACCACATGTTCGTCATGGATTACACCGAGGGCGAGGGCTGGCACGATGCCCGCATCGTCCCCTACGGCCCCTTTGAGCTGGACCCGGCTACCGTCGTGTTCCACTATGCTCAGGAGATCTTCGAGGGCATGAAGGCTTACCGGACTGCGGATGACACCGTCCAGCTGTTCCGCCCGGACTGCAACGCAAAGCGTTTCCAGGATTCCGCCGACCGTCTGTGCATCCCCAAGATCC
>CAJMQZ010000151.1 GCA_905215595.1 uncultured bacterium
GTGCCGAAGATAGTTAGCTGGAAACGGCTTGTGAAAATAGGTAGTCGCCGACTTAGAGAAACGCTTCAGAAATTTTCTGAAGCGTTTTTTTAGTGTGTAAAAAAAGATGAAATTCCTACAAATAGAGCAAGATATAACTGAAAATTCATATTTTGTTAAAAATATCATGGAAATTAGTTGCAGCTAAGGGATGCTTATGTTACAATAATAATATATTAATGTGATGAAAATGGGATTTGACGGGGATGTATTACAGAACGGAAGGAAGTAGTTGCGGTGAAGGTGGCGATGATCGGGCACAAGGATTTTCCTAGTCGCTCGGGCGGTGTAGAGGTCATGGTTGGCGGGCTGGCCAGAAGCCTGGTGGAACGTGGCTATGACGTTACCGTGTATAACCGCGGCTTGGAAAAGCACCATAATGTGTACGATGTGGACGGCGTTCACGCACGGCGGGTGTTTACCCTGCAAAAACCTGCACTGAATGCCACGCTCTACTCTTTTCTGGCAACCTTTGATGCGCTGTTCCGGGGCTATGATGTGATCCATTACCACGCCATTGGACCCAGCGTACCGCTGCTGATCGCCAAACTGTTCGGCAAGCACACCGTATGTACAGTGCACGGTTTGAACTGGAAAGTGGACAAGTGGCGCGGCTTTGCAAGCCGTTACATGAAGCTGGGAGAGCGGATCGCCGCAAAATATGCGGATGATCTGGTGGTGCTTTCGGAGACGGAGTGGAACTATTTTTTGCAGAAATATGGCCGCGCGTCTATTCTGATCCCCAATGCCATCCGCTTTTACGAAAAGCGCGCGTGCAGCCTGATCCGGGAAAAGTATGGATTAGAGCAGGGAGAGTACATCCTGTATGTGGGGCGCATCTCGCCGGAAAAGGGCACGCTGGATTTGGTGGAGGGCTACCGCAAGGCCAAGACAGGGAAAAAGCTTGTACTGGTCGGCCCGCTGGATGACAGCGAATATTGCAGAGCAGTACAGCAGCAGGCACAGAATGACCCTAATATCATCATGACCGACTATGTAGTGGGCGACCCGCTGAAGGAGCTTTACAGCAACTGCGGGCTGTTCATTTTGCCCAGCCACACCGAGGGGCTTTCTCTATCTTTGCTGGAGGCACTGTCCATCGGTGCACGGTGTCTGGTGAGCGATATCCCCGAGAATACGGTCGTGACCGACATTTACGGCGCGGCCTTCAAACCGGAGGATACGGACGACCTTGCCCGGGCGCTGAAACGGGAATGCACACAGGAGTACCCGGACGCAATGCGGCAGCAGCAGATCGAGTACGTCCATACAAATTTTGAGTACGACGTGATGCTGGACCGTTACGAGGAGGTCTATCATCATGTGGTGGGCGACCCGCTGAAGGCGATGCCCTCCACCCTGAAAAAAAAGAAAGTGCCGGCAGGCGCAAAAGCATAAGCAAAGAACGCCCCGGAAACGTTTGACAGCGTTTCCGGGGCGTTTTTCGTTTAGATCAGCGGGGCGATGAACTTGAGCATCATACCCACCAGATGCAGCAGCTTTTTGCCCTGCCAGACACTCTGACGGGTGGGCTCCACTGTGCGGCACTGTGCCAGCGTATCCTGAAAATCGGCCTCAATGCGAGGCAGACAGTCCACACCACGCATCCATACTGCGTTTTCAAAGTGGTGGTATAGGCTGCGGTAATCCAGATTGATGGTGCCTACGACCGCCTCCTGCCCGTCCATGATCATCACCTTGGCGTGGGTGAAGCCGGGGGTCCACTCGCTGATCTTCACACCGGAGGACAGCAGCGGCAGGTAATGGGTCTTAGCCAGCGCATAAGCAAACCACTTGTCCGGCTTGCCGGGCAGGATCAGGTGCACATCCACGCCGCGCTCGGCGGCAAAGCGCAGGGCAGTCTCCAACTCGCCGTCCAGAATGAGGTAGGGCGTGATGATATGTACGCTGTGCCGGGCGCGGTTGAGCAGGTCGATATACACCATCTCGCCCACCCGCTCGCCGTCCAGCGGGCAGTCCCCGTAGGGGATGACAAAGCCCTTTGCTTGCGTTTCCGGGAGGGGGCGGGTGAGGAACTGGGAAAACTCCGGCTCCCGCTGGATGCTCCACATCTGCAAAAACAGGGCGGTCATAGTGCGCACGCCCTCGCCCTCCAGCATGACAGCGGCGTCCTTCCAGCGGCCGTATTTTTCAATGTGGTTGATGTACTCGTCGGCCAGATTCACGCCGCCGGTAAAGCCCACGCGGCCATCTACGACCAGAATCTTGCGGTGGTCGCGGTAGTTGTAGTGGGTGGAAACAAAGGGCGTGACCGGCGCAAACACCTTGCAGCGGATACCCAGCGCTTCCAGCCGTCTGGGGTAGTCCCGGGGCAGGGTGGAGAACTCGCAGGTGCCGTCATACATCACCCGCACATCCACGCCCTGCGCGGCCTTGCGTGCCAGAATTTCCAGAATGCGCCCCCACATCAGCCCTTCGTCGATGATGAAGTATTCCAGAAAAATGTACTGGGTGGCGCTTTCCAGCTGGGGCAGCAGCGCGGCAAATTTGGCTTCTCCGCTGGGAAAATAGGTCACCTGCGTGTTTTCGTACACCGGGAAGCCGCCGCCCCGTCCGCGCAGATACTGCGCCAGAGAGGCTGCGCCGGGGCAGTCGGCGTCCAGCGCTGTGTTTGCCTTTTTGTCCTGCGCAAGCTGGCTGCGGGTCTGCCCCTCCAGTTCCAGCAGGCGCTTTTTGAGCATCCGGTGGCCCACATCCTCCTTGGTGTACCAGAACAGCAGCACGCCCAGCACAGGCGCCAGCGCCGTGACCACCAGCCACGGGATGCGCACGCTGTTGTTCATGTCCTGATTGAGCAGGTAGACCATCATGGCCGCTGTGACCAGCAGAGTGCCGCCCAAGTAGTGGGGCAGCAGACCGCTGAACCAGCGCATCAGGCTGAAGAGCGCCCCGAATTGCAGCACCAGCAGCACCAGCACCAGCCCAAAGCGGCTGAAGATGGCGTGGATGAGCCCTTTCTGGCCTTTGCGGAGCAGGCGGATGCTGCCGTCCTCAAAAACCCGAACCTTGCTTCTCATGGTGTGCTGCAGCGTTTCTTTTGACATTTTGACCGTCCTTTTTTGTGAATGTGTCGGCGGGTGTCGTTTTTTGGGCAGAGCAAAAATGCGGAGGATGGCCTGCAAACCCTGTCCAAACGACACATTTTGTGCTATGATAAAAGGGAAGAACTGCTGCCGGGCGGCAACAGCCCCGGGGCAGCAGAATATATACAAATCTATTATAATCCATTCCGGCCGGTTTTTCCACAGAAACCGGCAGATTTTGTGCAGAAGGAGTTTGCATCATGAACAACCTGATCATTGGTATCGCGGGCGGCTCTGGCATCGGCAAGACCACCCTTGCACTGCGGCTGAAGGAGCGCTTTGGGGAGGACGAGGTGCGCTTGATCTCCCACGACAGCTACTACAAGCGCCACGACGAACTGCCCTTTGAAGAGCGCTGCAAGCTGAATTACGACCACCCGGACGCCTTCGACAACGCCCTGCTCATCTACCATTTGCAGGAGCTGAAGGCAGGCCGCGCCATCGACTGCCCGGTGTACGATTACTCCAACCACAACCGCAGCAACGAGGTGCAGCACATCGAGCCCGCCCCGGTGCTGATCGTGGAGGGCATTCTGCCCTTTGTAGAGCCGGAACTGTGCGCCCTGTTCGACTACAAGATCTTCGTGGACACGGACGCGGACGAGCGCATCCTGCGGCGCATTCTGCGGGACGTAAAGGAGCGCGGGCGCAGCTTGGACAGCGTGATAAACCAGTACCTTACCACGGTCAAGCCGATGCACGAAGCCTTTGTAGAGCCCAGCAAGCGCAACGCGGACATCATTGTGCCCAACGGCGGCGAGAACAGCACCGCTGTGGAGATGCTTGCGCACCACATCCGCACCCTGATCGAGCGGGCGAACCGGGGGTAAGACGATTTGGAATGCGCGCCGCGAGGGCAGGAGGATACAGCCGGGGGTGTTCTCTTTTGACACCAAAAGAGAACCAGAAAAGTGCCAGCGATTTCGACGCGC
>CAJMQZ010000152.1 GCA_905215595.1 uncultured bacterium
AGGCTCGTCCGGCACCTTGACCTTTTTGCCCTCCATGTTCTTTTCGGCCTGCTCCAGACTGGCCTCAAAGCCCTGATAGAAGTCATCCACGGTCTTGCGCCAGTCGGCCTTGCCGCTTTCCACCTTATCCAGATTCTTCTCCATCTGCGCGGAGAAATCCACGTCCACGATGTGGGGGAACTGCTCCAGCATCAGCCCGTCCACAGCACGACCCAGCAGGGTGGGCTTGAGCTTTTTCTGGTCGCGTTCCACATAGCCGCGGTCGATGATGGTGGTGATGATGGGTGCGTAGGTGGAGGGGCGGCCGATGCCGTTTTCTTCCAGCGCCTTGATGAGGGTAGCTTCAGTGTAGCGGGCGGGCGGCTGGGTAAACTTCTGCTCGCTCTTCAGCTCCCGCAGCTTGAGCACCTGTCCCTGTTCCAGCGGAGGAAGGTTCGTTTCCTTCTTTTCCTTTTCGTCGGTGGCTTCCTCGTACAGGGCGGTAAAGCCGTCAAAGGTCACGGTGTAGCCGCTGGCCTTGAAGTGGTAATCCGCCGCGCTGACGGTGACCGACACGGTGTCCTGCTGGCAGTCTGCCATCTGGCTTGCCATAAAGCGGCTCCAGATCATGCGGTACAGCTTTGCGGTATCGCCGCTGATGCTCTTGTCCACCTCGTCCGGGGTCAGGGACGGCACAGAGGGACGGATGGCTTCGTGGGCGTCCTGTGCTGCCGTGGCGCTCTTGGTCTTCCATGTGCGCTTATAGGGGCAGATATACGCCTCGCCGTAAGCACCGGCGATATACTCCTTGGCGGCGGCCACAGCCTCGTCCGAGATGCGCAGACTGTCGGTACGCATATAGGTGATAAGACCCATCATGCCGTGTCCGGCAATGTCCACACCTTCGTACAACGTCTGGGCGGCGCGCATGGTGCGGGTGGCTGTAAAGCCCAAGCGGCGGGAGGCCTCCTGCTGCAGGGTACTGGTGATAAAGGCCGGGGTGGGCTGCTTTGCGCGCTTGCCGCGCTTGAGCTCGCTCACCACATAGCTTGCGCCCTCCAAGCCCTTCTCGATGGCGCGCGCCTCGGCTTCACTCTTGGGCAGCAGCTTTTTGCCGTTGGCGTCCGTGGCAAGGCGTGCCACAAAGCTTTTGTGCCCGGCACCCAAGGTGGCGTCCACGTTCCAGTATTCATCGGGTTTAAAGTTTTCGATTTCCTTTTCCCGGTCGTCGATCAGCCGCACCGCCACGCTCTGCACACGGCCTGCGGACAGGCCGCGACGCACCTTGCGCCACAGGAACGGGCTGAGCTTGTAGCCCACCAGACGGTCCAGCACGCGGCGCGCCTGCTGGGCGTTGAACAGATCCTCGTCGATGGCGCGGGGGTGGGCCATGCCCTCCTTCACACCCTTTTTGGTGATCTCGTCAAAGGTGACACGGTTGGGCTCGTGGGGGTCCAGCCCCAGAATATTGGCCAGATGCCAGCTGATGGCCTCGCCCTCGCGGTCCGGGTCGGTCGCCAGCAGCACGCCGTCGGCGTGTTTGGCCTTGCTCTTCAGTTCCTTGATGAGCTTTTCCTTGCCCTTGATGCTGATGTATTGCGGGGTATAGCCATGCTCCACATCGATGCCCAGCTGAGATGCGGGCAGATCGCGGATATGACCCATGCTGGCGGTGACCTCGTAGTCATCGCCCAGATATTTGCCGATGGTTTTCGCCTTTGCAGGCGACTCCACGATAACCAGTTTCGCCATTTCTTCTTTTCTCCTCTATCTGCAACGTGCCCCCCAAAGGGATGCACGGTCATTCGCTCATATTATTGTACCACAGCTGTTGTGTGCTTTACCAGCGGAAATATTCCACAATTTTACCGCAGCACATACCGCTGCCCCGGCTGCTTGTACACCCGGCCGGTCAGTTCCAGCTTCATCAGGGTGCCCAGCAGCGCGGACATGGGCAGGCCGGTGCTCACGCACAGCTCCTCGATGCCCACGGGTTTTGGTCCGATGCACGCCATCACCCGGCGCTCGGTGTCGCTCAGGGGTGCAGGCTGCTTTGCAGCTGCCGGTGCCGCCTGCCGGGTATGCAGCCCCAGCGCCGCCAGCAGGTCGGCTGCGCCCGCCACTGCCCGGGCGCGTCCGTCCCGCAGCAGGCCGTTCGTACCTGCGGAGTTGGGGGAGTAGATGCTCCCCGGCACGGCGTACACCGGCTTGCCGTAGCGCTCGGCGTGGGCAACGGTGGACATGGTGCCGCTTTTTTCCCGCGCTTCCACCACCAGCACGGCCGAGGAAAGCGCCGCGATGAGCCGGTTGCGCTGCAAAAAGCAGTTAGGGCCAACATATTCACTGTAAGGCGGGTACTCGCTGATGACGCAGCCCTTGCGCTCGATCTGCTGTCGCAGGGCGGCATTGGCTGCCGGGTAGGTGCGGTCGATGGGTACGCCCATCACTGCAATGGTGGGGCGGTCGTTTTTCACTGCCGCCCGGTGTCCGGCGCTGTCCAGCCCATCGGCCAGACCGCTGACGATGACGGCTCCGTTTTTTGCCAGTTCGCCGCCGATATCCGCCGCAGCATTCAGGCCGTATTCCGTGGGCTTGCGGCTGCCCACGATGCCCACCGCCCCGGGCTCGTTGAGCCAGCGGGGGTCGCCGGTGCAGTAGAGCACCAGCGGCATATCCGGGATGCGGGAAAAGGCCAGCGGGTAGTCCGGGTCGTCAAAGGGCAGGATGCGCACCCGCAGGGCATCGCACTGCATCACCAGCGTGTGGAAGCTTTCCGCATCCAGCTGCGCTGCACGCTTAAAGGCTGTATCCCCTGCCGCCTGCCGGAATTCCTCGGTCTCCCGCGCTTCCCACGCCTCCTGTGCGCCGCCAAAGGCGTCCAGCACCTTTCCGGCGTGGAGGCTGGCAGGCCCCAGCACCTGCGACAGCCACAGCCAGCACAGCAGCGGGTCGGGTGCAGGCTCCGGCGGAAACAGGCTGGTCTGCCCGGTCACAGGCTCTCCTCCCGGAAATGCCACAGCAGGATGCTGCCCGCGATGCCGGCGTTCAGGCTTTCCACCCGGTCGGTCATGGGGATGCGCACCGTGCTGTTGCAGGCGGCGATGGTCTCGTCGGTCAGACCCTGTCCCTCGCTGCCGATGACCACGCAGACGCCGCCGGGATACCCGGCCTTTGCCGCGCTGAGGGGCTGGGACTGGTACAGCGCCGCCGCAAGGCAGGTGATGCCTTTTTCCCGCAGCAGAGCGATGGCCTGCGGCATGGCACCGGTCTCGATGACCGGGATGCGCACCGCCGCGCCCATGGAGGCGCGCAGGGTCTTAGGGGCGTAGACACTGGCGCAGCCCTCACTCAGGATGACGCCGTCAAAGCCAAAGGCCGCTGCGCTGCGCAGCAAAGTGCCCACGTTGCCGGGGTCCTGCACCCGCTCCAATGCCAGATACCGCCCGCCGGGGCGCACCTCCTCCAGAGTGTGCACCGGGGTGCGGAACACCCCGAACACCCCCTGATGGGTGCCCACGTCAGCCAGCTTGTCCGCCACATGATCCTCTACCAGATAGTGCTCTCCCGGCAAAGCGGCAAGTTCCGGGCACTTTTCCAGCGCATTTTCGGTATAAAACAGGGTCTCCAGCTCTGCGCCCCGGGCAAGTTCCGGGCACAGCTTGCGCCCTTCGGCCAGAAAGCGCCCCTCGGTGCGGCGGAATGCTGCACCGGAAGCAAGGCGGCAGGCGTATTTTATTTTTGCGTTTTCCCGGCTGGTGATCTTTTCGTCCATGCGTTCCTCCTGAACAGGTGTGTATGCTTTGGATACAATAGAAAAAGGGCAGCGTCTGCCGCAGGTTTCTGCGGCAGGGCGCTGCCCCGTTGCCTTGTTTCCCTGGCCGCAAAAAATGCCCGGATACAAAACGGACGCCCGCGTATACGCGCGGGCGTCACGATGCAAGGTCTTTATCAGGCGTTCTTCACGGTCTCGACCAGAGCGGCAAAGCTCTGAGGATCGTTGATGGCCATCTCGGACAGCATCTTGCGGTTCAGCTCGATGCCTGCCT
>CAJMQZ010000153.1 GCA_905215595.1 uncultured bacterium
CAGTTAAAGAATATTCTAAAAAGCAAGGACGTGCAGCCCGCGGGCTGCACGTCCTTGTGTTATAGGTAATTTTAAAACAAGCAGCTTTTGTCGCGCTCCGCAGAGCGCGACAAAAGCTATATTGAACAAACAAAATTTCCTTAAATCATACCCAGAGCAAAGCGGAGGGCATTCAAGAACGTCCCATCTTTTCCAGTTCCACCACCGGCCAACCAAGGGCGCGGATAGCGCTTTCATCGTGGGTAGCCAGCAGCACCGGCTTGCCCGCGCAGCGCTGCCGCAGCAGCGCTGCCGCCCGCTGCAAGGTGTCCGGGTCCATGCCGGTAAAGGGCTCGTCCAATAGCAGGGTGTCGCTGGATGCCCACAGCGCCCGCAGCAGCGCCACCCGCCGCTTTTGCCCGCCGGAAAGCCTGCGGGCGGGCAGCTGCAAAGCCGCAGTATCCATTCCAATCTGTTGAAAATCACTTGTAATTTGCTTTTTGTACTGGTTTTCCGCTCCCGGCAGCACCAAGGTGACGTTCTGCACCGCGTTCAGCTGGGGGCAAAGGCGGTCCTCCTGAAAGACCGCTGCCACCCGGCCCACACCTTCCACACTGCCGGCGGTGGGACGTTCCAGCCCCATCAGGATGCGCAGTAGGGTGGTCTTGCCCCAGCCGCTGGGCGCCCACAGCACCACGGGAGCGTCCACCTCCATGCACAGGTCAGTAAAGAGCGGTGCCGCGCCGAACTGTTTTGTCAGGTGTTGAAGCTTCAGCATTTTGCCCCCTCCTCTCCCAGCACTGCGCCCACGGCCTTATCCAATGCAAACAGGAACAGCTTTTCAAAGCCTGCACTCAGCAGAATGATGACAAAGGTCCACGCAAACAGTTCCCCGGTGGAAAGGGTGATCTTGGCACGGTACAGCGCATCGCCGATACTGCCGTTGGGCAGGCCGATGACCTCGGCTGCCACGCCGCTTTTCCAGCAGATGCCCAGCGCCACGCTGCACCCCTGCCGGAAGGCCGGCAGCACCGCAGGCAGCCAGATTGCCCGCAGGCGGCGGCCTGCAGGCAGACGGAACACCGCTGCCATTTCCAGCAGCTGCACATCTGCCCCGGCAATGCCGGTGCGCACCGCGCCGTACAGCACCGGCAGCACCATCAAAAAGCTGATAAGCACCGAAAGGGCACTGCCCCGCACCCAGACCAGTGCCAGAATGATAAAGCTTGCCACCGGCGTAGCCTTGACCAGCTGCATCACCGGAGCCAGCAGCGCATCGGCGGCGCTCCACCGGGCGGCACATACCGCCAGCACTACACTGACCACTGCGCCCAGCACAAAGCCCAGCAAAATGCGCCCGGAGCTGAAGCACACCCGCTGCCAGAAATCTGCCCTTGGCAACAGCTGTACCAAGGTGCGCAGCGCCTGCACCGGCGATACCAAAAACACCTCCTGTCCGATGGCCATGGCTGCGGTCTGCCAGACCGCCAGCCAGAACGCCACCGCCAGCAGACTGTGAAAAAACTGCTTGTTCTGCTTCATAAACTGCCCTCTTCCCCTGCCTATTATAAGGTATAGTATACCATACCGTCCCGCAAAGGGGAATGACCTGTGCACCACCTGCGGCGGGTCGGCTTTCAATGTATATACTTTTATTCAACCTTCGTATGCTTGACATGAATTTGCATCCAGTGTAAACTGGATACAATATGCGGTGCAACTTTGGCACCGGCGCAGGAAAGAGGGGGACGGTATTGACGCAAGCGCTCAAGGGCCGCAAGCTGTTGCTCGTCGGTTTTACGTTGTTTTCCATGTTTTTCGGGGCCGGCAACCTGATCTTCCCGCCCGATCTTGGCGCAAAGGCAGGGACAAACCTCTGGCCCGCCTTTCTGGGGCTTGCCATCAGTGCCGTGGGACTGCCAGTCGCGGGAGTCATCGCGGTGGCGCGGGCTGACGGTCTGGACAAGTTGGCCGGGCGGGTGCATCCGGTGTTCGCGCAGGTGTTCATGATTTTGATCTATCTGTCCATCGGGCCGTGTCTGGCTATTCCGCGCACCGCAAGCACCTCCTTTGCTATGCTCACCCCGCTGCTGGGCAGCAGTGCCGGGCTTCAACTGGGGTACTCCGTGCTGTTCTTCGGCGTGGCCTTTCTGGTGGCGCTGCGCCCGGACAGGCTCACCCGCTGGCTGGGCAGCCTGCTCTGCCCCTGCCTGCTGGTTCTGATTCTGATCCTGTTCGGCGGCTGTCTGCTGCACCCGCTGGCGGCGCAGTACGCTGCGCCCACCGAGACGTATCGTTCCGCGGTCGTGTTACAGGGCGTATTGTACGGCTACCAGACCATGGACGCCCTTGCGGCGCTGAACTTTGGTGCGGTCATTGCCATGAACATCCGGGCGCAGGGTGTTGCCCGGGAGCAGGACGTGCAGCGCAGTGCCATCCGTGCCGGGTTTATAGCGGGCGGGCTGCTGCTGGCGGTCTATGCCATGCTGGGACACGCCGGAGCACTGACCGGTGCCGCCGTACCCGGCCTTGCCACCGGTGCCGAGGTGCTGACCGTGCTGGCCGAGCGGCTGTTCGGCAAAGCAGGGCTGGTGCTCCTTGCCGCCATCTTTATGCTGGCCTGCTTCAACACCTGTGTAGGGCTGATTGCCTGTGTGGGAGAGTATTTCCACACCCTGCTGCCCCGCATCCCCTACCCTGTTCTTGCCGCCTTTTTTGCCGCTGCCAGTATGCTGATCGCAAATCTGGGGCTGGCAGAAATTCTGCGCCTGTCCATCCCGGTGCTTAACGCCCTGTACCCGGTAGCCATTGTGCTGATTACGCTTTCCTTCGTGCCCGGGTTGGAACAGCGCCGCCGGGTCTATCCGCTGTGCATCGGCTGCACCGCCGTGCAGAGCATTGCCGCCGCGCTGCCGCTTGGCACACTTTCTGCCCTTGCCAACGCCCTGCCGCTGGCGGCATTGGGCTTTGGCTGGGTGCTCCCGGCTGCTGCCGGGCTGCTGGCAGGCATCTTTTTAAGCTGCACTGAAGAATAAAGGAGATTTTACTATGATCCAGCCCATCATGCACGACCCGCTGTTTCTGGCGCAGAAGTCCGCCCCTGCCACCCCGGAGGATGCCCCTGTTGCGCGGGACTTACTGGAGACCCTGACCGCCCACGCCGATGGCTGTGTAGGCATGGCTGCCAACATGATCGGCGTGCTCAAGCGCATCATTGCAGTGGAGGCTGAGGACGGGTATCTGGTGCTGTTCAATCCGGTCATCCTGAAAAAATCCGGCCAGTACGAGGCCGAGGAGGGCTGTCTTTCGCTGGAAGGCGTGCGGAAAACAAAGCGCTGGCAGAGCATCAAGGTGCAGTATCAGACCATGGACGGCAAACCCCGCATCAAGACCTTTACCGGCTGGACGGCGCAGATCATTCAGCACGAGATCGACCATTGCGATGGAATATTGATCTGAATCCCCTTCTCACGGGTGGGGCGTGAAGAGCAGCAGCATTTGCAGCACCGCTTTCTGTAAAAGCGCGGTGCTGCGGGGATACCCCTTCCGTCATCGCCTGCGGCGATGACACCTTCCCCAAGGGGACGGCTTTTGGCAGTGGCGGGAAAGTTTTCGGCATAGCGCAAAGGCGTCCCCTTGGGGGAGCTGGCGAACGTAGTGAGCCTGAGGGGGTGGCCTTTGGCATGGCGGGAAAGTTTTCGGCTACGCCCCTCTCTTGAAAAAGCAACACTGGAAAATCCGCAGATTTTCCAGTGTTGCAAACATAAAAATATTCTTTCCGCTATTTATGCGCAAGCAAAACGCGGAGCGCATTCCAAATCGTTTTCGCCAATCACCTACAATGCACAAAGCCCCCGAGGGTGTGACCCCCGGGGGCTTTGCTATGCTGTAACAGAGAAATAAAGGTGTTATTATTCAGTCGTATAAAACCTCTTGCGGTGCCCTGCATCCGCTTCGACCCTTGAGCGGGTCTCGCGTCTTGCAGACCGCTGCGCCAAAAATTGCTCCCTGTTTCCGCCGCAGGCG
>CAJMQZ010000154.1 GCA_905215595.1 uncultured bacterium
AAGCCGAGAACCGCCTGCACGTGCAGAAAGCCGTGCTGGCCATTCTTCTGGCGGGAAAATAAAAACAGAAAACACAAAAAATGCCTCCGGCATCTGCCAGAGGCATTTTTTGCTTTATGGAAGAAAAACGGTTCAGCTACGGTCCATCTTGACCACGAACAGATAGCTCAGAACAAAGGACAGGCCGAACGCAATGATCCAGCCAATGGCTGCATAGAGGAAGTAGGGGCCGATGTAAGCGGGAATGCTGAAGATGCTGGAGGTGATGTAGCCGTACAGACGCACACCGAAAGCACCGATGAAAGCGCTGCCCACGCAGCTGCCGATGGTAGCTGCAAGGAAACCCTTCTTGTACTTGGTCAGCACGCCGAACAGAGCAGGCTCGGTGATGCCCAGAATGCCGGACAGAACGGAGGACAGAACGATGGAACGTTCCTTTTGGCTCTTTTCTTTGAAATAGCAGCCTGCGGCGGCACCCACAATGGACAGATTTGCAATGAACATCATGGGCATGAGCATATCATAGCCCTTGGTAGCAAAATTCTCCAGTGCAATGGGGGTCATGGCGTGGTGCATACCCACCAGAATGGAAGCGGGACGGATCAGGCCCATGACGACGCCTGCGAAAATGGGAGAGATGCCAAACAGAACATCCAGCATCCATGCCAGTGCTTTGCCGATGTAAATGCCGATGGGGCCGA
Source organism: uncultured bacterium (assembly GCA_905215595.1). Lineage (GTDB taxonomy): Bacteria > Bacillota > Clostridia > Oscillospirales > Ruminococcaceae > Faecalibacterium. The sequence continues at coordinate 702 of CAJMQZ010000154.1, forward strand.
TGACAGTCAGAGCGAAGAAGCCGGAAATAAACAGGGTGATGGTGGGAGTGATGACGGTGCGGGTAGCTTCGGGCACAATGTTATCCACCCATTTGTAGATGTAGCTCAGGGCGAACACGCCGAAGATGATGGGAATGACCGAGCCGGAGTAGTTGAACACCGGGATGGGCAGCACACCGGCGAACATGAAGTTGCTGATCTCGCCTGCCTTGGCGGCATCCACCATGGTGGGGTACATCAGGGTAGCGGCAATGGCAATGGCCAGATACTGGTTGGTCTTGAACTTCTTTGCAGCCGATGCGGCAATGAAGAACGGCAGGAAGGTAAATACGCCGCTGGCCAGCATGTCAATGACCTTATAGGTGTCGGTGGCATTGGATACGACGCCCAGAGCCACCAGACCGCCCATAAGACCCTTGATCATACCGGCACCGGCGATGGCGGGTACGATGGGGCCGAACACGCCGGACACCATATCCATGAACCAGGAGATGAAATCCTTCTTCTTTTCCGGCTGTGCAGGAGCGGTGTCCTCTTTCAGGTCCAGCTGCTGCAGGGCGATGTCGTAATACTTGTGGACACTGGTGCCCAGTACGATCTGCAGCTGCCCCTTGGCAAACTGCACACCAATGACACCGTCCAGAGCTTTGATGGCATCCTCCTGAATCTTACTGGTATCCTTCAGCTCAAAGCGCAGGCGGGTCATGCAATGCCATGTGTTCACAACATTGTCTTTGCCGCCGACATACTCGATAATCTTGGCGACGACTTCGGTCTTTTCCATAAGGGAGAGCCTCCTTCTTCGATTTCCTTTTCTTTTTTGATTGTGTTCCAAAGCGAAAATCCAGCACGTGCGTTGTGACTTCATGATAGCACAACCATTTTGGCTTGTAAAACGGTCCATTTCTGCTGATAAAATACAAAAATAATTGGTTTTGCGTTTTATTTACAAAAATATTTCTAAAATTGGACTGTTTTATTTTGACTTTTGGCCCAAATAAAAAGCAGGAATTGATTTGCCGGGCAAGGTATGGTTGAATAGTCTTGCAGACAAAAGACACGAACACTTTTCGGGATACTTAAAGAGGTGTTTTTATGAAACCTACGATCATTACAGATATCAAATGCTTCGTCACAAATCCGGAACGGCACAATCTGGTCGCCGTCAAGGTGCTGACCGATAAGGGCGTTTACGGTGTGGGCTGCGCTACGTTCCAGCAGCGTCCGCTGGCGGTCAAGTGCGTGGTGGAGGATTACCTCAAGCCGATTCTCATCGGCCGCGATGCCAACGACATCGAGGATCTGTGGAACCTGATGATGGTCAACTCCTACTGGCGCAATGGCCCGGTCATCAACAATGCAGTGGCCGGTATTGATATGGCTTTGTGGGACATCAAGGGCAAACTGGCAGATATGCCGTTGTATCAGCTGCTGGGCGGCAAGGCACGAACGGCCATCCCTGCCTATACCCATGCCGTTGCTGATACGATGGAAGAACTGTACCGCGAGGTGGATCGCATTTACAACGAGGGCTACCGCCACATCCGCTGCCAGCTGGGTTTTTACGGCGGCATCCCGGATGAGCTGCATACCCCGGAAGATCCCATTCCCGGCACCTACTTCAATCAGGACGACTATATGCGCAATACGGTGTATATGTTTGGCAAGCTGCGGGAAAAGTACGGCAGCAAATTCCACATCCTGCACGATGTGCATGAGCGGCTGACCCCGAATCAGGCCATCCAGTTTGCAAAGGATCTGGAGCCGTACAAGCCATTCTTCCTGGAGGATCTGCTTTCCCCGGATCAGAACGAGTGGCTGGGACAGCTGCGCAGCCAGTGCGCGACCCCCATTGCCACCGGCGAGCTGTTCAATAACCCGATGGAATGGAAAGAACTGGTCATCAACCGCCGCGTGGATTATCTGCGCTGCCATGTCTCCCAGCTGGGCGGCATTACCCCGGCAGTCAAACTGGCGCATTTCTGCGAGCCGTTTGGTGTGCGCATCGCGTGGCATACGCCTTCGGATATCACGCCTATCGGTGTTGCGGTGAATACCCATCTGAATATCCATCTGCACAACGCGGCCATTCAGGAGAACATCGAGCTGAAGGATAAGATCAAAGCCTGCTTCCCCGGCTACAACGAGGCAAAGGGCGGCTACTTCTACCCTATTGAGCGTCCGGGCATCGGTGTGGATATCGACGAGGAAGAAATTGCAAAATATCCGGTTCGGTATCGTCCGCATGAGTGGACGCAGAGCCGCATCCCGGACGGCACGCTGGTGACACCGTAAATCTGAAAAACGATCTTTACCACAGAGCTTTACAAATTTGTACGCTCTGTGGTATTCTTTTTGAGGAAATGAATTTTGGGAGGGCGTTACAATGAGCGCAAAAAAGACGGATTTTATTGTGACCGACCTCATCAGCAAGATCTTCCAGCGCAAGACGATCATGGATAAACTGCCCAGTCAGCGGGAGCTGGCAGGGTTGTATCATGTGTCTCGGTTTACGATCCAGAAGGTGATGTCCCGGCTGCAGTCCATCGGGCTGATCTATATGACGCAGGGCGATGGAACCTATGTCAATAAGCGCGCTCTGGGGCATCCGATGGTGTACAATTCGCTGACCGAAGTGCCTTACGATGAGTTGCGTTCCAAGCTGATCTATCTGAAGCAGGTCGAACCTTCCAGCGAACTGCAGCGCATCTTCAACCTGAAAACCGGTCAGAAACTGTGGGAGTTCCGGCGCATCCGTATTGTACGGTATGAGATCAGTCAGGTAGAAACCGGCTGGATGCCGCTGGCGCTGTTTCCGGGGCTGAACAAGGACGTGCTGGAGGATTCCATCCAGAACTACGCCTTGCAGCAGAAATACCGTATTGCCTATTTTATCACCAACTACCATGCCGGCGCACTGGATGCAGAGCACGCGGAACTTCTGGGAAGCAAAAAAGGCGTTCCGGCAATGGAGATCACATCGCGCGGCGTACTGCGGGATGGTAGCATTTTTGTGTATAGCCGCATCAGGGCGCTGCAATATGAATGCACCTATGTTTCACCCTTTAATAAGGATGTGTTCCTCTCCCGTCGGGAAAAGCCGGACGATCCTGCATAAACATCGTGCCTGCCGGGTAAAAACGGCAGGCACGATGTTTAAATCATTATACTTTCATTGCTCCCCTGTCCAGAATTTTATCGAACCGGGCAAAGAAGGTGATGGTGGTGATGGTGGCGGCCAGAATGTCGCTGACCGGCTCGGCCAGAAACACGCC
>CAJMQZ010000155.1 GCA_905215595.1 uncultured bacterium
ATCGGCAGCTGCGCCTTTTACAACTGCCGCAGCCTGCGCCTGCTCACGGTGGGCAGGGGGGGACTTACCGTGGGCAGCGATGTGTTTTTAAACTGCTTTGCGCTGGAGACCCTGCGGGTGCAGGCCGCACCGGAGCAGCCCACTGGGCTGTTTGCACTGGTGAACAACATCACCGAGGCCGTGCAGGCGCAGTTCTGGCTCGCCGATGCCCCCGCGCCGCTGGCGGCGCTGTGGTACCCCGCCTACTGGGAGGACATCGAGGAGACCCCCGCCCACATCCTGCTGCACACCTTTTCCGGGCAGGGATACCATTACAGACAGTGTTTTCTCGACAATAAATTCCTCCCCGCAGAATATGACGCCATCTTTCCGCAGGGGCACGATGCCGATGACGCCGCCGTTATGGCCATGCTCTGCTTTGCCCGCCTGCGGTATCCGTGGCAGCTGACCGAAGCTGCCGCCGGGCACTACCGGGCGTTTCTGGCAGCCAACACCGACCGGGTGTTCGCCCGCCTTTTAAAGGCACAGGATACCGACAGCATCCGCGCCCTGCTGGCGTTGGACGTGCTGGATAAAGCCGCTTTTGCATCTGCCGCCGCCCTTGCCGCCAAGGCAGAAAACGCCGCTGCTGCCGCCCTGTTGGCAGATGCGGAGCACAAAAAATATGCTCCCCAGTCCAAAAAGCAGCGGTACGATTTTGATTTTTGAGAGGTGACCACACGTTGCCAAAAGAAAAATTTTTCGACCCCCGCAAGCCCTTCCAATCCCAGCGGCCGGAGACCCACGAAGAGTGGCAGGCACGCATGGGCGGCGAGGTGCTGGCGGTGGTGCGCAGCGGACTGTATCTGGACTTCCGGTTTCTGGATATGGCACTCAGCGCCCTGACCCCCGCCCCGGACGAGCGGTGCCGGGTGCTGGCTACGGACGGACAGACCCTGTATTATCAGCCGCAGCGCCTGCTGCAGCTTTATCAGGAGAACCCGAAATATCTCAACCGGTTGTATCTGCACACCATATTCCACTGCGTATTCCGGCATTTGTGGCTGAAAGGCCGCCGCGAGCCGCAGCTGTGGAGCCTTGCGTGTGATATCGCGGTGGAAAACGTCATTGACAGCTTACAGCGCAAAAGCGTGATGCGCCCGCTGACCTATGTGCGGCAGAACGCCTACCGGCAGATCACCGCCGAGGAAAAGGTGGTGGCGGCAGCGCCGGCGTACCGCTGGCTCACCCGGCAGACGCCCGGCGTGCTGCGGCAGCTGGAGCGGGAGTTCGTCACCGACGACCACCGCCTGTGGCCGAAGGATGCCCCGGAGCAGCCCCAGCAGATTCCCACCCCTCTGCCGCAGAAAACGTGGCAGAAGATCGGGGAGCGGATGCAGACCGAGCTGGACCTGCGGGATAAAGAGGCGGGCGAGGGCACCGATGCCTTGAAGCAGCAGGTGAAGGCTGCCAACCGCAGCCGCCGCAGCTACAAGGACTTTCTGCGCCGGTTCTGCGTCCTGCGCGAGGAGGTAAAACTGGACCCGGACGAGTTCGATCTGAACTTCTACACCTATGGCCTTTCGGTGTACGGTAACCTGCCCCTGATCGAGCCGCTGGAAAGCCGGGAAAGCAAAAAAATTGAGGAGCTGGCATTGGTCATTGATACCAGCTACTCCACCTCCGGCGAGCTGGTGCGCGCCTTTCTGGCCGAGACCTACACCCTGCTGAAAGGGCGGGAAAACTTTTTCCACCGCATGAATCTGCACCTGATTCAGGCCGACAACGCCGTGCGGCAGGATATTTTGATCCGCAACGAGGACGAGCTCATCCATGCCATGAACCACTTTGAGCTGCGGGGCGGCGGCGGAACGGACTTCCGTCCGGCCTTTGAATATGTAAACCAGCTTTGCGCCGAAAAGAAGTTTTCGAACCTGCGCGGCCTGCTGTACTTCACCGACGGCATGGGCACCTACCCGGCGCGGCGTCCCGGCTACGATACCGCCTTTCTGTTTTTGGGGGAGCGGTTCGATGATGCCAATGTGCCGCCGTGGGCGATGAAGGTGGTACTGGACGAAGAAGAATTTACCGGTGCGGCAGCCCGCCCGGCCAGCACCCTTGCGGACGCTCTGGCCGAGGAGGACGATCTGTACCGCGAACTGAACAACTCCTGACAAGAGGGGGAAATATTATGAATATCAAACGTGCCAAGGAAGAGATCGAGCATACCGTAAAAGCCTACCTTGCCAAGGATGCGCTGGGCGAATACGCCATTCCCGCCATCCGGCAGCGTCCCATCCTGCTGATGGGTCCTCCGGGCATTGGCAAAACGCAGGTGATGGAGCAGGTGGCCCGGGAGTGCGGGGTGGCACTGGTGGCCTACACCATCACCCACCACACCCGCCAGAGCGCCGTGGGTCTGCCCTTTATCCGGCAGCGCCACTACGGCGATAAGGACGTATCGGTGACCGAATACACCATGAGCGAGATCATTGCCAGCATCTACGCCAAAATGGAGGCCACCGGTCTTTCCGAGGGCATTCTGTTCATCGACGAGATCAACTGCGTGTCCGAGACGCTTGCTCCCACCATGCTGCAATTTTTGCAGTGCAAGACCTTTGGCAATCAGGCCGTGCCTGCGGGCTGGGTCATCGTGGCGGCAGGCAACCCGCCGGAGTACAACAAATCCGTCCGGGATTTCGACATCGTCACCCTTGACCGCGTGCGCCGCATGGACATCGAGCCTGACCTGCCGGTGTGGAAGGACTACGCCCGCGCTGCCCATATCCACAGCGCCATCCTGAGCTATCTGGAGCTGCATCCCCAGAACTTTTACCAGATCAACGCGGACGTGGACGGCACCCAGTTCGTCACCGCCCGCGGCTGGGAGGATCTTTCCAACCTGCTGGACACCTACGAAACGCTGGGCTTGCAGGCGGACGAGGAACTGATCCGGGAATACATCCAGCACCCGAAGATCGCCGAGGACTTCTCGACTTATCTGGATCTGTACTACAAGTACCGGGACGACTACGGCGTGGAGGAGATCCTTGCCGGGCAGGCAAAGCCCGCCGTGTTCGCACGGCTGCTGCAGGCTCCCTTTGACGAGCGGCTTAGCCTTGTCAGTCTGCTGCTGGCGGGGCTGGACACCCGCTTTGCCGCCTCTTTGCAGGCGGATGCCGTGGCTGATGCCTGCTATGCCTTTTTGCGGGAGACCAAAAAAGCGCTGGCTACCCTGCCGGAGGATATCCCGGATGGCTCCGCAGAACTGTTCAGCCAGCAGATCAAGGACTACGAGACTGAGACCCAGCAAAAGCGTGACGCCGGGCTGCTGGGCAAGGCAGAGCTGACCAACCGCCTGCAGGTGCAGGCCGCGCTGCACCAGTGGGAAGGGGAGCTGCGCCGCGCCAACGCCGCCGGTACGCAGGAGGCCTTCGACCTGCTGCGCGGTCAGTTCCGTGCGCTGGCAGACCAGCGCGAGACCACCCAAAAGACCGCCGCTGCTGCGCTGGAAGCCGCCTTCGACTTTATGGAGCAGGCCTTTGCGGAAAGTCAGGAGATGGTGGTATTCGTCACCGAACTTACGGTGAACCCCGCCTCTCACCAGTTCCTCACTGAGAACGGCTGCGAGCGGTATTTCAAGTACAACAAGGATCTGCTGCTGGATCACCGCAAGGCCGCTTTGCAGCAAGAGCTTGCCGCCGAGCAGCGCCGTCACGGCGGGGTGTAAGGCGCGGAAAACGATTTGATTTTTTGGGGTTCAGAAACGCCTGCGGGCGTTTCTGAACCCCTTTTCTCACAAGTGGGGACGCAAAAGAGGACACCGCACGAAGCGGTGTCCTCTTTTTTGCTTATGATACTGTCAGGATCAGTGGCCGCAGCTCTCGCAGTGCTCGCAATCCTCTTCCAGCTTGCCCACGATGGGCTCCGGATCGATGCCCTGACGGCGGTAGTAGTCGGACAGAGCAGCCTTGACGGCCT
>CAJMQZ010000156.1 GCA_905215595.1 uncultured bacterium
CAGGTTGCCGCCGTTGCGCTCGTGCCAGCCCTGCAGCCAGCCATCGTTGCACATCCGCATAAAACCTTTGACGATATCAATATCCAGAATACCCATCTTCAAACACCTCTCTATTTTCAAATGCGCTTGCACAGCACATTCTGCTCGTATTTCTTTACTTCCTCAAACCATGCGCCGTCTACCGGCACACCGTTCCGGCGGCAGTATTCGTCCCAGACCTCCCCAAAGGGCAGGGTCTTCAGCTCCTCCTGCCGCACCATCAGCTCGGTAAACTGGTTGGTGTCCTGCAGTTCCTTCAGTGCCGCATGGGGGGTACACAGGGCAGACAGCAGGGCCTTTTCCACGTTGCGGAAGCCCACCGTCCATGCGGAAATGCGGTTGATGGAAGCATCAAAGTAATCCAGTGCAATGTTCACCCGGCCGTCCAGACCGCCGCAGCGGACGATCTCCTTGCAGATCTCCTTCGTTTCGTCATCGAACAGCACCACATGATCGGAGTCCCAGCGGATGGGGCGGGTAATGTGGAGAGCGATCTCTGGGAAGAAGGCCAGCAGGGCAGGGATCTTATCGCTGACCACCTCGGTGGGGTGGTAGTGACCGTTATCCATCAGGGGAATGCACTTTTCCCGGTTGAAGGCGGCGTAGCTCAGGGCAAACTCGGCACTGCCCACGGTGTACGCCTCCACACCGATGCCGAACACCTTGCTCTCGATGCAGGGCTTCACCAGCTTGAAGTCGTAAGGCTCGCTCAAAATCTCGTCGATGCTGGCCTTGTAGCGGTCCCGGGGACCTTTGCGGTCGGCCGGTACGTCCTTGAAGCCGTCGCCTGTCCAGATGTTCATGGTGCAGGGCTGCCCCAGCTCCTCGGCCAGATACTGACTGATGCGGATGCAGGCCTTGCCGTGTTCAACCCAGAATTTCCGGATCTCCTCGTTGGGGCTGGCAAGGGTCAGCGGGTCGCACTTGGGGTGGGAGAAAAAGGTGGGGTTGAAGTCTGCGCCTAACCCTCTTGCCTTGCAGAAATCCACCCATTTTTTGAAGTGCTTCGGCTCCAGCCTGTCCCGGTCTACCCATGGGTTTTCCTCGCCAAAAATGGCGTAGGAGGCATGGAGGTTGATCTTTTTGGTGCCGGGGCAGAGGGACAGCACCTTGTCCATGTCGGCCATCAGTTCTTCCGGGGTGCGGGCACGGCCGGGGTAGTTGCCGGTGGTTTGGATGCCGCCGGTCAGGGGCTTGGTGGGGTCGGTGTCGAAGCCCCGGACATCATCTCCCTGCCAGCAGTGCAGGGAGATGGGCACGGCCTTTAACCGGGCAATGGCGGCATCGGTGTCCACACCAATGGCGGCGTAGCGGGCTTTTGCTTCTGCGTAGCTCATAAAGTTCCTCCTTCAGGAATGCTCATCTGAATCTTCAAATTGCCGATGGCGGTGGCCTCAATGGGCAGCGCCACCACCTGTTTTCCGGTATAGTGGGCGGTCAGTTCATTCAGGGTGGCGTTCTTTGCGCCGCCGCCAGCGATGTACAGCTTATCCCAGTGCTGCCCGGTGAGGGCTTCCAGCTCCCGGAAGGCTTCCCCGTAGCAGTATGCCAGCGAATGATAGACGCTGTTGATGAGGTCGGCATCCGTGGCCGGGGCTTCTCCGGTCTCGGCAAGGGCGGCTCTGATCTCTGCACGCATATCCTGCGGGGCAGAGAACCGGGCTGCGTTCACATCAAAAATGCGGGTGTAGGTGCTGGTTTTTGCCAGCTCCACCATCTCGGCAAAGGAGATGCCCAGCTGTTTTTGCACACACTGGATGATCCACAGTCCCATGATGTTTTTCAGGTAGCGGATGTACCCCACGCCGCCCTCATTGGTAAAGTTGGCGCGGCGGCTCTCCGGGCTGGTGATGGGCGTTACCAGCTTGACCCCCAGCAGGCTCCATGTACCGGAGGAAAGGAACGGCGCATCCCCCTGTTCCATGGGGATGCCCTCCACCGCGCTGGCGGTGTCGTGGGTGGCGCACAGCACCACCTTGGTCTGCCCGCCCACCTCGGCGGCGATGTCGGGTAGCAGGGGACCCAGCACAGTGCCGGGTGCGGTGAGCTTGGGGAACATCGCCTCCGGCAAGCCCAAAGCTTTGAGAATCTCCGGGTCGTACTCCCCGGTCTGGGCATTCACAAGGCCGGTGGAGGTGGCGTTGGTGTATTCCCGCGCCTTTACGCCGCACAGCTTCCACAGCAGATATTCCGGGATCATCAAAAAGTCCTCGGCTTCGGCCAGCCGCCCGGCTGTTTTGTCGGCATACAGCTGATAAATGCTGTTGAAGGGTTGGAACTGGATGCCGGTGCGTGCATAAAGCGTTTCAAACGGCAGAATGCTGTGCACCTCATTCAGCGCTGCCTGCGTCCGGCTGTCGCGGTAGGCATAGACCGGGGAGAGGGGCTTGCCGCCTTTCAGCAGCACATAGTCCACCGCCCATGTGTCGATGGAAAGGCTCTCGATGGCCGGGAACCTTGCAAAGGCTTCCCGGATGCCCTGCTTCACGTGGACGAACAGACTGTCGATGTCCCATTCCAGATGACCGTCCACCCGCCGGACGCTATTGGGAAAACGGTACACTTCCTCGGTGCGGAGAACGCCGTTCTCTATCCATCCCACAATATGCCGCCCGCTGGATGCGCCAATGTCGATGGCAAGATAATTTTTGTGCATAATGCGCCTCCTGTGTGGCTTTGACTGCTACCAGTATAGCCCTATGATGCCGCCGATTCCATCCGCAAAGGTGACGCATTCTTTGTGAAAAGTCTACTCTTGCACTGCAAAAGCTGGTGCGCTATACTGAACACGGAAAGAGAGGAAACGAAAAATGCTGACCTACAACATGGATGTGACCCCGGAAAGCGTCTGGAAACGCACCACCCCCAGCGAAGCAGAGCTGGCACAGCCCTATTACTGCACCGAGGCGGGGGTGTTTTACGCCCAGCAGCATTTTTCCACCGCCCGGACAGATAAGGAAAGTTACATCCTGTTTTATACCCTCCGGGGTGCAGGGCTGATCGAACAGGGGGAAAGCCATGTGGTGCTTAGCACCGGGCAGGCGCTGCTGCTGAACTGCCGCACCCCGCAGAGCTACTGCACCGCTCCGGGGCAAAGCTGCTGGCATCATTACTGGGTGCATCTGGACGGCGCAGGGGTCGCCGCTATGGAGCCGCTGCTGCTGCCGGGCAAAAAACTGACCCCGGTGCAGCTCACCGGGGTCAAGATGCAGGAATATTTTGAAATGCTTTTGGGGCAGATGGAGCGCAGCACCGTGGACAGCATGGTGACCGCCGGGCTGGCGCTCCACGGGATGTTGGCACTGTGCGCCCGGAGCATCCTTGCACAGGCCGAAACCACCAGCGCGCGGCAGGTGATTTTGCAGGCGGCGGAGACCCTGCGCAAAAATTACCAGCAGGAACTTTGCCTTGCCGACCTATTGGCAGAAGCGCACATGAGCAAAAGCTATTTTCTGCGGCTGTTTCGGCGGTATATGGGCACGACACCGTATAATTATCTGGTCAACTTCCGCATCACACAGGCAAAGGAACTGCTTGTCCTCACCGACCACAGTGTCAGCGAAATTGCACAGGAGGCAGGCTTTGGAGATGCCAGCAATTTTTCCACCCGGTTTGCAAAAGCCACCGGGCAAAGCCCTTTGCAATACCGCAAAAGTGCGCTGAAGAGTGCTTCTCAAGAATAAGGCTCAATGAAAAACAAAAACAGGGTGCGCCCAGAGGACACACCCTGAAAACCCATAGACCGGGCGGTGAAATCTCTTTTGGTGTGCTGGGGCGGCTATGCGGCAGAATGACCTTGCGGCCGGCAGGGAACAGCACAAAACAAAAAAATCCCGGAAGCCGAAGCTTCCGGGAATCTTTTGGAGGTGACGACCAGATTTGAACTGGTGGATGAGGGT
>CAJMQZ010000157.1 GCA_905215595.1 uncultured bacterium
CCAACCGCAAGCCGACGCTCATGCGTGCCACATGGAACAAGTACCGCGACGACATGGCTGCTGCACGAAACACGGTGCAGCAGCCCTGTTTTATATTTGTGTCTCAGAACGCGCCGCGCTGGGCGGCGTAGACAGCGATGGTGCTCAAAAGGTCCTGCAACGCCTTCTGGTAGGTGGTGCGGCCGATGTGCAACTGCTCTAAGATCTCGTCCTCCGGGCGCTGCTCAAAAAAACGCATCCGCAGCAGGTCTGCCCGCATGGGGTCGTGCACCTGATAATAGTCGATGCCCTCATCAATGGCGCTTTGCCAGCGGCGGTTTTCCGGTGTGCGCGCCCAGTGACGCTCGCCGTACTTGCGCAGGGCGTTCCGGGTCACATCGCGCTGTTCCGGTGTCACTGGCGTTTCCCCCTTTTGGGCAGTTCCAGCGATGCACTGCGCGAGAACCGGTTCTCGGCATCGAAAAAGCAGGCGTCCCGCTCGGCCATCGTCAGGCCCAGCATGGTGGAAAGCCGCTCGGCTTCGTCCAGCTTGAACTGGGTCTCGCCCAGCAGCTTGTGCCGCAGGGTGTTGCTGCTGATGTGCAGCACACTGGCCACATATTGCAGCTTGTAGCCGCTGTCCTGGATGTAAGTATAGATCAGGTTTGTGTTTGCCATGGCTTCTCTCCTTTTTTGTAGTCCGCCGCGTTCGTAACAATCATTGGTTGTATTATACTCCGTTGTTGATTACCTGTCAACCTATAATTTCCAAAACGCACCGCAATTGTTGATTTTCAGGAAATTTTCTGCTATACTCAAGGCAGAACACTGTATCGCACACCACAACACATAGTTTTCAGGAGAACCGTCATGTCTGATCTGTCCACCCGTGTCCGTCTGCGCCGGGAGCAGCTGGGTCTTTCGCAGGAGGAGCTTGCCCGGCGCATGGGCTACCGCTCCCGTTCCTCCATCACCAAGCTGGAAAAAGGCATCAACGATCTGCCCCAGTCCAAAGTGGAGGAGCTGGCGCAGGCGCTGGAGACCACTCCCGCCGCTCTGCTGGGGCTGGACGCGCCCTGCGCCTGTCCCCCGGGCTTTGAGCCGCTGCCCACCATGGTGCAGGTACCGCTGATCGGCTCCATCGCCTGCGGCACGCCCATCACCGCCGAGCAGAACATTGAATGCTATATCGGGGTGCCTGCCGCGTGGCACGCGGATTTCGCCCTGACCTGCCACGGCGACAGTATGTCGCCCACGATATGCAACGGAGACATCGTATGCATCCGCTGCCAGCCCGAGGTGGAGCAGGGCGAGATCGCTGCCGTGCGGGTAGGCGAGGAAGCCACCCTCAAGCACTTCCACCGGCAGGGCGATGCCGTGATGCTGCTGGCCGATAACGCCGCCGTCTGCCCGCCCATGTTCTATGCCGGAGAGCAGCTTTCGGAGCTGCACATTGAGGGCAAAGCCGTGGGGCTTTGCCGCGGATTATAATACACGGAAATCAATTTTTATGGTTTGAGATGAGCAAAAAGCCTTCACCCCTTGGGGACAGATTTCCCCCGACCGGGGAAAGCCTTTAGAGGAGAATTGATTTCCATGATTATAATATAAGGAAAGAAAGGAGCAGCCTGTGTTCGGCAAAAAGAAAATGTCCCCCTCCTACGACCCCGCCGCCCAGAAGCCGGTGCTGCGGTGCAGCATCTGCACCGGGGAGCAGGTGGCCGGGTTTCAGGATCTGCACACCGGTCATTTTACCGAGGTACAGCTAATCCGCAGCCCGCAGGAATTGCAGGCCTTCCGCAGCCGGTACGGCATCCCCGCCGACTGCCCTATTGAAAAGATCTATTGAGCAAGGAGTTCATCATGCAGCAGGCACCCGAAGCCATAACCCTGAAGGTCATTGCCCATATCCACACCGCCTTTCCCACCAAGTTCGGCATCCCGCGCCAGAGCGGGCTGGTGGAAGAGCTGCGGGGCGAGATCATTTTCACCCCGGAATACCGCTCCCCCGATGCCCTGCGCGGACTGGAGGATTTCAGTCATATCTGGCTGGTGTGGCAGTTTTCCGGCGCGGTGCGGGAAAGCTGGTCCCCTACCGTGCGCCCGCCGCGCCTTGGCGGCAACACCCGGGTGGGCGTGTTTGCCACCCGCTCCCCCTTCCGACCGAACCCTCTGGGGCTTTCCAGCGTAAAGCTGGAGGCCATTGAGCAGCGCCAGGACGTTGGGCCGGTGCTCATCGTGCGCGGTGCCGACCTGATGGACGGCACCCCCATCTACGATATCAAGCCCTACATTCCCTACGCGGACTGCCACCCGGACGCCGCCGAGGGCTTTACCGGGCAGACCCGCACCCACCATCTGGAAGTGTCCTGCCCGGAAGCGCTGTGGCAGACCGTACCGGAGGCCGACCGCGCCGCCCTGCAGGGCGTGCTAGCCAGTGACCCACGTCCCTCCTACCAGCACGACCCGCAGCGGGTATATGGCATGGAATTTGCCGGGCTGGAGGTGCATTTTACTGTGGACGGTGCTCAGCTCACCGTGCAGGATATCACCCTGTTATAAAAGGAGCCGTTCATGGAACTGCGGACTGTCAATACCTTTCTGCACATCGCCGAGCTGCACAGCTTTTCCCGCACCGCGCGGCAGCTGGGCTACTCGCAGTCGGCGGTGTCCTCCCAAATCGCACAGCTGGAGGCCGAACTGGGCACCCCGTTGTTTGACCGCGTGGGCAAAACGGTGCGCCTGACCGATGCCGGGCAGACCTTTTTAGGCTATGCCCGCACCCTGCTGGAAACCGCCCAGCAGGCACAGGCCGCCTTGCAGCCCGCCCAGCAGGTGCGGGGCAGCTTGCGCATTGCGCTGGCAGATTCCGTGTGCAGCACCTTTTTGCCGGGGCTGTTGCAGCGCTACCATGCCCGCTGCCCGCAGGTAGAGCTGGTGCTGCACACTGCTTCCACGGACGAGATGCTGCAATTGCTGAGCACCAATCAGGTAGACCTTGTCTACACGCTGGACCAGCCCCTTTTGCAGCCTGCGCTGGTGCTGGCGGCGGACGTGCCGGAGCCGGTGTGCTTCATTGCGCCGCCGCAGCATCCGCTGGCGCAGGAAAGCGCGCTCCCGCTGGACATTCTGCCCCGGCAGGAGTTTCTGCTCACCGAGCGGGGCATGAGCTACCGGGACGCGCTGGACCAGTGCATGGCGGCGCACGGTCTTGCCATCCACCCCTATCTGGAACTGGGCAGCGCCGCGCTGCTGTGCCAGATGGTAGAGCAGGGCATGGGGCTTTCCTTTTTGCCGGAGTACATCGTGCGCAGCGCGCTGGCAGATGGGCGTCTGGCGCGGCTGAACGTACCAGACTGCACCGTCATGATGCACCGGCAGCTGTTCTACCACCGGGATAAATGGGTGACCCCGCAGATGAACGTATTCATCGAGCTGGTGCGGCAGGGCGCACAGATAAAATGATTGGGAATGCCGGAGCGTCTGTAGACGCTCCGGCATTCCATTTTCACAGGTGGGTTCATAGAAGATGACCCCCTCAGTCTGCTCACTGCGTTCGCAGCCAGCTCCCCCAAGGGGACGCCTTTTTGCAATACCAGAAACTTTCCCGTCACCGCCAAAAGCCGTCCCCTTGAGGGCCGACTTCCCCCGGCCGGGGGAAGATGTCGCGTAGCGACAAAAGGGGGAGTGTGGCATCGCCGCAGGCGATGACGGAAGGGGTACTCCCGGGCAAGCAGCTTTGCACTTCAGTCACAAACTTTCCCGTCATGCCAAAGGCTCCCTCCCAGAGGGAGCTGTCGCCGTAGGCGGCTGAGGGAGTTAAGCTCTCCCTTTCGGGGGAGCTGGCATCGCGCAGCGATGACTGAGAGGGTTTTCCAAAACGAAAAACCGCCGAAGGCTTCCCTTCGGCGGTTTTTCTTATGATAGGAGGAT
>CAJMQZ010000158.1 GCA_905215595.1 uncultured bacterium
CAGAATTGGGAACAGATGTAGGGTTTGGCTTGAATCCTTCCGGTAAAAAAGAGGGTTCGAAAAGCCCGCAGGCTTTTCGAAACCTCAAAGTAAAAATAAAATTACCGCTGAAATAGCCAGAGCGAAGCGGAGGCTATTAAAATCGTGTGTTACCCTCTGGGGTGGCCGGTGTACACCAGTGCCACGGTGTCGGGGCCGGTGTTGGCAGAGACCACACCGCCCAGCTCAAACACGGCCAGCGGCGGCTTGCCAAAGGCCTTGCGGCAGGCCTTTTCCAAATCTGCGGCCTGCGGGATGTTGGTGTGGCCGATCATATACTCAAAGTCCTCCACATCCCCGGCGCGCTTTTGGCACAGATCCACCATGGCGGGCACGACTTTTTCATCGCCGCGCACCTTGGCCTCTACCTTGGTCTTGCCGTCGATCAGGGTAATGATGGGACGGATGCCCATCAGCTCGCCCATGACGGCTGCTGCGGCAGAGATGCGGCCGCTCTTTTTCATCTGCCTCAGGCTGTAAGGCCCCAGCACGACCTCCATGCAGTTCATCTGCCGTTCAAATTCGTGGATGACGTGGCGGATCTCTGCGCCGTTCTGCAGTTTGCGTGCCATCTCGCACAGATACCAGCCGAACACCATAGAATAGGTGTGGGGGTCCAGCAGATGGATGTTCAGGTGATGCTCCGGGCGCTCCTCCCGCAGCATACCCTGCGCCATCAGGGCGTTGTTGTAGGTGGAGGAGCCAGACTTGTTGATGGGCACATGGATGACATCCGTGTAGCCCTCGTCCACATACTGGCAGTATTTTTCACAGAACTGGATGGGCGTAATGGCGGCGGTAGAGGGTACACCCTTTGCCGCACGCATCTTATCGTAGAATTCGGTGTTGGTGCAGTCCACACGCTCAACATAGTCCACATCATCCAGCAGGATGTGGAAACTCATGATATCAATGCCGTATTTTTCGGCCATCTCCTGCGGGATATCGCAGGAGGAATCGGTCAGGATCGCAATCTTGCTCATAATTTCCCTCATTTCCATTCATAATCTCGTAGGTGGCCGTGGTCCAGCAGCTCCGGAAAATCCCACTGCCGCAGTACCTCGTACACGCCCACCGCCACGCTGTTGGAAAGGTTCAGGCTGCGGCAGGTGTCCCGCATGGGCATGCGGATGCAGTGCTCCTGATTTTCTGCAAGCAGCGCCTCCGGCAGGCCGGCATCCTCGCGGCCGAACACCAGATAAGCCCCGTCCGGGTACTGTACATCGGTGTAGCGCTGGGGTGCCTTGGTGGTAAAGTAGTAGTAGGGGCCGTTGTTGCGGGCAAAAAAGTCCGCAAGGCCGTCGTAGTAGGTAATGTCCAGATAGTGCCAGTAGTCCAGCCCGGCGTGCTTGAGCTTTTTGTCGTCAATGGCAAAGCCCATAGGCCCCACCAGATGCAGACGGCAGGCGGTGCAGGCGCAGGTACGCGCCACGTTGCCGGTGTTCTGGGGGATGCGGGGCTCTACCAGAACGATATTCAAAGTCGGCTTGTCCATCATAAAATGCCCTCCGGTTCCTCCCGCGGGGGGCACAGGCGGGGCAGCAGCGGCTCGAACCACACGCCGAAGCGGGTGTCCTGCGTGTAGGGTGTGCCCTGAATAGCCAGCGAAACAAACTCTGCGGCGTTATCAGCAGCGGCGCTCAGGGCGTTGCCTTGCAGCAGCGAGCCGATGAGCACAGCGCCGTACAGATCCCCCGTGCCGGGGAAACTGCGGTTGATATGCAGCTTTTTGATGACGAAGCGGTCTGTACCGGTACCGGCACAACCGATGTACCTGCCCAGCGGCAGACCGGTGATTACCGCGTTGGGGGCCAGCGGCTGCAAAGCATCTGCCAGTGCCTGTGCGGCGGCATCGTCCAGCTCATCGGTGACCGGCTGCTGCTGCAAAAGCAGCTGCGCCTCGGTGTAGTTGGGCAAAATCAGGTCTGCCGCGCGGCACAAGCTGCGGATGCGCTCGACCAGCACCGGGGTAACGGTGGAATAAGCCTTGCCGTTATCGCCCATCACGGGGTCTACCACCTTGTAGGCGGCAGGCCACAGGGCAAAGGCTTTTTCAGCCAGCGCTACCTGTGCCTCGCCGCCCAGATAGCCGGTATAGATACAATCAAATTGCAGTCCCAGCTCCTGATAGTGCTCCAGTGCGGCCATGCCGTAGGCACTGCCGTCCATCCGGGCGGGGGTGCCAAGGCCGCCGGTGTGGGTGGAAAGCACCACCGTGGGCAGTGCCACCGGCTGGAAGCCCATGACCGACAGCACAGGCAGGATCACCGCAAGGCTGCACCGGCCCACGCCGGACAGGTCGTGAATGCAAAGGATCTTTTTTGGTTCAACGGGTTTTTGCAAATAGGAAAACCTCCTTGCTGAAAAGCCGCGCGCAGCGGCCTATAAAAAGCATCATGCAACAGTATACCACAAATTGCAGCATAAAAAAAGCGTATACCAGATTCTTTTACGGAAATAATAGCACTGCAAGCCCTGACATGACAGGCTGAAAGGAGAAATTCAGGATGAAACAGCGAGAAAATTCTGCCGCAGGCATGGTGGTGGGTATGGCCGCCGGTGCAGCCCTCGGGGCTGCCGGTGCCATGATGGCTACCCAGAGCAAGCGCCAGATGCGCCGCAATGTGCGCAAGGTGATGAAGGGTGCGGAAAATGCGGTGATGCAGCTGGATAAGATGGCCACCGACTTTGTGGAAAAGCACATCGATTGCTGAACAGCGAAAAGCGCCGTCCCGGGTGGAACGGCGCTTTTTATCGTGCGTCTTATTTTGCCCAGATACACATCCGGGCGGTGGTATTGATCTCGCCCAGCAGGCTCAGATCCATCTGGATGTTGCAGGTCACGGTCAGCGATTTATTCACATCGCTGCCGGTCAGCACCGAGGCGGGCAGGTTTTTGATAGTCAGGATGCCGTTGCCCTTTTCGATCTCGCCGGTCAGGGTGCCGGTGTAGGTCACATCGCCGATGGTCAGGCCGGTCAGGTAGCCGGTCACATTAAGCTTGGTCACCTGCTTGACGGGCAGCGTCAGGGTGTAGGTGCCGTTGGACTGGCGGGTAAGGGTAGCCTCGCGTTCGGAATCAATGCCGGAGTTGGCCATGGATTCCTTGTCGGACTTTTCCTTCCAGAATTTGACCCCCACGGGAGTGTTAGCGGCGGCAGAAGCGCCCAAGGTGAGCACACAGAACATCAGCAGCGTCAGCAGGGCAGCGCCGGTACGTTTTAAGGCAGTAGTCATGTTTTTATCCTTTCTGCCGCAATTGCGGCATGGCGAAACAGAGTATATGATGCCCCATAAGGTACTGATTTGTCAATGCTAACATAACATGACCGGACGGCCTTGTCAATCTGCCTTGGCAACCTTTCACAAAAATGTTTCGAATCCAACACAAAATGTGGGAAATGTGATAAAAAAAGGACGCTGCAGCATTGCAGCGCCCTTTGAACCGGGAGGACGATTTGGAATGGCCGCCGCGTGCGCTCTGGCCATGTTCAGCGGAAAGAGTATTTTTATTTGTAGTTCCGAAACGCCTGCGGGCGTTTCGGAACTACTTTTTCACGGGAGGGGGCGTAGCGTGGAACGGTATCTGCTGCAAAAATCTGCGATTCGCGTCATGCAAAAAGGGGCTGCTGCGCAGTGCAGCAGCCCCTTAGAGGGCCAGGTTACAGCGGCTCAGACCTCAAAGTTGGGGTCATCCTTCAGCATGTGGATGTTAGACATAAAGGCGCTCTGCTCGGGATCGGTGAACTCGGCATCCTTCACATACTTGTTCAGCACAGCTGCGGTGCGCATGGGGTCGGCAATGGTACCGGCACCGCCGATGCAGCCGCCGGGGCAGCCCATGCCTTCCAGCAGATAGCCG
>CAJMQZ010000159.1 GCA_905215595.1 uncultured bacterium
GCGGTCATGGCAGGCACCTCACTTTACACATCATTGAACGGTGGAGTGTTCTTTTAAAGCAATGTTTCGTATAATGGATATACCACATTTTACAGATGATTGCAAGCTTTTTATACGCTTTTCACGAGATTCAGTAAAAAACATGAACTCCTATGAAAGCAAAATATTCACATTCCATGGTTCTATGAAGGTGCCCGGAGCAATTGTGTCATTTTGACACAATTCCTTATTTCTCCATAAACCATAAAAATTCAACTTTTTAATGCAGCAGCTACAACGTTGGATTGCATATCGCAAATATACTATTTGAATATTGCGCTGATTTTTGTCTTGTTACGGTTTCGCAATAAGACCAAAGTGGTGGGTATCACGATGATACCCACCACTTTAGCCAAGTAAATTTTTATTTTTGAATCGTAAAACGGAACGAGGTTCCCTTCTCCACCGCAAAGCAGGCGTCTGCATGGGGCTTTGCGCCCCAGCTGTTGTCGCCGCCCACGCCGCGCTGGAAAGCAGCGCAGCGGACGACCGTCTTATTGTCGTCCCGGGGCAGCTCGTAAAGGTGGCGGGCGTTTTCCAGTTCATGGGGCGTGTAGGGCAGCGCCGAGAAGGTCATGCCGTCCCCTGCAAAGCCGATGCCTATATTCAATCCGCTGCCGGTGACAGTTGCACTGTACACGCCGGTGCGGCTGCCGCACTCCTGCGGGTAGACCGGGGTGTTCTGGGCAAAATCCTGCCGGACGTTGTAGTTCCACGCACCCATCTTGCCGCCTGCAGTGCGGTCGGCGGTGGTCTCCCGGGGGCCAAGACCCAGATAGGAGACTTCCGTCAGCTCCCGACGCAGCGGGAAGAGCAGACCGAACTCCGGCAGCTCAGTGCGCGTGCCCTGCCATGTCATGGTGATATCACAGCGGCCTGCGCCGTCAATGGCAAAATCAATGGGCAGCGTCTGCCCATCTGGCAGGGTGTAGTTTGCGCGGGCGATGACGAAATCGCCCTTTGTTTCAGCGGTCAGGTTATCGCAGCGGGCGTAGAGACCGGCGGTTTTCCAGAAGGCAAATGTAAACGGCTCTGCACAGCCCTCGTCGTTGTTGGTGGGCGCACGCCAGAAATTGGGGCGCACGGTATCGTCCAGCAGCTGCACGCCGTTATAGCGGATGGACACCAGCCCCTTGCCTCGGCCAAAGATGTACTCGAAGCCCTCGCCCTTTACGCCGACGTTGCAGTCCATCTCCACCAGCTGCGGGGCGGGCAGGGTCAGCCGGGCGACGGCGTAGTTGTGCCATACCTGCCCCAAAGCGGCTTCATAGCCCGCCGGGATGCCGGGCAGTGCAGCCCGCTGGATGGCGGTAACGGTCATGCAGGCAAGCCCAGCCTCCGGTAAGGCAAAGGGAAACGGGATGTGCTCCGTCCCGCCCGGCTTGCAGTCTGCCCGCAGCACCGCCCGGCGCTCCGGCTTGCCGTTGACCGAGGACGCAAACACAAGGTCGTAGGCGTTCAGGTCGGTAAAGAGATTCCGGTTTTCAATCACGGCTTCCGTGTCGGTCAGGGTGATCTTCAGCGGTGCGTAGGCCGCCTTGACGGCGTCCATTTTGGGGGTGTTACGGCGGTCGGGCAGCACAAGGCCGTCCACGCAGAATTCCCGGTCGGTGGGGCGGTCGCCGAAGTCGCCGCCATAGGCAAAGCCGGGCTTGCCGTCCGGGCTTGTCACTGCAATGCCGTGGTCCATGTACTCCCAGATAAACCCGCCCTGATACAGGGGCTCTTCGTAGGCATACTCGGTGTAGTCGGTGATGCCGCCGCAGCTGTTACCCATGGCGTGGCTGTACTCGCACATGATAAAGGGCTTTTCCGGGTGCTCTGCCAGAAACTTTTTGATGTCTGCCACCGGGGTGTACATCTGGCTTTCCATATCGGAGGTGGCGGGGTACTCCCGGTTCCAGAAAATGCCCTCGTAGTGCACAAGGCGGCTGGGGTCGGTGTTGCGGAAATACTCGCTCATCTCCCACAGGGTCTTGCCGCCGTGGCTCTCGTTGCCGCAAGACCAAATGAGGATGGCCGGGTGGTTTTTGTCCCGTTCCAGCATGGCTTCGGCGCGGGCAAGCACATTTTCCCGCCACTCCGGGCGGGCACCGGGCAGCGTCCACTCGTCCGAGCCGTCCGCACCCAGCTTCTGCCATGTGCCGTGGGTCTCCAGATTGGTCTCCCCGATGACATACAGGCCGTATTCATCGCAGAGGGACAGGAAATAGGGGTCGTTGGGGTAGTGGCTGGTGCGCACGGCGTTGACGTTGTGGGCCTTCAGGTTCTTTACATCCCACAGCATCTCTTCCCGGCTGACGGTGCGGCCGGTGCGGCAGCTCCACTCGTGGCGGTTGACACCCTTGAACACGATACGCTTGCCGTTCAAAAGCATCTGGCGTTCTTTCAGCTCAAACTTACGCAAGCCGACTTTCAATCCGGTGCGCTCCACGAGAGCACCCTCGTTCAGCAGGGCAATTTCTGCTTCGTACAGGTTCGGCTGCTCGGCGCTCCACAGGGTGGGATGCTCCACCGTAAAGGTGAAGGAGACATCCTGCACGTCCTCTTCCACGTCCGGGTCGGCCTCGCCCTTGCCGAACACCACACCGCTGTCGTATTCGGCAGGTTCGCCCACCTCAGCAGACTGCTCCTCGCCATCAAACACCACCGAGATGGTGCCCGCGCCGCTGACCTTGCAATCAAAGGTGACAGTGGCACTGGAAAAGTCCGGGGCAAAATCCTGCTTCACAAAGACATCCTCGAGGTGAATTTCCGGCTTTGTGAACAGCTCCACAGAGCGGAACAAGCCGCTCATGCGCCAGAAATCCTGATCCTCCAGCCAGCTGCCGGAGGAGAAACGGTACACCTGTACCGTCAGGGTATTTTCGCCGGGGTGGACGGCGGCGGTCATGTCAAATTCAGCGGGAGTGAAGGTATCCTCGGTGTAGCCGATGTAAACGTCATTGCACCAGACGGCGGCAGCGCTGTCCGCGCCGTTCAGGTGCAGATAGCAGCTTGCCCAGCTTTCCGGCAGGGTGAAACTGCGCTGGTATTCCCCGATGGGGTTATAATCCTGCGGAATCTGACCGGGGTGCAGCTTTTCATGGCCGTCCCACGGGTACTGGGTGTTGACGTAATGGGGCGTGCCGTAGGGCTGGCCGGGCTTTTGCAGGCTCTGCATTTGGATGAAGCCGGGCACGGTCAGGGTGTCCCAGTCTGAGAAAGGCGCAGTCAGGTTTTCCGCATAGTGGAAAGCCCATTCGCCATCCAAGCTGACGGCCAGCGGCATTTCCGGGCTTGTCTGGTCTGCAAAATGAGCGTGGAAGGGCAAACGGTTCTGCTGGAAAATTTCCGGGTCGGCCAGAAGCGCCGATGTGATAGGATTATTTAAAGGCATAAATGTCACCTCGCAGCATTTTCTGCTCTCATTATAGCACAGAATATAAGAAAAACAGCCGCACAAAAACGACTGTTTTTCTATCGCAATTTTCAAAAATAGTGCCTATCAAAACGGCATATTTGCGATATGCAGTTTGCGGATGTTGCTTGTGCATTAAAAACGCAAACTGCTATAGAAAGAAGCGGCATCAGTTTGCTTCGTCAAAGACCTCGGTGTCCAGCACCGTGTGTCCCTTGGGGATGTGGTACTTCACGGCGGGCAGATGGACATTGGTGAAGTACAGGCTGGTGTTAGGGTCGCAGCCGATGACCACTGCTTCTCCCCTGCCGCGCACGGTGCAGCGCAGGGTGTCGCAATGGGCTTCGGCGGTGTCATTTTCCACGCTTTCGGCGTAGCCCGGTGCAAAATTGGGCACGGCAAAACCGCAGTCGTAGGCTTCGCAGTCGAAACTGCTGT
>CAJMQZ010000160.1 GCA_905215595.1 uncultured bacterium
TTGTCACCTGCGGTGACATCTTCCCCCGGAGCGGGGGAAGTCTTTCCTCAAAGGGGGAGCCAAGCCATTAACCTCGATGCTAAAGGATTGAGTGCAATGAGAAAGATTCCGGCAGTGCTCTTGGCTCTCCCTGTGGGAGAGCTGTCAAAGCCAGAGGCTTTGACTGAGAGGGCGTACGCCGTTGCCCTTAGTGCTAAGGTGTCAAGTACAGCAAAAGCTTTCCCCCCGCGCCGCCGCTTCCGCAGGAAGCAGGCGCGGCAGTTACCGTTTGCCTTTACGACTCCTTCCTGTGAAAATGCAATGCCGGAGCGTCCGCAGATGCTCCGGCATTGCTCTATTAAAAATAATTTTTCCGCTGATTATGGCCAAAGCGCACGCGGCGGCCATTTAAAATCGTCCCGCCCGCAGCGCAAACGCTTACAGCGTCTCTACCCGGTCGAACAGATCCTTTGCGGCTTCCACGGCATCTTTGCTGCCAAAGGCCACCCGCACGCCGCCGGACAGCACATCAGACAGGGCGGCGGCCTGTGCTTTGAGCAGGGCGGTGTCCACGCTGCACAGCGCCCTGCGGTCGGCGGCGCGCATCTCGTCCGTGATGCCGCAGAAGTACCGGCGGTCCAGCTCCCGGGCGGCGGCGCGTGCCTTGCGGGGCGTGTCCAGCTTGGCGGCAGTGCCCACGATGAACTCGTCCAGATCCCGGGCGGTGTAGTCCCGGGCAGCAAGGGCAGCAGGGGCGGCTGCAAAGGTCTCGTAGCTTTCCCGCAGGTGGGGGTCCCGGTAGGTGTACAAAAACTCGATGCCGTCGGCACAGAGCATTCCGGTGCCGTAGGCACCGCCCACCTCCCGGATGGCGTGCCACAGGTATTCGTAGCTCATCACCCGCGCCAGCACCCGGCGGCGGCTGTCCTGGGGCATGGGCCATGCCAGCACATCGTAGTTCACGCCGCCGTCAATGATAAAGGCTTCGTTCACCGGGGGCGTCAGGGGCTGGGTGTAGGGCTGCGCCGGGACGCGCTGCGCGGCGGCAAAGCAGCTTTCCGGCAGCAGGGTGCGCAGTTTTTCCAGTGCGTCCTCGGTGCCGTGCAGGCTGACGGTCAGGGCGGCAGTTTGCAGCACCCGGCTGCGTACAGCATCCAGTTTTGCGCCCAGTGCCGCCCAGTCGGCCTTTTCCAGCAGACTGCACAGGAAGTGGTAATAACTCACGCCGGTGCAGGCTTCGTCCGCAGCGCCTTCTACATAATAATGGGCGCGGGCGCGGGTGGAGGCAAACTCGTTGCCCTGCTGGATGAACAGCTGCTCCATGCGCAATTTCAGCTGGCTGATCACCCGGGCATAGGCGGCTTCGGCGGCAGCGCCGGTAAGGACGGTATCGTACAGCCACTCGCCGCCGATCTCCACCGCCTTTTCCAGGCTGCGCTCCAGCAGGCTCAGGCAGAGGGTGAGTTTTGCGTGGCAGGGAGCGCCCTCCTGCCGCCCGGTCCAGAGATCCAGCTGGGCGCGGCTGTCGCCCAGCCATGTGCTGCGCAGGGTATTCAGCTGCTGGGCGGTGTGGGCGGGGGTGTCCAGTTCGTCCAGCACATCGGTGAGCAGGTTCAGGTATTGCAGCTCCTCCGGGGTGACAGTGCCAAGATCATAGTAGAAATTCAGGTACAGGCTGCCGGCAGAGGGGTGGCGCAGCAAGGTGGCACCGGCCAGCTGCTCGGTGCTGCCCTGCGGGGCGGCATCGCCTGCGCCAAGGTCGGACGCGGTGAGGGGGTGCTCCAGCACCAGCTTGCCATCGGTGCGTGCCGGGGCGGCGATGTCCTCAGTCTTGGGTGCGGTGGGAATCTGCAGCACCTGCACCGGGGCGGGGGCAAACAGCTCCCGCAGCAGGGTGTCGAACCAGCCCTCCTCCAGCTTGCTGCGCAGGGCGGCGAAGAGCTTGTCGGTGTGCAGCAGCAGGGCGGCATCGCCGGTATGCAGCCAGCCGGTAGCGGCGTTGATGGCGTCCAGTACGCCGTCCGGCAGGCTGCCCGGGCGCTCCAGCGAGGCAAACTCGGCCTCGTTCAAAGCGGCTAGCAGCAGGTCGTGGGGAATGCCGGTCTTTAGCAGCTCGTCCACGGCCTTGCGCACGGCGGGGGCAAATTTGCGGGCAGAATCCACCGTAGTACCGCGCAGCAGCAGCTCCAAGGTGGGCTGCAGGGTGCTGTCGTCAAAGCCGATGTCGATATCTGCGCCCAGCTGCTCGGCCAGCAGCGCGGCCTTGAGGGGAGAGCTGTTGGTGCTCAGCAGCGCACCCAGCAAAATCTCCACACCCAGCTGCCGCTCCCGGTCGGCAAATGCGCCGGTGTACCATGCCAGTGCGCACTGCACCTCGTCCGGCTTGGGTTGGTCGGTGTAGTAGGGCAGCTCCACGAATGCGCCGGGCTGCTCGTCCTGCATGGTCAGGCGGGGACGGGCAGCGACTTTGGGCATCTTGGACAGGTAATCCTGATCCAGCCGCGCCAGCTTGTCGGCCATGTCCATTTTGCCGTACAGGGTGATGCAGCAGTTGTCGGCGCTGTAATGGCGGCGGTACACCCGTTGGTATTTCTCATAGGTCAGGGCGGGGATGGACGCCGGGTCGCCGCCGGACACAAAGCCGTAAGCGGTATCCGGGAACATCGCTCGCTGCAGGGCGTTTTGCAGCTGAGCATCCGGGGAGGCCAGTGCACCCTGCATCTCATTGTAGACCACACCGCTGACCGTACCGTCTGTATCCCGGTGCCAGCCCTCCTGCTCAAACACCGCAGAGTCCACCATAGCCAGCGGGCAGAACACCGCGTTCAGGTAGACATCCATCAGGTTGCAGAAATCGGTCTCGTTGGGGGTGGCAAAGGGGTAGACCGTCTTGTCCGGGAAGGTCATTGCATTGAGGAAGGAAGCCATGCTGCTTTTGAGCAGCTGCACAAAGGGGGAACTGACCGGGTATTTTTCGCTGCCCGCCAGTACGGAGTGCTCCAGAATGTGGAACACGCCGGTGTCATCGGAGGGGAAGGTGCCGAAGCCGATGCCGAAGGCCTTGTTGACGTCCTCGTTCTCCACCAGCAGCACGGCTGCGCCGCTGACGTCATGGGTGAGCAGGGTCAAAGTACCGTGCTGCTCGGGGCAGTCCTCGGTGCGCAGGACGGTATAACCGGGATAGTGTGCCATTTTTATTCTCCTTTACGGAATGTTTTTCACAGAGGATGCGCCTGCGGCTCAGCCGCCGAACAGGCCGAAGAAGCTGGTGTGGGTCACGCCCAGCACAAGGAAAAGGGCAATCAGGGCGAACAGCACGCCGATGATGATGTCCATCTGGTGCACCGTGAGCGGGAATTTATCGTAAAGCTTTTCCTTGGGGTTTACAAAGTCCTTGTTGCCGTTGTCCAGCAGGCGCTTTTTGCCCTGCTCAAAATCGGCCTTCTGCGCCTGCAATTCAGCCTGCTGGCGGGCAAGTTCTGCCTCGCGGGCGGCCAGTGCGGCCTCGCGGCGTTCAAGTTCGGTTTGGGTATCCGGGGTGGGCTGTGCCATGGAAAGTCCCTCCTGTAAGAATAAGATGTTTTTCCTTATGATACCACAAAAATGTGGACAAAAAAAGCACCCGCAGTGCAAAGACTGCGGGTGCAAAGGGGGATGATGAGGAGATTACTTCTTAGCCAGATACTTGCGGATATCAATGGCGACAGCCACGATAATGACAAGGCCCTGAACGATGTAGGTGTAGGAGGAGTTGACGTTCATGAACTGCAGAGCGACCTTCATCAGCTCAAAGACCAGAA
>CAJMQZ010000161.1 GCA_905215595.1 uncultured bacterium
TGAGGTGCGTGTGGTTTATCCTTGGGGGTTCGAGTCCCCTCCCTCGCACCAGAAGGCAAGTCGGTTTTTGACTTGCCTTTTTTCTATGAGCAGAAGTGGTGGAATGGCAGACACGCTGGTTTTAGGCACCAGTTCCCAGTGAGTGAGGGTTCAAGTCCCTTCTTCTGCACCAGCTAAAGACCCGCAGCAGCCCTGAAAGTTCAGGCGCGGCCTGCGGGTCTTTTTGTCTTTTTGAGCAGCAAAAGCAGGGCAAATCTGCGTGAATCGCCCTTGAAACGACACGAATCACCCCGGGGGTGTATTGACAGGTTTTTTTGCGGGATGGTATAATAGTTATCAGGGATAGTGTCGGTTTATACGGGAGCTGACACGCGGCACTTGTGCACTTTTGCGGAACTTTGTGCACAGCGCTTTGGCATAAAGCCTTTGGGAGAACGTATTGTGAAGAGGTCTGGCTGCGAGGCAGCCGGGGGGAAAAAACTATGAAGCAGAAACAAAAAAATATGCTGCTCATAGCAGGGATGCTGCTGGTGATGCTGGTAAGCATCTTTGTTTACAGCTTCTATACGCAGAAGCAGATCTATCAGGAAAGCACGGCAAACCTGCTTTCCACCTATGGGCAGTCTGCCAAGACCTTTACCATGTTTGCACAGCGCAACTGGAATATCCTGACTGACTGGGACAGCTACCTGAGTGGCCTTGTGGAGAAGGGACAGCAGGAGGAGCAGTGGCAGGAGTATATCGCCCAAAAGGCGACATGGCAGTATACGGATTTTTTTCTCTTCAACGAGCAGTGCGAGTTTTGGACCACCGCCGGGCGGCAGGGCACGGCAGAGCACATGAAGGAAAACTTTGCAGAGCTGTATGCCGCAAACGGCCCGGTGATCACCAGCTACACCTCCAGTCAGGGCATCCGCAAGGTCATGTTTGCCATCCCTATGGGGCAGCCCGTGCAGCTGGGTGACACCACCTATACGGCGCTGGCAGTCAGCTACGACAACGCTGTGCTGGAAAAGCTGCTGAGCAGTATGGTCTATGAGGGGCAGAGCGATTGCTATGTCGTGCGCTCAAACGGCGATATCGTGCTTTCCACCGAGGTCAAGACCGTGATCGCGGAATTGATGACCAACCTGTTTGATTACTTACAGCAGAATGCCAGCGTGGATCAGCCTTACTTTGATACCATGGTGCAGACCCTGCCGCAGGGCGGTGAGGGCTGCGTACTGTTCACTATGAACGGGCAGAAATATTACCTGATCTATCAGCCGGTGGGTATCATGGATTGGGGCATCATCGGCATCGTGCCCACCGGGGTGGTGGATGCCGGGATGCGCAGGGTGCAAAATGCTACTATTTTAGTCATCGCACTGCTGGGGCTTCTGATCATGGCAGGCGTGGTAAAGATCCAGCGTGACGCGGAACGCAACCGCCGCCGGGAGCTGGAACACCACCGGGAGGCGAGTGACATGATGTTTGCGGGCATGGCACGCGTCGTGGAACGTTTTGCGGTGTGCGATCTGGATCACGACCGTTACCAGTACCACGAGCGGCACGGAGAGCCGCTGTACCAACCGGGGGGCTCTTACCAGCAGATGCTGGAGCAAATATCGCGCAAGTATGTAGTTCTGACCGACAGCGAAAACGCCAAGATCCCCCAGATGCTGGCCCCGGAAAACCTGCGCAGGCTCATCAAAACGGACAACGACTCCCTCAAGCTGGAATATGCCGCCCGCGATAAAAGCGCATTTTTCATGATGACGATCGTTCCCATGGCGTGGAAGGGTGACCGCCTGACCCGTGTGATGATGATCGTGCAGGATATGGGCAAGCAGCACCTGCTGCAAAGCCTTGCCAACACCGATGGCCTGACCGGCCTGCTGAACAAGCGCTATTTTGACCGGGTGCTGACGGTGCTGGAGCAGCACAGTCAGCCCTTTGCACTGTTCTATATGGACTTGGACCGCTTCAAGCCTGTCAACGATACCTACGGCCATGATGTGGGCGATAAGCTGCTGAAGGGCGTTTCCCAGCGGCTGCAGGGCTGCATCCGCAGCCGGGACTACGCCTTCCGTCTGGGCGGTGACGAGTTCGCTCTGCTGCTGCTTGGCCCGATGGAGCTGGAAGCCTGCGCCAGCAAGATGAACCTGATCTGTGAGATGGTCGCTGTGCCCTACGAGATCGACGGCAATACCGTGAGCGTGGGTGCCAGCTGCGGCTACGCCCTGTACCCTGCCGAAAGCGTGGATGTGCAGCAGGTGCGTCATATTGCCGACCAGCGGATGTACGAGAATAAGCAGGCAAACCACGCCAGACAGGACGGCGCGGAAGGCATTTAAAATCGTCTTACATAAAGCAAGGCCGCAGCACGGTATTTTGTGCTGCGGCCTTGCCGTTATATTATGCTATTACAGATGCAGCATATCCCGCTTGGCGGCGACGCGGTAGCGCAGCGCAGCGGCGATAAAGCCCTTGAACAGGGGATGTGCACGGTTGGGGCGGCTCTTGAACTCCGGGTGGAACTGTGCACCCAGATGGAAGTCGCGGCCGGGCAGTTCTACGGTCTCCACCAGATGGCCGTCCGGGCTAGTGCCGGAAATGACCAGTCCGGCGTCCTGCATCTCCTGCCGGAAGTCGTTGTTGAACTCGTAGCGGTGGCGGTGGCGCTCCCAGATCTCGCTCTGGCCGTAGCACTCGGCCATCTTGGTGCCGGGCAGGACGGTGCAGGGGTACTTGCCCAGACGCATGGTGCCGCCCTTGGGGATGTTGCCCTGCTGGTCCGGCATCAGGGAGATGACGTTGTGGGCACCGTCCGGGGTGAACTCGCTGGAATTAGCGTCCTTGTAGCCCAGCACATTGCGGGCAAATTCAATGACCATGATCTGCATTCCAAGGCAGATGCCAAAGCAGGGAACATGGTTCTCACGGGCATACTGGGCGGCTTGGATCATGCCCTCAATGCCGCGGTCGCCAAAGCCGCCGGGCACGATGATGCCGTCCACATCCGCAAAGGCTTCCTTACAGGCGGCCTGATCGGTCAGATCCTCGCTTTCTACCCAGCGGATCTCCACCTGACTGTCGTTCTCAAACCCGGCATGGTACAGGCTTTCCATCACCGAGAGGTAAGCGTCGTGCAGCTTGACGTACTTGCCCACCAGTGCAATGGTGCAGGTCTTGCTGCGGGTGGCAATGCGGGAGACCACCTGCTTCCACTCGGTCAGGTCGGCAGGGGGAACATCCAAGTGCAGCTGCTGCACCACCACATCGTCCAGACCGTTGGTGTGCAGCATCAGCGGGCACTGGTAGAGGCTCGGCATGGTCAGGTTCTCGATGACACACTCCGGCTTGACATTGCAGAAGGTGCTGATCTTGCGGCGGATATCGCTGCCCACACTGCCGTCTGCGCGCAGAATGATAATATCGGGGCTTACGCCCATGCCCTGCAGCTCCTTGACCGAGTGCTGCGCGGGCTTGGATTTGTATTCGTCCGAGCCGGAGATGTAGGGCACCAGCACCACATGGATGAAGCAGCAGTTCTCCCGTCCCTGCTCCAGACCTACCTGACGGATGGCCTCCAGGAAGGGCTGGCTCTCGATATCGCCGGTGGTGCCGCCGATCTCGGTAATGACCACATCGGCTTCGGTAGAGGAGGCCAGATTATAAATGTAGCTCTTGATCTCGTTGGTGATGTGAGGGATGATCTGCACCGTCTGTCCCAGATAAGCGCCCTGACGCTCCTTGTTCAGCACGTTCCAGTACACCTTGCCGGTGGTCAGGTTGG
>CAJMQZ010000162.1 GCA_905215595.1 uncultured bacterium
GCGGCAGCCCCAGCGCCTACGACCGTGTGCTGGCCACCCAGTTCGGCAGCTATGCCGCACAGCTGGTGGAGGTGGAGCGCTACGGCGTGACCGTGGCCATGGTGAACCGCCGGGTGACCGAGAACCGTCTGGCGGACATTGCTGGTAAGACCCGCAATGTACCCGAAAACTGCGAGCTGCTGAGCGTGGCACGCCGCATGGGTGTGTGTCTGGGCTGATTTTTTCTTATTGATATGTTCAGGACACCGGAGCAGCACTGTTGCCCCGGTGTCTTATTTTTACAGGCAAAGGACGGCATTTTTCCTGAAAGCTGTTGCCGCTGCTCTGGCTGAGTAAGCTGCCACTTCGGACATCTTTTAAGGCAGAATCATTGCAAACAAAAATCGGACAGACTGCGGTCTGTCCGATTTTTGCATTTTATGGTTTCTCAGCGGTCGGTCACATCATGCCGGGTGGGCGAGCCTTCGGCAAAGGCGGCGGCGCTTTCCAGCACGCCGCGTACCATGCTCTTTACGTCCTCGTAGGTGTAGAAGGCTGTGTGGTCGGTCAGGATCACGTTGGGCATGGCGCGCAGAGCAGCCAGCTCCGGATTGGGGATCACATCGCCCATGCGGTCGTAGTAGTACAGGCCGTTCTCGTTTTCCAGCACGTCCAGACCGGCAGCACCCACCTGCCCGCTTTCCAACGCAGCCAGCAGAGCGTCGCTGTCGATCAGCTTGCCGCGGGCGGTGTTCACGATGGTCACGCCGGGCTTCATCTTGGCAAAAGCCTCGGCGTTGAGCAGGTGGTGGTTCTCCTCGGTAGCGTTGGTGTGCAGGGTGATAACATCGCTCTCGGCAAGCAGGGTCTCCAGCGGCACATACTTTGCGATCTTCTTCACCTCGTCGTTCTGGTACAGGTCGTAAGCCAGCAGCTCGCAGCCAAAACCGGACAGGTGCTTCAGCACGGTCTGCCCGATGCGCCCCGTGCCGATAACGCCCACGGTGCAGTTGGAGATATCACGGCCGATCTTGCCCTTCAGGGAGTAGTCCTGCAGCTCGCCCCGCTTGAGGATGTGCCCCGCCTTGCGCAGGCTCATCAGCATCAGCATAATGGCAAAGTTCGCCACGCCATTGGGGGGATAATCCACGTTGGACACCTTCATGCCCAGCTCCCGGGCCTTTTCCAGATCCACATGGTCGTAGCCGATGGAGCGGCAGCAGACCGCCTTTACCCCAAGGTCGTGAAAGCGCTGCAGCATGGGTGCGCTCATATCACAGGGGGTCAGCGATACCGCATCGTAGCCTGCGGCCAGCTGAGCGTTCTCCATGGTAGGATACGCCTCGGTATAGCCGTACTCGATGCCCCGCTGCTTTGCCAGATCCTCCAAGATGCCCTGTTCATCGTAGGGGCGCAGAGTATAGAAAAACACTTTGACTGCCATAAAATTCTCCTCCTGGTCCTTTTTCACCGGAATGCGTGCCTGTGCGGCGCGCCCTGCACCGCGCGCCTGCACCTTTATAAGTATGCCTTTATTGTAGCACGTTTACAGCCCGCGGACAGCTTTTTTAAGGTGAATTTTGTTCATTTTGTTGTTGAAGCTGTGCTTTCTGTCCCAAGTGCGCAAAAAAGGTTGTCAAAACAGAAAAAACAGGGTATGATAGAAGCTGGATCGCAAAACTGTGATCCTTCAATATTGCTAAAGGAGTGTGCTTTATTATGCGCGCCTATGAACGACTGCTTGATTACGTCAGGGTCTACACCACCTCGGACCCGGAGTCCGGCACCCATCCTTCCGCTGCGCGGGAGTTTGATCTGGCTCACAAGCTGGTGGAGGAGCTGAAGGCTCTGGGCGTGGAGGATGCCCGGGTGGACGAGCACTGCTACGTCTACGGTTCCCTGCCCGCCACCCCCGGCTGCGAGGAAAAGCCCGCGCTGGGTCTGATCGCCCACATGGACACCGCCCCGGATGCCAGCGGCGAGAACGTGAACCCCATCCTGCACGAGAACTACGACGGCGGCGATGTGGTGCTGCCCGCCACCGGCAAGGTGATGAAGGTCTCCGCCTTCCCCTTCCTTGCTTCCATGAAGGGCGAGACCCTCATCACCACCGACGGCACCACCCTGCTGGGTGCAGACGATAAGGCCGGTGTGGCTGAGATCATGACCGCTGTGGAGACCGTCATCCGCGAGGGCCGCCCCCACGGCAAGCTGTGCATCGGCTTTACCCCGGACGAGGAGATCGGCGAGGGTGCCGACCTGTTCGATATCCCCGGCTTTGGCGCAGACTTTGCCTACACGGTGGACGGCGGCGATGCCGGCGACATCGAGTACGAGAACTTCAACGCCGCTGCCGCCACCGTGACCATCCACGGCTTCTCGGTGCACCCCGGCTCTGCCAAAGACACCATGATCAACGCTTCCAACGTTGCCATGGAGTTCCACGGCGCTCTGCCCGTGATGGCGCGTCCCGAGACCACCGAGGGGCGTCAGGGCTTCTACCACCTGTGCCAGATGTACGGCGATGTCACCACCGCAAAGCTGGGCTACATCCTGCGCGACCACGATGCCGCCAAGCTGCAGTTCAAAAAGGACAATATGCAGGACATTGCCGATTACCTGAACGGCAAGTACGGCGCAGGCACCGTGGAAGTGGAGATCAAGGACAGCTACCGCAATATGCTGGAAAAGATCAAGCCCCACTTCCACCTCATCGAGACCGCCCGCAAGGCTGTGCGCATGGCCGGTCTGGAGCCGGTGGAGGTGCCCGTGCGCGGCGGCACCGATGGCGCTACCCTGAGCTGGATGGGCCTGCCCTGCCCCAATCTGGGCACCGGCGGCTTCAACTTCCACGGCGTGTGCGAGTGCACCACCGTGGAGCGGATGGACCGCTGCACCGAGATCGTGCTGAACATCATTTCCCTGTACGCAGAGTAATTTTATTTTTTGATACAACAAAGCAGGGGCTGCAAAGTCCCCTGTAAAAAACAATGCCGGGCAACCTTCGGGCTGCCCGGCATTGCTCTTTTTAAAACCATTTTTCGGCAAACGAGCCGGTCAAACGGCAGCAAAAAACACCATCTGCAACAAACTGCAACTCCGCTCTCGAAAATTTGTGCGATACATCAAATTCTTCTTTCTTTTTTTAGCCAAACCACCACTTACCCCCCCGTATAAATATTGTATAATATGGATAGACGATTCTCGCAAAAAATGCAGCGTGTTGCCGCAAAGTCTGTACGGGCGGCTGCACAATGCGCCAAAAGAAAGGAATGTTCCTTATGCCTAGACGATTTTCCCTAAAGACCCGGCTTTTGAGCCTGTTGCTCTCAGCTGCCATGGTGCTGATGTTCCTTCCCGCATCCGCTTTTGCGGCTGATGACGAGCAGGTGCGTGTCGGCGACACATGGCTGGGCAGTGCCATGCGCGTTGTGCCTTGCGGCGATGGCACTGCCGCGTATGACCCCGACACCAAGACCCTGACCCTGACGAATGTCACGATCAACTGCGACGACACTACCGCCATCTTTAATAAGACCGATGGTCTTACCATTAAGCTGGTAGGTGAAAACAGCATCAACTCCGGCAAACAGACCGGTATTCTGAGTATGCAGGGATGCGGCCTTCTGACCCTGACCGGTGAAGAAGGCAGCCTGAACATCACCGCTGCTGGTCATGCTATTTACGCCAACACAGGCAGTCTGCTCATCAAGGACACCACCGTTAAGGTGTCCAGCGAT
>CAJMQZ010000163.1 GCA_905215595.1 uncultured bacterium
ACAAGCTGGTCGCCAAGGCCAAATATATCCACGCCACCGCCGACCTTGCCAGTGAGCTCTGGCACGAGGTGTACAAGCGCTACTATCCCGCAAAGCAGCTGGACACCCTTGTGGAAGAGCTGCAGAGCGCAGACGCCATCGAAGCAGACATCGACAACGATGTGAACTATTTTCTGGTGGTTCTGGGCGGCAAAACCATCGGCTACTTTGCGTGGAAGATGGAGAACACCGCCCTGCACCTGATGCACCTGTACCTCAAGCCGGAATACCGCGGCAAAGCCATCGGCCGGGACATCGTGCAGACCTGTGAGCGGCTGGCCAAGGGCGAGGGCAAAGGCCGGGTGTGGTGCACCATCCACGCCAAGGCGCTGCCGGTGCAGCAGTTCTTCAAGGCGCTGCGCTACCGCGAACTGCGCCCCGCCGAGCAGGAAAATGGCACCGTACCCCGCAACGAGCTGGTGTATGAGCATACCCTGAGCTGAACGCAGATTTAAGGCTTCCCCCGTCCGAGGGAAGCCTTTAGAGGAAAATTGATTTCCGAGAAATCACAAAATAGCCATTGAAATTTTTCCGCGTTTGTACTACACTGATGTAGTGTAATAAAGCCGCTGTCTGCGGGCATTCTGTGCAAAAAAGGAGACTATCATGGCGAAAGATCATCCCACCGGCAACTCCGGACTGTACCGGGCTTTCCTGCAGCTCAAGACCCCGGAGGAATGCTATCGTTTTCTGCAGGACGTGTGCAGCTATTCGGAGCTCAGCGCAATGGAGCAGCGCTACAACATTGCCGAACTGCTGGCCGACAAGTGCATCTACACCGAGATCATGGACAAGACCGGCGCATCCAGCGCCATCATCAGCCGGGTCAGCCGGGTGCTGAGCGCAGACGACAGTGTGCTGCGTGCGCTGCTGGAAGCTAAAAAAAAGGCCGCTGACTGATACAAAAGCCGCGTACCGCCCAAAGCTGCGGCACGCGGCTTTTCTTTTTGATATTTGAACAGGAGGTTTTTCTTATGGCAAAAGCTGTTGTATTTTTTGCAGAGGGCACCGAGGAGTGCGAGGCTCTGCTGGTGGTGGATCTGCTCCGCCGCGCCAAGGTGGAGGTGCTGGTGGCAAGCGCTTCCGGCAGCCGGGAGATTCTGAGCAGCCATAAGGTGCATATCACCGCCGATGCACTGGCAGAGGAGGTCGATTATTCCGATGTAGATCTGGTGGTGCTGCCCGGCGGCATTCCCGGCACGCCGAACCTTGCCGCCAACAAGACGGTGACCGACACCTGCATCGCCTTTGCAAAGGCGGGCAAAAAGGTAGCCGCCATCTGCGCCGCACCCAGCGTGCTGGCGGCACTGGGTCTGCTGGAGGGCAAAAACGCCACCGCCCACGCTGCATTTCAGGACAAGCTGGCCGGCGCCCATGTGCTGGACACCGAGGTGGTCGTGGACGGCAACATCACCACCAGCTACGGTCTGGGCGGCGCCATCCCCTTTGCGCTGGAACTGGTACGTCAGCTGGCGGGAGAAGCCGAAGCCGACCGCATCCGCAACGCCATCGCCTACCGGCACTGAGAGGAGGGAGACTGTATGCGTTTTGTCACCTGCCGCCTGCCGGACGGCATGGAGGACCCCGCCATCCTCTCGCAGGACGGCACACAGGTCTGGCCGCTGAGCTGGCTGGGGCTCTCCTACGAGACCCTGTCCGACGCCATCCCCTTCCTCACCCCGCAGGTACGGTTCGGCTTGCAGCTGGCCATCAGCGGCATCCCCGCACTGCCGGTGGAGGCCGTCACCCTGCAAAGCCCCATCCCCTGCCCCGCGCAGGACGTGGTCTGTCTGGGCATCAACTATATGGCGCACTCGGACGAAGCCGAAAAGTACTCTGCGGATGCCTTTTCTACCAAGCATCAGGACGCCATCTACTTCTCCAAGCGGGTCAGCCGCGCGGTACCGGACGGCGGCTTCATCGAGGCGCACACCGACCTTGTGCAGAAACTGGACTACGAGTGTGAGCTGGCCGTGGTGCTGGGCAAGGATGCCAAGGACGTGCCCGCCGGGCAGACCAAAGACTATGTGTTCGGCTACACCATCCTGAACGACGTCTCCGCCCGGGACGTGCAGACCGCCCACAAGCAGTGGTATTTCGGCAAAAGTCTGGACGGCTTTACCCCCATGGGCCCCTGCATCGTCACGGCCGATGAATTTGACACCTACCCGCCCGCGCTGCCTATCCACAGCCGGGTGAACGGCGAACTGCGGCAGGATTCCAACACCAAGCTGCAAATTTTTGATATCGACCACGTCATCCACGAGCTTTCGCAGGGCATGACCCTGAAAGCCGGTACCATCATCGCCACCGGCACCCCTGCCGGGGTGGGCATGGGCATGGACCCGCCGCAATTTTTGCACCCGGGCGACACCGTGCAGTGCGAGATTGAAGGAATTGGCACGCTGACCAACACCGTGCGCTGAATCTCCTTGTGGAACTGCCCAAAATTTTACATGGATTTCAGTCCGATTGCACGAAATGCCGCCGCAGTACTGCTCTTTTGCGGAAAAATATGGTATACTATAAAATACTGATAAAAAATGCGGCGTATCCGCATCAAAGGGGTAAATGACATGAAGGAATACGCATTTGGCATTGATCTGGGCGGCACTACCGCCAAGGTCGGCCTGTTCACCACCAGCGGCAAGCTGCTGGAAAAGTGGGAGGTAAGCACCGATACTTCCAATAACGGTGCTCACATTCTGGAAAATCTGGCTGCTGCCGTGCAGCAGAAGATGCAGGAAAAGGGTCTGTCCGCAGACAAGGTCGAGGGTGTCGGTCTGGGCGTGCCCGGCCCGGTGCTGGATTCCAGCATTGTGCCCATCGTGTGCGCAAACCTTGGCGGCTGGGGCAACCGCAACGTCTCCATTGAGCTCAGCGAACTGCTGGGCGGCATCCGGGTGCTGGTGGGCAACGACGCCAACGTGGCTGCTCTGGGCGAGATCTGGATGGGCGCGGCACAGGGCTGCCGCAGCGCCGTCATGGTCACGCTGGGCACCGGCGTGGGCGGCGGTGTCATCGTGAACGGCAAGGTCATCGACGGCGCTCACGGTGCCGGCGGCGAGATCGGCCACATCACCGTCAACCCCCACGAGACCGCCGTCTGCGGCTGCGGCAAGCGCGGCTGCCTTGAGCAGTATTCCAGCGCCACCGGCGTTGTGCGCTGCATGAAGAAACTGCTGGACGCAAACCCGGACACCGCCTGCACCCTGCGTGGCAAGGACTTTGAAGCCAAGGACGTTTTCGACGCCGCCCGCGCCGGGGACGCACTGGCTGCCCGTGAGGTGGACGAGATGGCCTCCACGCTGGGCATGGCACTGGCCAACATTGCCGCCACCACCGACCCCGAGATGTTCATGATCGGCGGCGGCGTGGCCCGCGCCGGGGAGGTTCTGTTCAACCCGCTGGTGCGCCACTATAAGGAGTACGCCTTCCAGTCCTGCAAGGAGACTCCCATCAAGGCCGCCAGCCTTGGCAACGACGCCGGCATCTACGGTGCCGTGCGCCTGATCGTGGGTGCCTGATCAGGGAATACCGATAGTTTTCAAACCAGCCAAGCCTGCGGGCTTGGCTGGTTTTGTTTTTGCGGGGGAAGGTTCTGCTTGCCGAGGGATGTTCTCTTTTGACACCAAAAGAGAACCAGAAAAGTGCCAGCGA
>CAJMQZ010000164.1 GCA_905215595.1 uncultured bacterium
CAACGATCACTTTTCCCCGTAAGGCAGCTGGTAGAGCACAACCTTAGGAGGCGGACGCTCTATCCAGCTGAGCTACGGAGACACAGTTCTGCATCCTTGGGGCACAGGAAAGCTCCCAAAAATACAGTACCATATTATAATACCGCAACCGGGCTGCAAAATCAAGTTGAACCTGCGGGCAAAATGGTGTATGCTATAAAGGAATGCAAAGCGGCTGTGTGCTGCGCAGGGAGGATGCTATGGAAAAGATAAAAAATATCCGCAAAAAGCTGCGGCACCAGAGGTCGGTTCGGCGGAGAAAGCTGGGACTGAGCACCCCGACCCAGATCATCTGCGTCAGCTTTATTGCTGTTATCGCGCTGGGCACGCTGCTGCTCACCCTGCCCATTGCTAGCAGGCACGGGCGGCTGGATGTACTCAACGCCATGTTCACAGCCACCAGCGCCACCTGCGTCACAGGTCTGGTGGTGCGGGATACGTGGACGCAGTTCACATGGTTCGGGCAGGCAGTGGTGCTGCTGCTCATTCAGGTGGGCGGCCTTGGTCTTGTTACCCTTACCAGCTTTTTTGCGCTGGCCATGCGTCGGCGCATGGGCTTCCGGGATCTGCGGTTGCTGGGCGAAAGCGTTTCGGCGGACGGCTACGATCAGGCCAAAAGTGTGCTGAAGATCGTGGTGGGGCTGGCAGCGATGTTTGAAGGCATCGGCATTCTGCTGCTGCTGTTCGCCTTTGTGCCGCAGTTCGGGCTGGAGGGCGTCTGGATCAGTGTATTCACCGCCATTTCGGCCTTCTGCAATGCGGGCTTTGACCTGTTCGGACGGTTCGGGGCGTACTCCTCGCTGGCACCCTATGTCAACAACTACTATGTGCAGGCGGTGATCATGTTCATGATCATCTCCGGCGGTCTGGGCTTTATGGTCTGGGTGGAGCTGTGCCAGTGGTACCAGAAACGCCGTCTGTCCCTGCACGCCAAGGTGGTGCTGTCCTTCTCGGTGATCCTGTGGCTGGGCGGCGCGCTGGGGCTGGGACTGATGGAATGGAACAACCCTGCCACACTGGGCGGGCTGTCGGTGCCCGGCAAGGTGATGGCTTCGCTGTTCCAGTCGGTATCCACCCGTACCGCTGGCATGAACACCGTGGACTTGGCCTCCTGCGGCACCCTGAGCAAGCTGCTCATGAGCGTGCTGCAATTCATCGGCGCAGCGCCCGGCTCTACCGGCGGCGGCGTGAAGGTGACAACCTTTGCGGTCATCATCCTGACCATCCGCAGCGTGGCGCAGGGGCGCGACGATTGCGTGATCGCGGACCATCATATCGAGTCCAAGACCGTCTACCGCGCCCTGACCATTATCGTGCTGGGCACGGCGGCAGCGATTGGATCGGCCATCGTGGTGTATTACAACACCTCGGACGCCGTGTCCGTGGTGGATGCCATCTTCGAGTCCTGCTCGGCCTTTGGTACGGTGGGTCTTTCCGTGGGCGTGACCAGCCAGCTGAACAACGGAGCAAAGATCCTGTATATGCTGGTCATGTTCATAGGCCGTGTGGGCCCGGTGGCCTTTGCCATGAGCCTGACCGCCAAACCGGACGACAACAAGCGCAAGATCATGCCGGTGGGGCATATCAACGTAGGTTAAATGAAAAAGCGGCGGCTGCACTGTGATTTGTGCAGCCGCCTGTTTTTTTGGTAAGGAAAGGTTATACTTTGATTTTCAGGACTGACGGAGCGTCTGCGGAGCTTGTCCGGGGCAAAGCCCCGCCATCCGCTGAGACAGACCGCGCTCTTCACAAGGGGATAAACGCTGCTGCACGCAAAAAGCCCCCGGAGGCGCTCTCCGGGGGCAGGGGTCAGGCTTTAGTAAGATTTAAATGTACACTGTCTTAATGCTTTGCAGCCTTCCATGTTCTGAAAACCTTCAGGCGGGTAACGCGCTTTGCGGGAGCAAATTTACCGCTGCTTTCGGTTTCCATCAGACCAGCTTCGATAGCCCACTGTGCTGCCTTGGCAGTTTCAAGGTCAGACACGTCGGTAAAGGCGGGCTGCTTTTCGGGCTCCGGCTTATCGGCTGCATTCCACAGCAGCAGAGCCAGTTCGCCGCGGTTAGCGGGGATGGCTGCACCTGCAGGCAGGGTCTCTCTGAGGATCTGGGTGATGCCGAGCTCATGGGCGGCATAGAAGGTCAGACCAACGAGTGTGCCGCCGACAGCGCCCAAAGCAAGACCGAACAGCGGGCTGACTTCCGCATCGGGGGTGGGCTCCGGAGGAATATCGCCTGTTGCACGGATCTCAACATCTTCTGCGGGCATGGTGAAGGTGATAACGTTGCCATCGATCTGCAGATCTCTGGGCGTGGGGGACAGGGTCCAGCTGCTAAACACCTCGCCTGCGGTAAAGGCGTCCTCATTCACGGTCAGGGTCAGGGTCACGGGGCTGCCAGCGGGGATTTCGACTTCGCTGCCGGTGTACGGCTTGCCGTTCAGCTCCGAGATCATGCCATTGGTCACGCGCAGGGTGTGCTTGGCACCGGAGAGCAGCTCCAGATAGCGGTATGTGCCGGGCTGATTCGGTGTGAACGGTTCAAGGCTCATGCTGTACCAATCAAAAGGTTTCGCATTTTCCTTGGAGTCACCGCCGAGCGCGCGGGCAATGTCATAGCCGTCTGCAAACTTGACCGGCATATCAATAGAACAGTCCTCGCTATCAATGAAGATGTGAGCGTCCGCAATCGTGGCTCCCTCGCCGACAGAGATGCCATTAACACCCTTCACATAGAGTTCGACACCGCCGCCGATCTCCATACGACCGTTATTGCCATCGTCCATAGGCTGCATGTGGATCGCGTATGGCTCCACATCATCATCATGGAGTACGGTGGTCGCTTCCACCCTGCCTCCGTCGATCTTCATAACATCGGATGCACGCAGGGCATTGTAGCGCTGCGCGGTAGCCTTGACCGTAGCGTTGGTAATGGTCATAGCGCTGTTGCTTATAATGGCATTATACTCGGCATCGGCGGTAATGCTGCCGCCGGTCAGGGTCATTTTGCCCTGCGAATACAGTGCGGAACCACCCTTGTTTTCCACGGTGCAGTCGGTGATGCTAAGGGTGCCAGCGGCACCGAGGGCATCGTTACCGGTACAGGTGGATTTCAGCTGACCGCCGTTGATAGTGATATTGCGGTCGGACCAGATGACGGGAAATTTCCCGGCATTGTTGGTGGTGACATTCGAATTCTCGATCTTCAGATCGCCGGGCGTCCAGATAGCATTGCTATCGGTGGAACTGGATTCAAAGGTACTGCCGCTGATCTCGATGCCTAAATTGGCGTAGACCGCAAGAACATCGCTGGACACCTTAACGGTGGTGTCCTTGACGAGCAGACTGCCGTCGGCACCAAGGGCTTTGCCACCGGCACAGGTGGACTTCAGCTGACCGCCGTTGATAGTGATATCGCCGTCGGACCAGATGGCGGGATATCCATCATCGTTCTTGTTGTCGTTGGAGGTGGTGACGTTCGAATTCTCAATCGTCAAATCGCCGGGCGCATAGATGGCGTTGCCGTCGGTGCTAGCGGATTCAATAGTACTGTTGCTGATCTCGATGCCTAAATCGGCGCAGACCGCAAGAATATCGCTGGACACCTTAACGGTGGTGTCCTTGATGAGCAGACTGCCTGTGTTGGCG
>CAJMQZ010000165.1 GCA_905215595.1 uncultured bacterium
GGGGAGTCGGAACACCCCTCCCTGCCTCTGGCCCAGCGGAGCGTCCCTGCACGCTGACGGCAGGCAAAAACTTTCCCCGCGGAGCGGCGCGCATTCTAAATCGTCTCGCCTGCGGTGGTCTCCACCACAAAATCCGCGCTTTCGGCTATGCCGTACTGGGCAAAATACCCCTCTTCCAATGGCACCCACCGGGCGGCAAAATCCGCGTAGCGTGCGCCCTCCCGCGCCTGTAAGCGCCGGGTCTGCTCGGCCTTGGTGCAGGTCACGAACACCCGCAGCGTCTCGTAGGGGCGCAGCAGCGGGTGGTGGCTGTAACTGCCCTCTAAGATCACCAGCGGCTGCGCGGGCAGCTGTGCCGGGGGCAGATAAGCCCCCTCCCGGCAGCTGTACGCCCGGTAGGCCACCGTCTGCCCCGCGTAGGCAGGGCGCAGGGCTTCGTCCCGCAGGCGGGTAAGGTCCATGTTGGCGCAGGGGGTGTGTGCCCAGTCCGGGCTGCGCCGGGCGGGCGGCAGGTAGAAGTCATCCGTGCGCAGCAGGGTGCAGCCGGGCGGCTGCGCCGCCAGCGCGTTGGCAAGGGTGGTCTTGCCGCTGCCGCAGCGGCCGTCCAGTGCCAGCACCAGCGGGCGGGTGGGCTTTTGCGCCAGCGCGGCGGCCAGCAGTGCGGACAGGATAGATGCGGTGATGGGTGTGGGCATGGGTTTGGCCTCCTTGGCAGGGTGCGCCCAAGGGGCAGACCCGATAATACCCCATTATACCATAACCGCCGCCGGAAGGGTAGCGCAGGCGTGGTTTGCCATAAATAACTTTTTTGCCGGAAGGGCTTGACACAGCCCGCTGCGTTGTGGTACACTACTGACGTTAGAAGTAACTAACCATGTGAGACCCCACCGGCAGCGCCCGCAGACCGGGCGTGCCGCTTCTTTTTTTGAAGTGATGGTTAGCCGCGTCTTACTTATAACAGCCCGGCATCCGGGGCACACTGACCCCGACACTGCCGCCAAAGGAGAACCGCCATGGAGCGTGATTTTGAGACCGTAATGATCGAACAATGTGCCCCGGTACTGGCGGGGCTGAAGCCTGCGGGGCTGTTCCGCTACGAAACGCGAAACCGTGCCGACCTTGCCCGGCGGGTGGCGGGCTGGAACGCCCAGCTGAACCCCAAGGGCTTGCAGGTGCGGGTGCTGCGGGGGTGCATCGCCACCCGGCAGTATCTGGTGTACGTCTACCGCGCCGCCAAGCTGCAAACGGTGCTGGCAGATGCCGCTGTGCGCAGCTTTTTAGCCCGGGAGGGCTACCGTCTGCCGGAAGATGCCGCAGACTGCAGCGCCCTGCTGGACCAGCTCAGCCTGCGGCTGTGCTGCGCGGCAGAGGCGGCGGATTTTCCGCATGAGATCGGGGTATTTCTGGGCTATCCGCTGGAGGATGTGGTGGGCTTTATCCGCCACCGGGGCAAGTGCTTTACCTGCTGCGGATGCTGGAAGTCCTACGGCGACCCCGCCGCCGCCCGGCAGCACTTTGACCAGCTGGCCAAGTGCACGGCGGTGTATCTGCGGCTGTTCCACAGCGGCACGCCCATTTTAAAGCTGGCAGTGGCCGCTTGAAAAATTGATATTCTCTTTTCAAATACTCTCTTTTATCCTGGCAACTCTCCTATGCTTCCGACACAGGAGAGAGCGATCCTCCTTTTTACACATGACCGCCCGGTGCAGCTTTGACCCCTGTGCCGGGCGGTCGTGTGTTTGGGGGACGATTTGGAATGCGCTCCGCGTTGCTCTGCGCATATTCAGCGGAAAGATTATTTTTATTTCGCAATTCTGGAAAATCTGCGGATTTTCCAAAATTGCCTTTTCACGGGAGGGGTTACCCCTTCAGGCGCTAACGCGCCAGCTCCCCCAAGGGGGAGCCTTTTGGTGCTGCCGCAAAGTTTCCCGCCATCGCTAAAGCCGTCCCCTTGGGGAAGGTGGCGCGCCGCTTTCTGCGAAAGCGCGGCGCTGCGGGGGGCGCTTGCTCCCCCGAGGGGGCTGTCGCGCAGCGACTGAGGGGCTATAAATGGAGAAGCGAAAAAAGCGTTAAAGCGATAGCGCCGACTGGCGCAGCGCTAGCTTTTTTGTGCTTCGACTTCTTCTTTAGGATTGTCAAGGGCGAGCAGCCCTTGGCCCGTTGCGGGGTGGGTGGAGTCCAGAGGTAGGGAGGGGGGAGTCGGAACACCCCTCCCTGCCTCCGGCCCAGCGGAGCGTCCCTGCACGCTTGCGGCAAGCAGAAAGTCACTCCCGCAGCGATGACTGGGGGAGTTTAGCGCGTTAGCGCCTGAGAGGGCGAGGACGTTTGCGGGAGCGAACCCCCTCAGTCTTTGCTGCGCAAATCCACCTCCCCCGAAAGGGGGAGGTTTTGCTCTACTTACCGGAAGGTGCCGAAAAGCTCCCCCTTCGGGGGAGCTGGCGAACGCAGTGAGCCTGAGAGGGTTCTTCTCCGTCACCCTGCCCTATAAAATGACAAAACGACCTCCTGAAAATGTAAACATTGGCTAACTTTACCTCAAAAAATAGAGTTAGTCGTTGATGATTTTGATAAAAATCTGGGGCGATACCGGCATAAAATTTGTTTGTTCATATAAACTAACTATGAGATATGAAAAATCTATTGACAAGCCGGGTTAGGAGCAGTAAACTATCTACGCTGATAGTTACGGCTGACTAACCACCGCAGCATCACATCATTTTTATGGAAGGGGAGCACAGCGATGATGCCTTTGACGATGACAAAAGCAGGCGAGACCGTTACCATCCGCAGGATCAGCGGCAAGGACGAGGTGCGGCTGCATCTGGCCGAGCTGGGGTTCGTGGTGGGCAGCGAGGTGACCGTGGTCAACGAGATCGCGGGCAACCTGATCGTGCAGGTCAAGCAGAGCCGTCTGGCACTGGATAAGACCATGGCAAGCCGCATCATGGTGGCCTGAGCAGCGCCTTCCCGGTGCTGCATGAAATAACGCAAGGGAGGAACGAGTACGATGAAAACACTGAAAGACGTAAAGGTGGGCGAGACCGCCACCGTGGCACGGCTGCACGGCGAAGGCCCGGTGAAGCGCCGCATCATGGATATGGGCATCACCAAGGGTGTGCAGATCTATGTGCGCAAGGTAGCGCCGCTGGGCGACCCCATGGAGCTGACCGTGCGCAACTACGAACTGAGCGTGCGCAAGGCCGACGCTGAGATGATCGAAGTGGTCTGATAAGACCAAAGGGAGGAAAGGTATCCGCAATGAGCATTAAAATTGCACTGGCCGGCAACCCGAACTGCGGCAAAACGACCCTGTTCAACAACCTGACCGGCTCCAACCAGTACGTGGGCAACTGGCCCGGCGTTACTGTGGAAAAAAAGGAAGGCAAACTCAAGGGTGACAAG
Organism: uncultured bacterium; assembly: GCA_905215595.1. GTDB lineage: Bacteria > Bacillota > Clostridia > Oscillospirales > Ruminococcaceae > Faecalibacterium. The sequence goes on from CAJMQZ010000165.1 coordinate 3,403, forward strand.
GACGTGATCATTCAGGATCTGCCCGGCATCTACTCGCTGTCCCCCTACACGCTGGAGGAAGTCGTCTCCCGTACTTACCTTGTGAAGGAAAAGCCCGACGCTATCCTGAACATCATCGACGGCACCAACATCGAGCGCAACCTGTACCTGACCACCC
>CAJMQZ010000166.1 GCA_905215595.1 uncultured bacterium
CCGTACCGTTGGTTCCGGCGTTGTTGGCAAGATCATTGAGTGATTTTGACCCTTCACGCCTGTTCTAAGGCAAAAGGTTAAACTTACAAAGAGCCTTCCCATTCCGGAGAGTGGGAAGGCTCTTTTTGCGCTATCGGCGAATCAAAGGGAAAAGCCTCTTGTTCTGCATTCCGCAGAGCAGGAGGCTTTTTATGCTGCCGGGGAATCAGCCGAGCAGATCATATTGATTGGATCGTTTCTGAGCAATTTCATACACTTCTTCGTCAGCACGGACACCGATGACGATCACCAGCATCTCTGTCTCGGTGCGACGCAGCTGATAGACGACCCGCAGGCCGGAAGCACGAAGCTTGATTTTTAGAAATCCAGCCAGATTGGTGCGGCTATGGTTGCCCAAAGCTTTTCCATAACCATTTTCTTCAGCAGGCAGGGGATTTTGCTGCACTTTTTTGATGGCTTTCAGGACAAGGAGCTGTTGGCTGCCATCCAGTGCTTTCAGATCTTTTTCGGCCTCGGGAAGGTATTCCAGTGTCCAGCTCATTCGATGTCTACTTCGTCAAAATCTGCGAGGTCCTCTGCCGTGATGCCCAAGCGGCGGTTCATTTCTGCCTCGGATATGACTGTGGCGGGGTCATAGTGCACCATCCGTTCGGTGGCAATGGTCAGCAGGCGGGCATCGTTCACCTCATCCATCAGACGAACGTATTCCTCAGGTGAGAGAAGCACGCATTCGGCAGTGTTGTTCTTCATCACAACTTTTGCACCGTTCCGTTTGACCTCCTCGAAGATCTTTCCCGCCAGGCCGCGGTTGAATTGAGTGATCGGGATCGTATTGGTAATAGCGCTTACAACAGATGCCATGTCTGTCAGCTCCTTTCTATGGTTACAGTATAGCAGTTATCTGTAAAAATAGCAATAGAAATCGCAGTAAATTCACTGATAGCATAAAGGCGGACAAATGTTGGAAGAATTTTTGTTGTAGATTTGTTTACAAATAAAGGTTGTTATGATATGCTGACATTAAAGAGAGAAGATGTCGGAGAATGGAGGACGGCGCTATGGCGTTTGACTATAAGAAGGAGTACAAGGAGTTTTATCTTCCACCCAGGAAGCCGGGTATTGTGACTGTTCCGCCGATGAATTTTGTGTCTGTACAGGGCAGGGGAGACCCCAATGAACCAGGTGGAGAGTATCAGGCGGCAATGGAGTTGCTGTATGGCATTGCCTTTACCATCAAGATGAGCTACAAGGGAAGCCATAAGATCGACGGTTACTTTGAATATGTTGTCCCACCGCTGGAGGGTTTGTGGCATCAGGAGGGGGTGGACGGTGTGGACTACGCCCACAAAGAATGCTTTGAGTGGACAAGTATGATCCGCCTGCCGGATTTTGTGACCCGGGAAGTGTTCGATTGGGCCGTTCAGGAAGCGACTGCAAAAAAGAAGAAGGATTTCTCCAAAGTGCAGTTCTTCCACTATGATGAGGGACTTTGTGTGCAGTGTATGCATGTTGGTTCTTATGATGCCGAACCGGAGACGCTGGAGCAGATGGATGCTTTTGCGCGGGAACAGGGTTATGAGACAGATTTTACAGGGCACCGCCGCCACCACGAAATTTACCTCAGCGATCCGCGCCGGACGGCCCAGGAGAAACTGAAAACAGTACTGCGGCATCCTGTTCGTGCAAAATAAAATCGGGAAAGTTCACAAAGACTGTCGATTTTCGTTGTGAGATGTGCTATACTATATTTATCTGTAAAATTCCATTGGATAGAAAAGGGAGGAGAACATCATGCAGCATGAAACTGTCATCGTGCTGGACTTTGGCGGCCAGTACAATCAGCTGATCGCGCGCCGTGTCCGCGAGAACAATGTCTACTGTGAAATCTATTCCTACAAAACCGACCTGTCGGTCATCAAGGCGAAGAACCCCAAGGGCATCATCTTCACCGGCGGCCCCAACAGCGTCTATCTGGAAGATTCGCCCACCATCGACCCCGAGATCTTCAACTGGGGCATCCCTGTGCTGGGAATCTGCTACGGCAGCCAGCTGATGATGCACCTGCTGGGCGGTCATGTCTGCCGCGCCCCTGAGCGTGAGTACGGCAAGACCGAGGTCTTTGTGGACAACAGCAGCAAGATGTTCGAGGATGTTCAGCCCTCCACCATCTGCTGGATGAGCCACAACGACTACATTGAGCAGGCAGCCCCCGGTTTCAAGATCACCGCACACACCGTGAACTGCCCTGTGGCTGCTGCAGAGAATGCCGAGAAGGGTCTGTACGCTGTTCAGTTCCACCCGGAGGTGCTCCACACCGCTGAGGGCAAGAAGATGCTCCGCAACTTCGTGTATAACGTCTGTGGCTGCTCCGGCGACTGGAAGATGGACTCCTTCGTGGAGAACAATGTCAAGGCCCTGCGGGAGCGCATTGGCGACGGCAAGGTGCTGTGTGCCCTGTCCGGCGGCGTGGACTCCTCGGTGCTGGCTGCGATGCTGGCAAAGGCTATCGGAAAGCAGCTGACCTGCGTGTTTGTGGACCATGGCCTGCTCCGCAAGAACGAAAAGGAAGAGGTCTGCTCTGTCTTTGGTCCGGGCAATGCCAACGGCTTTGATATCAACTTCATCTGCGTGGATGCCCGTGACCGCTATTTCAGCAAGCTGGCCGGTGTTACTGAGCCCGAGCGCAAGCGTAAAATCATTGGCGAGGAGTTCATCCGCGTCTTTGAGGAGCAGGCAAAGCAGATCGGCAAGGTGGATTTCCTGGCACAGGGCACCATCTATCCTGACGTTGTGGAGAGCGGCCTGGGCGGCGAATCCACTGTCATCAAGAGCCACCACAATGTCGGCGGCCTGCCCGATACCGTGGACTTTAAGGAGCTGGTGGAGCCCCTGCGCAACCTGTTCAAGGATGAGGTGCGTCAGGTTGGCCGCGAACTGGGCCTGCCTGAGTATCTGGTCAGCCGTCAGCCGTTCCCCGGCCCCGGTCTGGGCATCCGCATCATCGGCGAGGTGACCCCCGAAAAGGTTGCCATCGTGCAGGATGCAGACGCAATCTGGCGTGAGGAGATCGCCAAGGCGGGTCTGGATAAGGAGATCAACCAGTATTACGCTGCCCTGACCAATATGCGCAGCGTCGGCGTGATGGGTGACGAGCGTACCTATGACTACGCTGTGGCCCTGCGTGCCGTGACCACCACCGACTTTATGACGGCTGAGAGCTACAATGTGCCCTGGGATGTTCTGGGTACCGTGACCAGCCGCATCGTCAATGAGGTCAAGCACGTCAACCGTGTGTTCTACGATTGCACCGGTAAGCCGCCTGCCACCATCGAGCTCGA
>CAJMQZ010000167.1 GCA_905215595.1 uncultured bacterium
GCAAGCACCTCAAGCTGGAGGTCACCACCGCCGCCAAGGACTTCATCATCGATTCGGCCTACGACAGTGTTTATGGTGCACGTCCCATCAAGCGCTTCATCCAGAGCCGCGTGGAGACCTTGATCGCCAAGGCCATCATCAGGGGCGGTTATGCCGAGGGCGATACCCTGACGGTGGACTATGACGGCAGCGCACTGCTATTGCGCTAAATTTCACCGGTTTTGTACATTGAGAGCAGGCCAAATGCTTGCACCCGTGTGCAGAATATGTTATTATAAAAAGTAACATTGATGTGCTTTTCATCGCAGAAATGGCAACGATGGAAAGCACATTTTTGTATGTAAGAAAGTTTATAGACAAAACCCTCTCAGGCGCTCCCGCGCCAGCTCCCCCGAAGGGGGAGCTCTGTGCGATATTCCGGGCAACAGCACCTTCGGTGTGGAAGGAGCAGGTTACGGGCGCGCAGAAAAAAGCTCCCCCTTCGGGGGAGCTGGCATCGCGTAGCGATGACTGAGAGGGTACAAATCAAAACAGAAAGTTGAGTGTGATTCCCCTTTTTATGGACGATGGCAGTATGACGCTCTGGGTAGCGCTGGTAGTATTGGTGGCATTCTCCGCCTTTTTCTCCGCATCCGAGACCGCATTTTCTTCCCTGAATCAGATCCGCCTGAAAAGCCGTGCCGAGGACGGCGATGCCTCTGCCGCCCGGGTGCTGGCAATGGCTGAAAAATACGATAAGCTGCTTTCCACCATCCTCATCGGCAACAATATCGTGAACATTGCCGCAGCCTCCATCGGCACCATCATTTTCACCAAGATGCTGGGTGCAGAGCGGGGCGCTACGGTGTCCACCATGGTGCTGACCGTGGTGGTGCTGATCTTTGGCGAGGTGACCCCCAAGAGCCTTGCCAAGGAGATGCCGGAAACGGTAGCCACCGCAGTTGCGCCGGCGCTGAGCCTGCTGATGCTGGTGTTTACCCCGCTGACATGGCTGTTCAGCCAGTGGAAGCGCTTTCTGGGGCACTTTGTCCACAGCACCGAGGAGGACACCATCACCGAGGGCGAGCTGATGACCATGGTCAGCGAAGCCGAGAATGACGGCGAGCTGACCGACCGGGAAAGCGAGCTGATCCGCAGCGCCATCGAGTTTGATGACGTGGAGGTGGAAGAGATCCTGACCCCCCGTGTGGATGTGATCGCGGTGGAGGACGATCTGCCGCTGGAAGAGGTGGCACAGACCTTTGCGGAGTCTGGCTACTCCCGTCTGCCGGTGTACCACGACACCATTGATAACATCATTGGTGTGGTACATGAAAAGGACTTCTACATGGCACGCCTGAAAAAGGAGGTCAAGCTGGAGGATCTGGTCAAGCCCACCCTCTACACCACCGGCTCCACCCAGATCTCCCAGCTGCTGCGTACCCTGCGCGAGCAGCACCACCACATGGCTGTGGTGGTGGACGAGTACGGCGGCACCGAGGGCATCATCACGCTGGAGGACATTCTGGAGGAGCTGGTAGGCGAGATCTGGGATGAGCACGACGAGGTGACCGAGGACTTCCGCAAGCAGTCGGACGGCAGCTGGATCGTGCTGGGCAGCGCCGGTGTGGACGACCTGTACGAGCGGCTGGGTCTGCCGGAGGACGAGGACATCGACTCCAACACGGTGAACGGTCTGGTGCAGGAAAAGACCTGCCGTCTGCCTAAGGTGGGCGACCGCTTTACGCTGGGCGGCTACGACGGCGTGGTCACCCGCACCGCCAAGCGCCGCGTGACCGAGGTGCGTCTGACCCCCGCAGAAAAGCCTGACACCAAAAAGGACGAAGAGGAAAAAGGCCACTTTGGCAGAATAACCTCTAAATAAAACCCCAACCGGCTGCTGCACAAAACGTGCGGCAGCCGGTTTTGTTGAAAAACTCCCTCAGTCAAAACCTGACGGTTTTGCCAGCTCCCTCGGAGAGGGAGCGAACCCTCTCAGGCGCTCCCGCGCCAGCTCTCCCGAAGGGAGAGCCAAGGCCTAAGGCTTGTTGCTAAAGTATTGGGCGTAATGAGGAAGTTTCCGGCAGTGCTCTTGGCTCTCCCTTTGGGAGAGCTGTCAAAGCCGTCAGGCTTTGACTGAGAGGGCGCCCTGTCGCTAAAGCATCAAATGCAATGAGAAACCTTGCCGCTATCGCCAAAAGCTCCCCCTTCGGGGGAGCTGGCACGCCGTCAGGTGTGACTGAGAGGGTTCGGCCGTCCCGTTGGGGAAGATGGCTTGACGCGCAGCGGAGCGCATTTAAAATCGTCTAATTTGCCTATAAAAAATCCCCCCGGCGAGCAGCGCCGGGGGGATTTTTTTCAGGATTTACTTAGGCTGACGGCCGATATAGGCCAGAATGCCGCCGTCGGCGTAGAGGATCTGGCCGTTCACAAAGTCGGATGCGTGGCTGGCAAGGAACACGCAGGGACCAACCATGTCCTCCGGGTCGCCCCAGCGGCCTGCGGGGGTCTTGGCAACGATGAAGCTGTCAAAGGGATGACGGCTGCCGTCCGGCTGACGCTCGCGCAGGGGCGCGGTCTGGGCGGTGGCAATGTAGCCGGGGCCCATGCCGTTGCACTGGATGTTGTACTCGCCGTACTCGGAAGCGATGTTCTTGGTGAGCATCTTCAGTGCACCCTTGGCGGCGGCGTAGGCGGAGACGGTCTCGCGGCCCAGCTCGCTCATCATGGAGCAGATGTTGATGATCTTGCCCTCGCGCTTGGCGATCATGTCGGGCAGAACGGCCTTGGAGCAGTTGAAGGCACCGCCCACATGCACGTCGATGACCCGCATGAAGTCGGCGTGGCTCATTTCGATCATGGGCACGCGCTTCATCAGACCGGCGTTGTTTACCAGAATGTCCACAGAGCCGACCTCGGCCTTGATCTTTGCCACCATGGCGTTTACGGCAGCTTCGTCGGAAACGTCTGCCACATAGCCGTGGGCGTCGATGCCGACAGCCTTGTAGGCAGCCATGCCCTTTTCTAAGCTGGCCTCAGAGGAGCAGTTGAAGCAGATGACGGCGCCGCACTTGGCCATGCCCTCTGCGATGGAAAAACCGATGCCGTGGGCACCGCCGGTGATCAGGGCCACCTTGCCCTGCAGGTTAAATGCAGACAGATCCATGATGTTCTCCTTTTTTCACAGTATCCAAGTTAATTTTTTAGCAAAACGCCCCGTGCCGGTTTCCCGGTACGGGGCGTTTGATTGGTGCTTTTTAGCGCAGGTCAGTGGTAGCGATGTTGTCCATGTCGTCAAACTCC
>CAJMQZ010000168.1 GCA_905215595.1 uncultured bacterium
TAGCCCGTATCGCCTTTGCCGAAGTAACCATAATCACCGTTTGACATTGTTTTGTGCTCCTCAGAAGTTTCTTTTTGTTTCTTCTAAGGTCATTTTAGCAGAAGTAATGTCCCATAAAGTTCTCTTTTGCAAAATTTTCTTCAGGTTTCTTGCAAACTATTGCGTAAATCAGTGTAGGCTTGCCATCCTGCAACATTTCGACCGCAAGAACGCAACAGAACACAGAATTCTTCTCACATACTTTCCTCTTCGAATCAATTTAGCACTCATAGAAGGCAGCATGCCGTGATCGTCTGATACCATTGCTGCTCCCGTACTGCCAATGCTTTTTTCATAGAGGCTTCCTTTTCTCGGTGGTGTCCTTTTCAGGTCACTCGCTTATGGAATCTATTTTTTCGCGTTTGCCTTACGGATTTTCATTTCATTTTGCACCTTCTCGTTTTTCAATTTTACGAATTCAGTATACCACACCAAATCCCATTGCAAAAGAGGATATGTACGCCGCCCGCAGGCGGCACCCTTTATTCTCCCGGTGATTCTTGAAGCCAGCCTTTGCGCAGCTGTTCCAGTGCGTGGGTCTCGAGCCTTGAGACATAACTTCTGCTGATCTGGAGCAGCTGTGCCGTTTCCAGCTGGGTCAGGGGCGGCTGACCCGCCAGCCCGTACCGCAGCAGGATCAGCTTGCGCTCCCGGGCGGGCAGGCCCTCGATCAGCCTGCGCAGCCGCCGGGCCTCGTCCTGCCGCTCGCAGGCATCCTCCATGCAGAAGCCGTCCTGCAGCACATCGGAAAGAGTCAACGCGCTGTCTTCTTTCCCCGCTTCCAGTGTTTCCTGCAGGGAAACGACCACACCATTTCTGCGCTCCCTGCGAAAATGCATCCGCAGCTCATTCTCAATGCATCTGCTGGCATAGGTCGCAAATCGCGCCTTGCGGGTGGTGTCAAAGGTATCCACGGCCTTCATCAGCCCAATGGTTCCAATTGAGATCAGGTCCTCCTGGTCGCCGGGCTGGGCGTAGTATTTCTTTGCCACATGGGCCACCAGCCGCAGATTGTGCCGGATGATCTTTTCCCGCGCACTCCTGTCCCCCGCCCGCAGAGCCGCAAAGGTTTCGATCTCCTCCCGCGCGCTGAGCGGCTTTGGGAAACTTCCCGCTTCCAGATGCAGCGCCAGCACCAGAAATTTTGTAGCGAAAAATTGCAGCAGCGTTAATAGCATACACAGCACCCCCTGGTGCTACTGTATGCTGTTGGAAGATCACAAAGTATTCCTCCGAATCCGGAGCGCAGGGATGGCATTCTGCAATTTTCCTGCGGGTTCGTTCGTATTAAGGATAAGGGACCGAATTTTGTTGGTAAAACGGAGGAACCATTATGGCGATCTTTGAAAAGACCATTCAAAACAAGAAATTTGATCAGCTGCTCTGGAAGTTGGAAAACGAAATTCCGGCCAGCAGCTGGTCGGCAGAGCTGGAAGCCGGAAGTGATTTCAAAGAGGGCGATGCCCGGTGCAGCGTCCGCGTCTTTGAACGGTACAGCGTGATGGGCGGTAATCGCCTGAGTCTGACGCTGACCATGTTTCAGAACGGGGGCAGCCCGATCCGGTTATCCGCCATCACCGCAGGCGGCAGTCAGGCGGTGTTCTTCAAAGTGAACACCCTTGGAGAGGAATCCTTTTTGGAGGACGTAAAGGGACTGCTGGAAGAAATTTTGGAGGAGTAAGATGTTTTTCGCTGGATTTGATCTGTTGTTCAGCATCCTGTTTCCCATCCTGTTCCTTGTGGTTCTGGGCATGATTCTATACACCATCATCGGAAATATCCGCACCTGGAATAAAAACAACCATTCGCCGCGGCTCACCGTTCCGGCAGCGGTGGTGGCAAAGCGCACGGAGGTCTCTCACCACCACACGGACAACACGATGATGCATACGTTTACCACCTATTATGTGACCTTTCAGGTGGAAAGCGGCGACCGCATGGAGCTTACCGTAAGTGGTTCGGACTACGGAATGCTTGTGGAGGGCGACATTGGAAAGCTGAGTTTTCAGGGCACCCGCTATCTTGGGTTCCAGCGGAACTGAGTGTTTCTGCACTGCTGCCCAACTGGATGAATCATAAGTTGAACAAGGCAGGATTACACACAAAAAAACATCTGCTGCCCTTTTGCCGGACGTGACAGCCTCCGGCGTGGGACAGCAGATGTTTTTCCTTTTTTACGATGCAGTCAGATTCACTCTGCAATGGGCATGGTCTGGTAGAACCAGTCCTCAATGGCCTTGCGGGTCTTTGCGAAGAACTGCTTCACCGGGCAGGCAGCGTCGCGGGCTTCCTGCTCCAGATTCGTGCCTGCGGGGAAATTGCGGATGACGGTATAGGCCACCGACTGCGGCGGCAGCGACATCATCACGGCAGGGTCGTGCACCACACAGATCTGCTCCCCCACTGCAAGGGTAGCGGGATCGGAGGTGGTCTTTTCGTCATGGTCCTGCCACTGGGTGCGCTCAGTGATCACCATTTCATAGGTCTCCTGCCCCTCTGCGGTCACCAGTACGGACTCCACTGTACCGTCCGCAACGCGGCTGATCTCTTCTACCGTACCATAGTAGTAGAGCCGATCCGAAAACAGTGCCGAGGCAGCGGGCAGTGCACTGACACTGAGCAGCAGCACTGCAAGCAGACAAAAGAACGAGCGATAGGTCTTTTTCATAAAAAGCCTCCATTTTTCATGTTGAAGCGGAGCACCCGCCGTATGGCGCTCCCGGATGCCTTATTCTAACACAACTCTTGTCGGATTTCTATATCCAGGCTTAACCGGCGGAAAAATATCGCAGAGGGCGGCCAATGATCACGTCTTTTCCCGAAAAAAAGCAAGCCCGGAAGGCACACAGACCTTCCGGGCTTGCACTTTTGGCGATGCGCTGTGCGCATCTCAGACTACTTTACAGCTGGCAGGCGGTATCGTAGCCGGTACGGATGGCGTTGGAGATATCTGCAGCCTTGCCTGCGGCATCGCCGATGGAGTACACCGGGATGTTGGCAGCTTCCAGTGCAGCAGCGTCAAACTCGTTGGAGCGTGCGCCCATGGCCAGCACGATGTAATCGCAGGGGATGGTCACCTCTGCGCCGTCCTTGTTCTCACAGACAACGGCATCCATGCGGAACTCCTTGACCTTGTGGCTGGGGTACTGCTCCACACCGTAGGTCTTGTAGTTTTCCAGCAGGGTGGGCAGAATGGTGGTGCTCTCGCCTGC
>CAJMQZ010000169.1 GCA_905215595.1 uncultured bacterium
GCCTCTTGAACCCCATTCAAGCGCGCTACCAAAACTGCGCTACACCCGGATATCGACCGCCGCTTCCCTACCGAAGCGTGGCGACAAGAAATATTATACTCAGGTAAGGCCGTTTTGTCAACAGGTTTTTCAATTATTTTTGGTTTTTTCTGAGAAAAGTCTGATTTTCACACGGATACGCGCTTTTTCGTTTTTGCTGTTTTTGTCAGTGCTTTTCCGCTTCTGCGGCGCGCTGCGCGCGGTCGCGTTCCAGCAGCGGGCGCAGGTACTGGCCGGTAAAGCTGCCGGGCACGGCAGCCACCTGCTCCGGGGTACCCTCGGCTACGATCTCGCCGCCGGCACTGCCGCCCTCCGGACCAAGGTCGATGATATGGTCGGCACACTTGATCAGATCCAGATTATGCTCGATGACGATGACCGTGTTGCCCACGTCCACCAGTTTTTGCAGCACCTCGATCAGGCGATGCACGTCTGCAATGTGCAGGCCGGTGGTGGGTTCGTCCAGAATATACACCGTCTTGCCGGTGCCGCGGCGGGCAAGCTCGTTGGCCAGCTTCACACGCTGTGCCTCGCCGCCGGACAGGGTGGTGGCGCTCTGCCCCAAAGTGACATAGCCAAGGCCAACGTCCAACAGCGTTTGCAGCTTGCGGGCGATCTTGGGCTGGTTGGCAAAGAACACCACCGCTTCCTCCACGGTCATGTTCAGCACATCCGCAATGGTCTTTTCCTTATACTTTACTTCCAGCGTTTCGCGGTTGTAGCGCGCGCCCTTGCACACCTCGCAGGGCACATATACGTCCGGCAGAAAGTGCATCTCGATCTGCAAGATGCCGTTACCCTCGCAGGCTTCGCAGCGGCCACCCTTAACGTTGAAGCTGAACCGCCCCGGGCCGTAGCCGCGCATCTTGGCGTCCTGCGTCTGGGAGAATACGGTGCGGATATCGTTGAACACGCCGGTGTAGGTGGCGGGGTTGGAGCGTGGGGTGCGGCCGATGGGCTGCTGGTCGATGCCGATGACCTTATCCACGAACTCCAGTCCCTCTACCCCATCGCACTTGCCGGCGCGGGAGCGGGCACCGTTCAGCTCGCTGGCCAGCGTTTTGTACAGGATCTCGTTGATCAGGCTGGACTTGCCCGAGCCGGAAATGCCGGTGACGCAGATGAACTCCCCCAGAGGGAAGCTGACGTCGATGTTACGCAGGTTATTTTCCCGTGCGCCCTTTACGGTCAGGCAGTGACCGTTGCCGGTGCGGCGGGTCTGGGGCACTGCAATGCGCTTGCGGCCGGAGAGATAGTCGCCGGTAATGCTGCGCTTGGCCTTGCAGATATCCTTTACGCTGCCTGCGGCTACGATCTCGCCGCCGTGCACACCGGCACCGGGGCCTACGTCCACGATATAATCCGCGCTGCGCATGGTGTCCTCGTCGTGCTCTACCACGATGACCGTGTTGCCCAGATCCCGCAGGTTTTTCAAGGTAGCAATGAGCTTATCATTGTCCCGCTGATGCAGGCCGATAGAGGGCTCGTCCAGCACATAGAGCACGCCGGACAGAGCGCTGCCGATCTGGGTGGTCAGGCGGATGCGCTGGCTCTCACCACCGGAAAGCGTGCCCGCTGCGCGGGCCAGCGTGAGGTAATCCAGACCCACGCTCTGCAAAAATTGCAGGCGGTTCTTGATCTCCTTCATGATCTGACCGCCGATCTGCTGCTGCTTTTCGGTAAGGTTCGGCTCGTTTTGCTTGATAAATTCCAGCTCGTCCCGGATGGACATCTCACAGAACTGACTGATGTTCTTATCCCCGATGGTCACAGCAAGCACCACCGGCTTCAGGCGCTGCCCGTGGCAGTCCGGGCACTCCACGCCGGACATAAAGCTGCCGATTTCTTCCTTCATCCACTCGCTGCTCGTCTCGCGGAAGCGGCGCTCCAGATTTTCTACGATGCCCTCAAAGGTGTTGTAGTACACCCCGCTGCCGAACTCGTTGGTGCGGTGCATCTCGATTTTTTCGCCGTTGGTGCCGTAGAGCAGGGCGTTCACCGCCTCGGTGCTCATCTCCTTGATGGGCGTATCCAGCGTGAAGCCATATTTCTTACCAAGGCCAAGATAATACATCTCGCTCACAGAGCCTTCAGCGTAGTACCAGCCGCTGGCCTTGATGGCGCCCTCCCGGATGGAAAGGCTGCGGTTGGGCAGGATGCGATCCTCGTCCACCCGCATAAAGGTGCCAAGGCCGGTGCATTTTTCGCAGGCGCCCAGCGGGTTATTAAAGGAGAAGAGCCGGGGCGACAGGTCGCTGATGGAAATGCCGTGCTCCGGGCAGGCAAAGTTCTGGCTGAAGGTCATACACTCGCCGCCGATGACGTCCACCTCGGCCACGCCCCCGGTGAGTGCCAGCGCGGTCTCCAGCGAATCCGCCAGACGGCTGCGGATGCCCTTGCGCAGGGCAAGACGGTCCACCACGATTTCCACCGTATGCTTGATGTTCTTTTCCAGACTGATCTCCTCGTCCAGATCATACAAGTTGCCATCGATTTTCACGCGGGCATAGCCGGCGCGGCGGGCGGCGTCCAGTTCCTTCTGCTGGGTGCCCTTGCGCTGACGCACCACCGGGGCTAAGATCTGGAACTTTGTGCCCTCCTCCAGCTTGAGGACGGCGTCCACCATCTCATCCACGGTCTGCTGGCTGATGACCCGCCCGCAAACCGGGCAGTGCGGCACGCCGATGCGGGCGTACAGCAGGCGCAGATAATCGTAGATTTCAGTCACAGTGCCCACGGTGGAGCGGGGGTTGTGGCTGGTGGTCTTTTGGTCGATGGAGATGGCCGGCGAAAGACCGGTGATCTCGTCCACGTCCGGCTTATCCATCCGACCCAGAAACATCCGGGCGTAGCTGGAAAGGCTTTCCACATAGCGGCGCTGGCCGTCTGCATAGATGGTATCGAAAGCCAGACTGGACTTGCCCGAGCCGGAAAGTCCGGTCATGACGATCAGCTTTTCCCGCGGGAGGGTCAGGTTGATATTTTTCAGGTTGTGCTCGCGGGCACCCTTGATGATGATTTTATCGTTTGCCAAGGTATTTTCTCCCTTTTCGTTGTGTCTGTGCATGGTTCTGT
>CAJMQZ010000170.1 GCA_905215595.1 uncultured bacterium
GCGCCTTGTCCGGCGGCGTGGATTCCTCCGTTCTGGCAGCTATGCTGGCTAAGGCTATCGGCAAGCAGCTGACCTGCGTGTTTGTGGATCACGGTCTGCTGCGTAAGAACGAGAAGGAAGAGGTCTGCTCTGTATTCGGCCCGGGCAATGCCAACGGCTTTGATATCAACTTTATCTGTGTGGATGCCCGCGAACGCTACTTTGCAAAGCTGGCTGGTGTCACCGAGCCGGAGCGCAAGCGCAAGATCATCGGCGAAGAGTTCATCCGTGTGTTTGAAGAGCAGGCCAAGAAGATCGGCAAGGTGGATTTCCTGGCACAGGGTACCATTTACCCGGATGTCGTTGAGAGCGGTCTGGGCGGTGAGTCCACTGTTATCAAGAGCCACCACAACGTCGGCGGTCTGCCCGACACTGTGGACTTCAAGGAGTTGGTGGAGCCGCTGCGCAACCTGTTCAAAGACGAGGTGCGTCAGGCCGGCCGTGAGCTGGGCCTGCCCGAATATCTGGTCAGCCGTCAGCCGTTCCCCGGCCCGGGTCTTGGCATCCGCATCATCGGCGAAGTGACCCCGGAGAAGGTGGCTATCGTGCAGGATGCCGACGCGATCTGGCGTGAGGAAATCGCAAAGGCGGGTCTGGATAAGGAGATCAGCCAGTACTATGCAGCCTTGACCAACATGCACAGTGTGGGCGTCATGGGCGACGAGCGCACCTATGATTACGCTGTGGCGCTGCGTGCTGTGACCACCACTGACTTTATGACCGCGGAGAGCTATAATATGCCCTGGGATGTTCTGGGCACTGTCACCAGCCGTATCGTCAATGAGGTCAAGCATGTAAACCGCGTGTTCTATGATTGCACCGGTAAGCCGCCGGCAACCATTGAGCTCGAGTAATGAAAAAATCCTTCCGACTTTTTAGACCCTTCAACAATATAACGAAATAACGCAAATAAAAGCTCCGCTTTTCGGAAAATACCCTCCCGAAAAGAGGGGCTTTTTTGTTTGGGGCAACACTTTGGTAACAGCTTTACGGCTTTTCTTCTTTTTTGATGCCGTCTCCGATGGATTCCCCCGGGGCTTTCAACTGTGCCAGGACGCTTGCTGATCATTACGTGTAGCCAATGCAGAAACCTGTGTTTGGTTTGTAAACTTTCAGCTGATTCATATTTTCCATTCGTGAACATGGCTCAAAGGGATAACCACAAAAATATAAACCTTTTATGAAATCCTCTTGACAAAGTGGGAACGGGCAGTATAATAAAAATGAACATTGTTCATATTGAGGGTGACCACATGAATACAATCGTAACCTCCAAGGAAGATATCTTAAAAAACAGCCGTGAGCTTATCCGAGAAAAGGGCTGGGCGGCGGTCAGTATCCGTTCTGTCGCCTCGGCATGCGGGGTCTCGGTCGGCTCGATCTACAACTATTATGACTCCAAGGCTGAGCTTATCAGCGCCACGGTCGAGAGCGTCTGGTGCGAAATTTTCCACCGCCCGCAGGACGAGGCCGTATTTCAGGACGTGCAGACCTGTGTCAAATGGATGTACGAGCGCATGGCCTACGGCTGTGAGCAGTATCCTGGATTCTTCACACTGCACTCTCTCGGCTTTATGCAGGAGGACAAGGCCGATGGAAAACGGCACATGCAGCAAATCTGGCACCATATCTTAAATGGTCTGTGTACGGTGCTGCAACAGGATACCAAAATCCGTCCGGACGCTTTTAACGCGCAATTCACCGTTGAAAAATTTGCCGATGTTCTATTTTCGCTGATGCTGTCTGCCTTGCTGCGGCAGGACTACGACCCTGCCGCTGTGCTGGAAATCGTGCGCAGAACCTTATATTGACTGCATTTTCTTCCCACACTGCTGTGGGAATTTTATAATGTCCAAAATGAACAGCGTTCACTCAAGGGAGACACTCATAGGAAAGTTCATCGCAATATCCTGTTGCTGCTCGCCTGTCTTGTGTGGTGGAATGCAAGCTTCAACATCCTGCGTTTTGGATGCAACTTTGCCGAGCAAGCCCTTGATGACCGTAAAAACGAAGTCGGCCCTGCAAAAAATGCAGTGTTACAATCAATTTAATCTATCAACAAGGAGCAATCAACTATGCAAGCAATCGTAGAAACTGTTTTTGATGCTGTGTATCTGGTATCCGTCATCACCATCGGTATCCTGATGATTTGTGGCTGCAAGGGTAACCACCAGTTCAAGCTGTTCGGTCTGATGGCTGTCGTTCTGGGTGCCGGCGACTCGTTCCATCTGATTCCCCGTGCTCTGGCTCTATGCACCACGGGCTTTGAAAACTTTACCGTTCCTCTGGGTCTGGGTAAGTGGATCACCTCTGTGACAATGACTGTCTTTTATGTGCTGCTGTACTATGTATGGCGTGAGCGCTACCGGGTCAAGGGCAACAATGGCCTGACTGCCGCCGTCTACGGTCTGGCTGCCGTGCGTGTTATCCTGTGCATGATGCCGCAGAACCAGTGGCTGAGCGCCGAATCTCCGCTGTCCTGGGGCATTTACCGTAACATTCCTTTTGCACTGATGGGCCTGCTGATCATCGTGCTGTTCTACCGCAGTGCCAAGGAGCATGACGACTCGGCTTTTCGCTGGATGTGGATGACCATCGTGCTGAGCTTCGGGTTCTACATTCCCGTTGTTCTTTGGGCCAATACCGTCCCCATGATCGGTATGCTGATGATCCCCAAGACCTGTGCCTATGTGTGGACCGTTCTCATCGGTTACTCTGCTATGAAGAAGGAATGTAAGTGATTTGTTCACAGTACCGATTTATTAAATAAATTGCTTCGTAAAGATCCAAGCTTACCGAATTGGAATGATCTTTCTTGATAAAACTGGATCAGGTAAACTTGTAAGCCCCCTGCCGGTGATGAACTGGCAGGGGGCTTTTTATGTGTGTACGGGTAGTTTAACAGAATACTTGATGTTAGCCGCGATTACGACGCATCCAGCAATTCGTCCGGGTCCTCGATGGCTTCTTCGAT
>CAJMQZ010000171.1 GCA_905215595.1 uncultured bacterium
CCATGGCCCAGCGCTTCATGACGCTGGCCACCACGTTGGCCACCTCGATGTCCAGCGGAGCACCCTTGTGCAGGGTGTTCTTGAGGCTCTTATAAGTAGCGCTCGGCAGGCGCTCCTTCATCACATGCTCGTTAAAGACCTTGCTGCCGTAGATCTCCATAACATTTGCTGCCATAAATCCTACTCCTTACTTGATCTTACTTTTTTCTTTCGCCTTGGGGCTGCCGCAATGCAGGAACCTAAAGCGTGCTTACATCTTAACAAAAATGGCGCTGCGAGTCAGGAGGTGACCCACAGCGCCGTTGCTGTCTATGGCTAAGATTATAGTCTTTGCAGGCAAAAAAGGCAATTGACAAAACTGACGATTCTGCACAAACACGATCTCGGATTTTTGGAACAACCGCGATTGGTATGACTTTTGCGTCGAAAAAGCCTCCCTCAGGACGGCTTTCTCCGGCTGAAAGGTGTGCAGCGCGCGGCAATTGTTCTTATTGTAAAAGCATCAGATGACCTGAAACAGGAAAAACTTGAGGTAGTTCGTCTCCGGCACGCCCCACAGAATGGGGTGATCCGGTGCCTGCTGCTTTACCTCGATCTGCCGCAGCTGCCGGTGGGCGTCCTTGGCGGCGGCGCGCAGCATCTTGATGAACAACTCCTCGGTGGCAAAGTGGGAGCAGCTGGCAGTAGCCAGATACCCGCCCCGGGGCAGCAGCTTCATTGCGCGGTAGTTGATCTCCTTGTAGCCGCGCATGGCATTCTCCACCGTGCGGCGCGCCTTGGTAAAGGCAGGGGGATCCAGAATGATGAAGTCGTAGGGGCTGCCCTCCTTTTCCAGCCGGGGCAGCAGGGCAAAGGTGTCCTCGCAGAGGAAATCCATGTTGTCGAGACCGTTGCGCTCGGCGTTGCGCTTTGCCATGGCAATGGCTTCGGCGCTGATGTCGGCAGCGGTCACCCGGGCTGCCCCGCCCTTGGCCGCGTTCAAGGCAAAGCTGCCGGTGTGGGTAAAGCAGTCCAGCACGGTATGCCCGGCGGCAAGGCGTGCCACAGCCCGGCGGTTATACTTCTGGTCAAGGAAAAAGCCGGTCTTTTGCCCGTTTTCAAAGTCCACATGGTAGTATACGCCGTTTTCACAGATCTCGGTCTCGGTGGTTTCCGGGTGGCTCTCGCCGGGCAGGGTGAACCAGCCCTTGTTTTGTTCCAGCCCCTCCTTGGCACGCAGGGCTTCATCGTTGCGCTCGTAGATGCCGTCAATGGTCTGTCCGTCCGCCCGCAGCACCTCAGCCAAAAGCGGGAAGAGCACCGGCTTCAGCTTTTCCATGCCTACGCTCAGGGTCTGGGTGACCAGAACATTGTTGAACCGGTCCACCGTCAGACCGGGGAACTGGTCTGCCTCGCCAAAAATGAAGCGGCAGGCGGAAAGGTCGGCGGGCTCCAGCACTGTTTTGCGATAAGCCCATGCGTACTCCACCCGGCGGCGCCAGAAGGCGGCGTCAAAGGAGTCGTTGGCATTGCGGGAAATGAGCCGCACCCGGATCTTGCTTTGCAGCGAGAGAAAGCCGGTGCCAAGGTATGCGCCCTTGGGGCTGACCACATCTACCAGCGAGCCGTTTTCCGGCGCGGTGCCGGGGGCTTCCAGAATATCGTTCTCGTACACCCATGGATGCCCGCCCACCAAAAGACCCTCGGCGTGCTTGTTGACTTTATATACAGGATAAGTGCGTTCGCTTTTCATAAAATGCTCCTTCAACTAAGAATGCGCAAAATGATGTTCGTTCTGCTCTTTATCATAACATAAAAATATGGTAGAATAAATACAAAATTTTGCGGAAGGAAGAGAACGCTATGGAGATCGAACGCAAATGGATGGTGACCGGCTGGCCGGAGGGGCTGCCCCTTGAGGAAGAATTCACCATGCGGCAGGGCTATATCAGTGTGCAGCCCACGGTGCGCATCCGGGAGGAAGCACTGACCGGCGGCAGCACCGATTATATCCTCTGCTTCAAGTCCGCCGGGGGCCTTGCACGGGAGGAGATCGAGCGCAGCATCGACAAAGACCTGTTTGTGCAGCTGGAAGAGAAGATCATCGGCAAGCCTCTGATCAAAAAAGTGCGCCGGAGCTACCGCCTGCCGGACGGCGCGGTGCTGGAGGTGAACCATGTGGACGAGGGCTTGCCCACAGCGTTCTGGTACGCCGAGGTGGAGTACCCCACGGTGGAAGCCGCGCTCAGCTGGCAGCCTGCGGCCTGCGGCCTTGCGGCATACCTCAACGATGAAGTAACGAACCAGCCCGGCCAGAGCATGGGCGCATACTGGGCACAAACCAGAGGGTAACGCCAACAATACTGTGAAGGGAATGACTGTTTACGAAAAAGATCAAGCTGAAACTGGAGCTCCAGTATAACTCGCCGGTGATCCTTACCTTTTTTCTGTTGTCCATGCTGGTGCTGCTGGCAGACGGCTGGACGGGCGGCTGGAGCACCATGAACCTGTTCTGCGTGTACCGCTCCTCGTGGCGGGACCCACTGGGCTACATCCGGCTGTTCGGCCATGTGCTGGGTCATGCCAACTGGGAGCATTTTCTCAACAATATGCTGTTGCTGTTGGTGGTTGGCCCGCCCATGGAGGAAAAATACGGCAGCATCCCGCTGCTCAAGGGCATTTTGTTCACCGCGCTGGTCACCGGTGTGCTGCAATGTATCCTGTTCCCCCACACGGGGCTGTTGGGTGCGTCCGGCATCGTGTTCATGCTCATCATGCTGTCCTCGCTGGCGGGCTTCTCCGGCGGCATCCCGGTCACCATGCTGCTGGTGGCGGCGCTGTACTTCGGCCAGCAGGTGTATGATATCATCTTTGTGCACGATAACGTGGCAAACTTTATGCACATCGTAGGCGGCTTGTGCGGTACCGCTTTCGGCTATTACTGCGCCCTCCACCGCCGCCCGGCGCGCAGCCGCAAATAAAAAGAGAAGAATTATGGATAAAAACGGGATACCGGAGCGTCTGTGGACGCTCC
>CAJMQZ010000172.1 GCA_905215595.1 uncultured bacterium
CTACTTCAATCTGGACGGCGGCGGCGACGTGCTGAACCAGAAGCTGCGCATCTACGCCTCCCGCTATCTGGAGGGCAACAATACCACCTGCCCCACCGGCAATATCCTGCCCGTAGCGAACACCCCCATGGACTTTACCGCCGGTAAGACCATCGGCAAGGAGATCGACACCGGCTTCCCCCAGACCACCATGGTGGGCGGCGGCTACGACCACTGCTATGTCATCGACCGCGCACGCGGCTCCAGCCAGAGCATCTGCGCATGGGCTACCAGCGAAAAGACCGGCATCAGCATGAAACTGTACACCACCCAGCCGGGCATCCAGCTGTACACCGGCAACTTTTTGCAGGAATGCCCCGCCCCGGGCAAGGGCGGCGAGCCGCTGCGGAAGTACGGCGGCTTTGCCTTGGAGACCCAGCACTATCCCTGCAGCCCCTCTCACCCGGAGTTCCCCTCTACGGTGCTGCGGGCAGGCAAGGTGTTCCGCGCCACCACCACCCTGCGGTTCTTCACCGGCAAGCAGTGCGGAAAGCTTTAAAGAATGATACACCATGCAAAAACGTCTGCTCCGGCAGACGTTTTTTGCGTGGCATGATGTTCCCTGCGGGAAATGATGTTGTCCTGCGGACAAATGATGTGTGCCTTGCGGCACAATGGCCGCCTGCGGCGGCAACCCTCTCAGTCTGCTCCCCCGAAGGGGGAGCTTTTTGGCATCTTCCGGTCAGCGCGAATAAAGCTCCCCCTGAGAGGAAAGACTTCCCCCGCTCCGGGGGAAGATGTCACCGCAGGTGACAAAAGGGGGAATCTGGCACGGCGTAAGCCGTGACTGAGAGGGTTCAGCCGTCCCCTTGGGGAAGGTGGCATCGCGCAGCGATGACGAAAGGGGTATCCTCCCTCTCCATTTCTATGTTTTGCACAAACGGCGCATTCTCTCCATGTGAAAAGTGCGAAAAATCTCTGTCAATCAAAAGTGTAATGTGCGAAGATGCAACAAAAATATATCTGAATAAAGAAAGCGCCCCTTGCAGTCGGCGGCAAAAAGCGGTATGCTTTAAGCAGGCCGGGCAGCGCCCGGCGCAAAGAGAAAAAGCAAGAAATACTATGTGAGAGAGGTACTCGGCTATGGCAATTTTAGTTTCCGGCGGTGCCGGCTACATCGGCAGCCACACCTGCATCGAACTGTTGAACGCTGGCTACGATATCGTGGTGGCAGATAACTATTATAATGCTTCTCCTGTGGTTCTGGACCGGGTCAAGCAGATCACCGGCAAGGATTTCCGCTTCTACAAGGCAGACATGACCCGCCGCGAGGACGTGGAGAAGATCTTCTCCGAGTGCCCGGACATCACCGCCGTCATCCAGTTTGCAGCCTACAAGGCTGTGGGCGAGAGCGTGTCCAAGCCCATCGAGTACTACTATAATAACCTCAACTGCACGCTGGTCATTCTGGACGTGATGCGCCATCATGATTGCCACAACTTCGTGTTCAGCTCCTCCGCTACCGTCTACGGCGACCCCGCCAGTGTGCCCATCACCGAGGACTTCCCCGTGGGTGCTACCACTAACCCCTACGGCACCACCAAGGCCTTCACCGAGCGCATTCTGCAGGACGTCTGCAAGGCTGACCCCAGCCTGAACGTGGCACTGCTGCGCTACTTCAACCCCATCGGCGCCCACAAGAGCGGCCTGATCGGCGAGGACCCCAACGGCATCCCCAACAACCTGATGCCCTACATTGCCAAGGTGGCTGTGGGCAAGCTGGAAAAGGTGCACGTCTTTGGCAACGACTACCCCACCCCGGACGGCACCGGTGTGCGTGACTACATCCACGTTGTGGATCTGGCTCGCGGTCATGTGTGCGCTATCCGCAAGCTGGAGACCGGCTGCGGTCTCTTCATCTGCAATCTGGGCACCGGCAAGGGTTACAGCGTGCTGGATGTCATCCACGCTTTCTCCAAGGCCTGCGGCAAGGAGATCCCCTACGTCATCGATCCCCGCCGCCCCGGCGATATCGCCGAGTGCTACGCCGACCCCACCAAGGCCAAGAACGAGCTGGGCTGGGTGGCTGAGTACGGCATCGAGGAGATGTGCGCCGACAGCTGGAACTGGCAGAAGAACAATCCCGATGGCTACCACACCGTGAAGTAATCATGATTTGAACCGGAGCACCGCATATTCTCGCCTGAGAGTGTGCGGTGCTTTTTTTGTGTCTATATTCTCTCTTGACATCCGCTGTCAGTTAGCCTATACTACATTTGTTAACACAGACTAACACACAAGAACAGTACATATAAAAGAAGGCAACGGATATGACGTTAAAAGAGTTACAGATCGGCAAAAGCGCCATAGTGGAGACTGTGGGCGGTGCAGGCGCACTGCGGCAGCATTTTCTGGATATGGGTCTGATTCCCGGGGCGGAGGTCACGCTGGTAAAGCTGGCGCCCATGGGCGACCCCATGGAGCTGCGCATCCACGGCTATGAGCTGACCCTGCGTCTGGACGACGCGGCACAGATCACCGTGACCCCCACCGAAAAGACCCCGGCGGTGCACGCCCCGGTGGCGGAGAAGATGGTGGAGCATCCGGGTCTTGGCGAGGGCGGCAAGTACCACACCAAGGAGGGGGAGAATCCCCTGCCGGAGGATAAGACCCTGACCTTTGCACTGGCGGGCAACCAGAACTGCGGCAAGACCACCCTGTTCAACCAGCTCACCGGCTCCAACCAGCACGTCGGCAACTTTCCGGGCGTGACGGTGGACCGCAAGAGCGGTGCCATCAAGGGGCACCCGGAGACTGAGGTCACCGACCTGCCGGGCATCTATTCTATGTCCCCCTATTCCAGCGAGGAGATCGTTACCCGGCAGTTCATCATCGGCGAAAAGCCCACCGGCATCATCAACATCGTGGATG
>CAJMQZ010000173.1 GCA_905215595.1 uncultured bacterium
GCCGCCGCCAGAAGAACAACCCCTGCCTCATCGGCGAAGCCGGTGTGGGCAAGACGGCCATTGCCGAGGGCATCGCCGAGCGCATTGCCAAGGGCGATGTGCCCATCGGCCTGCAGGATAAGGAGATCTATCTGCTGGACCTCACCAGTCTGGTGGCGGGCACCCAGTTCCGCGGACAGTTTGAGCAGCGGGTCAAGGGCCTGCTGGGCGAGGTGAAGGCAGCCGGGAACGTGATCCTGTTCATCGACGAGATCCACACCATCACCTCTGCCGGTGAGAGCGAGGGTGCCATGAACGCGGGCAATATCCTGAAGCCCGCCCTCTCCCGTGGTGAAATTCAGGTCATCGGTGCCACCACCTTCAACGAGTACCGCAAGTATATCGAGAAGGATCAGGCGCTGGAACGCCGTTTCCAGCCCGTGCGGGTGGAAGAACCCAGCGTGGCCGATACCCTTGCTGTGATGAACGGCATCAAGCACTACTACGAGCAGCACCATCATGTGCAGGTGCCTGCCGATGTGCTTTCTGCCACTGTCACCCTGAGTGAGCGCTATATCACCGACCGTTATCTGCCCGATAAGGCCATCGACCTGCTGGACGAAGCCTGCGCCTGCTGCAATCTGGCCCACCCGGTCATCTCCGAGTATCTGGGCATGCAGAAGGAGCTGGACGCCCTGAAGCAGGAAGAAGCGGATATGGAGACGGCGGACGTCAACGAGCCCATCGACTATGAGCGGGTGGCGGAGCGCAAGACCCGCATCGCCAAGCTGGAAGCCGAGCTGCCCGCCAAGCAGGCAGCCGCCAGTGAGATCCAGGTGACCATGGATGACGTGGCCAAGGTCATCGAGCTGTGGACCGGTATCCCGGCGGTGAAGATCCGCGAGAGTGAGTTCGCCAAGCTGGCCGGGTTGGAAAATGAGCTGAAAAAGAAGATCGTCGGCCAGGACGAGGCCGTGCATCTGGTGGCGCAGGCCATCAAGCGCAGCCGCGCCGATCTTTCCGGCCGCCGCCGTCCGGCCAGCTTTATCTTTGTGGGCCCCACCGGCGTGGGCAAGACCGAGCTGGTCAAGCAGCTGGCAAATCAGCTGTTCGACGGCCCCGACCCGCTCATCCGTCTGGACATGAGCGAGTATATGGAAAAATACGCGGTGTCCCGCATGATCGGTTCGCCTCCGGGCTATGTGGGCTACGAGGAGGCCGGCCAGCTCACCGAAAAGGTGCGCCGCCGCCCCTACAGCGTGGTGCTGTTCGATGAGATCGAAAAGGCGCACCCGGATGTGATGAACATTTTGCTGCAGATTCTGGACGAGGGCAAGATCAACGATGCGCAGGGCCGCACGGTGGACTTCTCCAACACGGTCATCTGCATGACCTCCAACGCCGGCAGCAGTGACCAGAGCACCGGCGGGCTTGGTTTCAACAAGAGCGAGGAACAGCTCAGCGAGGAAAAGACCCGCAAGGCGCTGGCCCAGTTCCTGCGGCCGGAGTTCCTTGGCCGCGTGGATGAAGTGATCGCCTTCAAGCCCCTGACCGAGGAGACCCTGCAGGGCATCGCGGCCCTGATGCTGGACGAGTACAAGCCCGGCATGGAGGCCAAGGGGATCGCATACAGCTACACCCCGGCAGCCCTCAAGGCGCTGGTGCAAAAGAGTCAGGGCGGCAAGTTTGGTGCGCGCGACCTGCGCCGTGTCATTCGCAAAGCCGTGGAAGACCCCGCCGCCGAGCGCCTGATCGACGGCACGCTGGCATCCGGCGGCACCCTTGTGGTGGATGCCGATGAAAACGGCGAAGTCGTGCTGAAATAATCATAATCGCAAAGCACCCCGGCTGAAAACAGCCGGGGTGCTTTTTGTCTGTGTGAAAAAACTTTTTGTAATATATACTTGACATTTGGAATGGTAAATGCTACTATATGTCCAGAGGATAAAACAAATGCCGACCCGGCAGGAAAGGAGCATATCAATGCCGAAGAACCTGAAATTAAAGGCCGCCCGTGCGGAAAAGGACATGACGCAAGGCGCGCTTGCCGAGGCGGCAGGGGTTTCGCGCCAAACCATCAACGCCATTGAAAAAGGGGAGTACAACCCCACCATCAACCTTTGCCGCAGTATCTGTAAAATTCTGGATAAGACATTGGATGAACTGTTCTGGGAGGAATGAACTATGAAATTTTCACTATACAGCAAGAAAAACCGGTTGGACGAGATGCAGGAGCAGACCATGCGCAAAATTGAAAGCCATGGCTTCTGGCTGCTGTGGGGCAGCCTTCTGGCGGCGTGGATCGTGCAGACGGTGTTCGGGGCTGCGGACAAGGCTGCCGGAGAGTGGGTCGTATTCATGATCGGCTGTATCTATACGGTTGTCGCGTGTCTGCGCAATGGTCTGTGGGATCGCCACCTTTCGGATAAGGCCCCGGCCAATGCCGTGTATTCTCTGGTGGCTGCGGTGGCGGTTACGCTGATCTGCGGTTTTTCCTATGGATACTGGATCGGTGCTGTTTTTGCCGGTGTTTTTACCGGCATCCTGTGCTTTGCATTGCTGCAGCTGTGCGCCGCATTGACACGCAAACGGCGCGAGCATCTGGATGACCCGAAGGACGGAGAATAATATTATAAAAAGGGGCTGCTGCACAGCATTTGATGCAGCAGCCCCTTTTGCGTGGGTGTATGACATCCTGAAGTAAACAAAGCGAAAGCCCCTGCATCCGTTTTGGAATGCAGGGGCTTTTTGGTTCAGCACTGTACGGTAAACTGGAAGTTGTAAGTTTCTTTACTATCATATCTTTAAGACTTGTTTTGCTTTCGCATTAACAAATTGGATAATTGGGCCTGAAATGATAACTG
>CAJMQZ010000174.1 GCA_905215595.1 uncultured bacterium
TCAAAGACGGCGAAGATGCCCTGAAAGACCGGCGAGGACGGCACAAGAAGGATTATAAACCGCAGACGGAAGAAGAACGGTTACGGATCTGCTGCCTGCAATACGCAGGCACAATACCCCGGTTCCGGCTGGTAGCAATGGATCGTAAGGTATTCGTCCACCTCAGGGCTGTAATCGTGAAGGATGTGCTTTGTTCCGTTCAACGCCACATCTTTAATGCTGAAAGTTCAGAAGCCGTTGACTTTCGGGCATTTCCTGTGTATTCTGTAACATAGAAGGTCAAATGGTTTTTCACAAGATGCATAAAGCACATCCTCTTCCTGCGTATCTATAAGCCTGACTGGAATGCCCTGAGCGGCTGGCAGCCGCCCACGGTCTGTGTAAAATAAACCCAGATATAAAGGAGGCAACCCACCATGAAGATGACCCGCAGAAACTTTCTTTCCACTTCAGCGGTTGCGGCGTTCGCCTGCGGCGCATCCCTGACCGCGCACGCAGCAGGCAGTACCGATGAAAACAGTCTGAACTTTATCACAGATATTTTCAAGGACTCTCCCCAACCGGGCGAGATCGAAGAGGCAACGGCGATCACGGCAGAAAAGAACGCCGAATGGTATGAAAAGCTGGATTTTTCAGACCGGCGGGAGTTTGCCAACGCAGAACGCGGCTGGCTGGACAATGCGGAAGGTAAGGTCATCTACGCCGAGGATGGCAAATTTGCATGGGATCTGCAGAGCTACGGCGATTTGAACCGGGATGCTCCGGACACTGTAAACCCCAGTCTGTGGCGGAATACCCAACTCAACGCCAAAGCCGGTCTGTTTGAAGTATGTGATGGCATCTATCAGGTGCGCGGCTTTGATATGGCCAATGCGACCTTCATCCGCACCAACAACGGCTGGATCATTTTTGATGTCCTGATGTGCAAAGAAAATATGCAGGCAGCAAAAGCGCTGATGGAAAACCGGTTCGGACCGCTGGATGTCAAAGCTGTGCTGTACAGTCATAGCCATGTGGATCACTTTGGCGGCGCAGAGGGCGCGATCGACCGGAACGATGTAGCGGACCCCAGTCTTTCCGTCGACAAACAGCTTGCCTCGGGCAAAACGGTCATCCTTGCACCGAAAGGATTTTTGAAACACGCCATCCGCGAAAACGTCTATGCCGGCATCGCAATGGCCCGGCGGGCGCAGTATCAGTATGGTACGGTGCTGGAAAAAGGGGAGAAAGGAGCACTCTCCATCGGCATCGGCATGGGACAGTCTACCGGTCATGTGAGCCTTATTGCACCGACCTATGAGATTGGGGAAGATGTTCCGAAGCTGACCATCGACGGGCTGGAGATCGAATTCCAGCTGACCCCCGGCACCGAAGCCCCTGCCGAGATGAACGCCTATTTCCCGAAATACCGCGCCCTCTGGATGGCGGAAAACTGCACCGGTACGCTGCATAATCTGTACACCCTGCGCGGCGCAGAGGTGCGCGATGCCAACGATTGGGCGAAGTATATCATCGAGGCAGATCGACGCTTCTGCAGCAAGACCGACGTGGTGTTCCAGAGCCACAACTGGCCGCACTGGGGCGAGGAGATCCATGAATATCTGCTGAACACGGCAGCCATCTATAAGTTTATCCACGACCAGACCCTGCATTACATGAACCAGGGCTATACCTCCAACGAGATCGCCGCCATGATCTCGCTGCCGGATGCCCTCGAAAAAGTCTGGTATACCCGCCAGTATTACGGCACGCTGCCGCATAACGCCAAAGCCATCTACCAGAAGTATCTGGGCTGGTACGATGCGAACCCGGTCAACCTGGACCCGCTCCCGCCCAGCGATGCCGCTAAGAAGCTTGTAGAATATCTGGGCAGCACGGAGCTGGTGCTCTGCAAGGCCAAAAAGGACTATGCAAAGGGCGAATATCAGTGGGTGGCACAGATCACCAAGGAGCTGGTCTTTGCAGACCCGTCCAACCAGAAGGCACGCAATCTGTGTGCCGATGCGCTGGAGCAGTTGGGTTATCAGGCGGAATCCGGTGCGTGGCGCAACGCCTACCTGATGGGTGCGGCGGAACTGCGGAACGGCAATCTGTCTGGGCGGGCCCGCACGGCGAATGGTCTCACCAACAGTATGCGAGCAATGACGGTTTCCATGCTGTTGGATTATATCGCCATCCTGACGGATGCCAACGCTGCACAGAATGATGACCTGACCTTGAATCTGACCGTAACGGATGAGAATGAACAGTTCTATGTGACCCGTAAGAATGGCGTCCTGCTGTCTTACCCCGGCGAGAACCATCCGGATGCGCAGGCTTCCGTCACCTGCAAGCGTCTGCAGCTCTTTGCATTGATGACAGGTCAGCAGGCCGGGCAGGTACAGATCAGCGGAGATTCCACTGTCCTGAAACGCCTGCTGGCATACGCGTCCAAGTTTGAAAAAACCTTCAATGTCATTGAACCGTAAAAACGATTCGGAATTTCAATTTTTTCAAAAATATCTCTGGGGCTTTGATATTAAGCTCTGTCAAGAGGGCTGGCACCGTCCAGCCCTCTCTCTTTTTGCAAAAGTTTCCCGCGCTTTTTCTTGCGCCCTGCCGAAAACAGCGTGTTTTCAAAACTTTTTGTTGACACCACTCGATTTTTGTGGCAATCTATCCCAACGATCTATAGCAATTCAACTTTTTGGCTGCCATATTGGAAACAAGGCAGCTGACTTCCCCTGCAGCGGCGTGAGTGCCCATCAGCACCTTCCCGTTCAGGATGATGCCGCCGCAGAGCGGCTCCTTCACCGAGCGGGTAGAGATCTATCTCATCCAATGCGATGCCGAGGTGCAGA
>CAJMQZ010000175.1 GCA_905215595.1 uncultured bacterium
CTGTCCTGTGCAGCAACAGCCTTCTGGATTGCAGGGTGAGCAGCTGTGCCGGGTTATCCGGGCAGCAAATTTCTGTCCGTTCCGCGCTCTTTGGTGCTTCCAATTCCCAACAGGGCTTGCTTTCGCCCCAGCATTCCCGGCCGTCGCGCAGCAGTGTCAGGTTCAGCATCAGGGTCTCGTACAGATTTTCGCCCTGTGCCTGAATAAAACCGATCTTGCCCAGCCACCCGGCTCCTACGGACGGAAGTCCCTTTCCTTTTGGCTTTGCGGAGGTGTCATCATAGCCGTTCACGCACAGCAGCCATCGCGCCGCCTGCGTATAGCTCAGCTGCTCCTTGCTCTGCCCCGCATACAGCGGAAAGAGCCGGAGTTTATTGCTGCTTTCCGACATTTCACCGTTGAGTTTGGCCGCGCCGTATTCTGTGCCGATCTTTGCCTGCGGCACCTGCCAGAAGGGGTGTGTCGGGTGAAACAGCCAGAAGCGGTCCTTCCACTGCTCCAGGTAGTCCCGGACAGGCTCTGCCGGGAAATGCCCAAGCTGCCACAGCTCGCTCCAGCGTTCCAGTGCATCATCGCTCTGTGCCAGCGGTTGGGGTTTTCCCTTTGCATCCACCCGGGAGAACACGGTGAACAGCACCGCCAGCAGCAGCCGCAGCACGGCGGCGTTCTGGGTGGGCATCTCGCCCGCAAGGTCCACATAATCCTGCGCCGACACCAGCGCCCCGGTCAGGGACACCTCCCGCACCGTGTTGTCCCGCAGCCGCACCCGTATCCACGGTTCGGTCAGCAGGTTGAATTCAATTTCCTTCATCCGTCTCCTCCTTTTGGTAATATAAGCCGTTTTCACGGTCATAACAAAGTTCCATGCCCGCAAGCCGGGCAGTCAGGTTTTCATCCAGCAGCAGGATCAGTTCTCCGTGCAGCAGCGGCGACAGCTGCCACGCCGCAAGGCGGCTGCGGTTATCCGCTTCCAACTCCCGGATGACCCTATCCACCTTCCACGCTTTGCCGAACACCGCCGGGAGCCGCAGCTTCTGCCGGGCAATCTTCAGTGCCGTTTCCGGCGGGGGCGGGCTGTCGGCAGCTACGGCGCTGCCACCCTCCTGCCACGGCAGAAAGTGGATGCTGCCGTCTGCCCGACACTGCATTACAAGCACCTCTACCGAGGGGTCGCCGTCCCGCACTGCTGCCCGCGCCGCCGGGTCGGAGCGGGCACCCTCGTTCTGCATCCAGTCGTCCAGCGTATTCAGCTGCGCCAGCCGGTGCGTTTCCGGCTGCGGCACAAGGTACGCCTCGGCGCGCGCTTTCTTTTTCTCCTGTGTCTGCTCATATACGCAGCGCATTTCCTCCCCCTGCGCTCCACCGGGAGCTTCCCGCTCCCAGCCGTAGACCTGCTGCACCAGCGGAGAGATTTCCTCCGGTAGCCGGATGCTCCGGGGCAGAAACTTCCGGGTACGCCAGAGCAGCCACTGTCCATATACCGCCTCGCTGCCCGCGTCAAAGGCATCTTCCCCGGTGTCCAGCACCGCGCAGCAGGCCTGCTGCAATGGGGCGGGGCGGCTGCGGCGGTGACGGTGCAACCGTCCGATGCGCTGCAACAGCAGATCCATGGGGCAAAGCTCTGTAACAAGAACATCCAGATCAATGTCCAGCGACTGCTCCATCACCTGCGTGCCCACCACGATCAGGTCGTTCCGTTCCTTCGGCGTGGATCCCTTGCCGATGCGTGCCATCAGCTGGTTTTCCCGCGCCGCGCGGTCCGACATCAGAAACTGCGCATGGAACAGCTGTACCTCTTTGTCCGGCAGGCTTTCCCGCAGCAGCTGTGCGATCTTCTGCGCTTTTTTGACCGTGTTTACGATCACCCCCGCGCAGCCGCCCTCGGCCAGTTTCCGGCGCAGCAGCGCAGGCAGCTCCGGCTCTGTAAGCGTGGTCAGCTGCACCGTTTGACCGGGTGCATCCGATGGGATGGCCGTCTGCTTTACCTCTGCGCCATCCGTCCATGTCAGCAGCGGATAGCCGCAGTTGGTTTTCCACGGAGCGGCCGGAGCGGCCTTTTTCTGCCGGTAGGCCTCGACCAGTTCCGCGCGACGCCGGGCAGGCAGGGTGGCCGAAAGCAGAATGACCGGCACCTTGTACCAGCCCAGCCATTCCAGTGCCCGGTCCAGATAGCAGTTCATGTAGGTATCGTAGGCGTGGCACTCGTCAATAATGACCACCTTGCCCGCAAGCCCCAGATGCCGCAGCATAACGTGCTTCTGGGCAAGTGCCGCCAGCAGCAACTGATCCACTGTGCCAATCACAAAGTTTGCCAGCAGTGCCTGCTTGTTTCCCCGAAACCACTGGTGTACCTGCACCTGATGCTCTTCCTGCGCATCCTCCTCCAGCTGCACCCCGCGCCACTGTAACCGCAAATAGTTCTCGTTCAGTTCTGCCATGCCGTGCGCCAGCTTTATAGCCTGCGGCAGCGTCTCCTCAGACTGCGTATCTGCCCAGCCAAGCAGCCGGGGAAAGATGCCGTTGGCCGTGGCCTGTGTGGGCAGCCCGAAAAAGACACCTCCCAGCCCGAACCGGCTGGCCATGATCTCCGCAGCGGCCAGCGCCGCCTCGGTTTTGCCCACGCCCATCTGTGCTTCCAAGATCAGAATGCCCGGTTCCGCTGCGGTATCTGCAGCCTTCAGAACAGCCCTCTGCACCGCATTGGGCGCAAAGCCGAACCGCACCGCAAACTCCTGC
>CAJMQZ010000176.1 GCA_905215595.1 uncultured bacterium
AGTTCCTCAAGCAGTTCCACGAATAAGAGGGGAGAGAACAAACAATGAAAGTACCTTTCAGTTGGTTAAAAGAATTCGTTGATATCGATGTTACCGCACAGGAACTGGAGGAGAAGCTGTTCTCCTGCGGCTTCGAGGTAGAAGAGCTCATCCCGCTGGATGCCGGCATCAGCAAAGTGGTCGTCGGCAAGATCGTGGAGATGGAAAAGCAGGAGGGCACCCACCTGACCAAGTGTGTGGTGGACTGCGGCGACTACGGCCACGACATCCGCATCAGCACCGGTGCCGCCAACATGAAGCTGGGCGACTGCGTGCCCGCTGCTCTGGATGGCTCCACCCTGCCCGGCGGCATCAAGATCAAGGCCCGCAAGATGCAGGGCGTGGAGTCCAACGGTATGCTGTGCTCCGGCGAAGAGCTGGGCCTGAACGACGACCTGTTCCCGGGCTCTGAGGTCTACGGCCTGCTCATTCTGCCCGAGGATTCTGTCCCCGGCACCGACATTGCTCCCGTGGTGGGTCTGGATGACTATATCTTTGATATCTCCATCACCGCCAACCGCCCGGACTGCCAGTCCGTTCTGGGCATCGCCCGCGAGGTGGCTGCGGTTCTGGGCAAGCCCCTGCACATGCCTGCCATGGACTACAAGGCCGTCTGCGAGCCGGACGTTCCCATCACCGTAAAGGTGGAGGCACCGGAGCTGTGCCCCCGCTATATGGCACACTATGTCCGCAACATCCGCATGGGCGAGTCTCCCCGCTGGATGAAGCGCCATCTGGCACTGTGCGGCCTGCGCTCCATCAGCAACGTGGTGGATATTACCAACCACACCCTGCTGGAAATGGGGCAGCCCATGCACGCCTTTGACCTGAACAAGGTCGCCGGCCGCACCATTGATGTGCGCCGCGCCCACGAGGGCGAAAAGATCGTCACGCTGGACGAGAAGGAGTTTACCCTGAACCCCAACAATCTGGTCATCTGCGATGCCGAAAAGCCGGTGGCACTGGCCGGTATCATGGGCGGCGCAAACTCCGGCATGGACGATAACACCACCAGCCTGCTGTTTGAGTGCGCTACTTTTGCCCGCGACAGCGTGCGTAAGACCAGTCGTGCACTGGGTCAGAACAGCGATTCCTCTGCCCGCTACGAAAAGGGCGTGGATCGCTATTCTCCGCAGCTGGGTCTGGCACGCGCTCTGCACCTGATCCAGCAGCTGGATTGCGGTGATATCACCACGCTGGAATACGACCTGACCGATGGCCGTCCACTGGAGCGCAAGCACATCGTCGCCACCCCGGCAAAGATCTGCGGCGTGCTGGGCATCACTGTGCCCGACCAGACCATGATCGACATCCTGCAGCGTCTGGAGTTCACCGTGGATGTGCAGGCCGATGGCAGCTGGGATGTGTCCGCACCCCTGTACCGTGATGACGTGGAAAGCTTCCCGGATCTGGCCGAGGAGGTCATCCGTGAGTACGGCTACGACCATATCGTGCCCACCTTCCTGAACACTGCCTCCGTTACCAACGGCGGCCTGAACTACGACCAGAAGCAGCAGCTCAAGACCAAGCGTCTGCTGGTTGCACAGGGCTTCTACGAGGCCTCCACGCTGGCTTTCTACTCCAACGCTGAGCTGGATATGCTGCATATCCCTGCTGAGGACGAAGCTCGTAAGGCTATCCGTATCCTGAACCCCATCAGCGAGAACCTGTCCATCATGCGCACCCTGCTGACCCCCTCCATGCTGAACGTCATCGTGGACAACCTGAAAAAGGGCAACGCCGAGGGTCGTCTGTTCGAGATGGCACCGGTCTATCTGGCCAAGAAACTGCCCATTAATGAGCACCCCCACGAGCGTCAGACTCTCTGCATCGGTGCCTTCGGCCCCGAGGAGGACTTCTTCACCGTCAAGGGTGCATTGGAAGCACTGGCAGCCGGTTTTGGCCTGACCTTTGATTATCAGCGCGAGACCGCCGCATGGCTGCACCCCGGCATCAGCGCCGCCGTGTATTGCAACGGCAAGCGTCTGGGCGTGTTCGGCAAGCTTGCCAACGAGATCAACGCCGAGCTGGAGATCGCCAAGGAGCAGAAGGACAGCCAGAACATCTATCTGGGCGAGCTGGACTACGAGGCACTGATGTCCTGCGTAGAGGGCGAGCTGCGCTATAAGCCCCTCAGCCCTTATGCACCCGTCAAGCGCGATCTGGCTCTGGTCTGCGGCGAGGCTGTATCCTGCGGCGAGATCGAGGAGACCATCCGCAAGGCCAGCCCGCTGGTCAGCGAGGTCAAGCTGTTCGACATCTATCGCGGCGTTAACCTTGGCGAGGGCAAAAAGAGCATGGCCTTCAGCCTGTCTCTGTCTGATCCCAAGAAGGAACTCTCTGCTGAGGAAGTGGAGCGCGTGGTCAAGAAGATCCTCGGCAACCTGAAGTTCAAGCTGGGTATCGAGATCCGCTAAAAGCTTTTTATATAAGTAATTATATATAGACCCAAGGCCGTCTGTGCAGTGCATGGACGGCCTTTTTGTATGGGGAAGAGGGGTCGATTACAATATAAATGAAGCAAACTCAATTTTCTTTTAAAAAAGATGTCAAAAAGTGTTGACAACTGTCCCGGTGTGTGGTATTATACTTGAGCGCCAAGCGCTGAGACAAAAGAATGACTTCTGAAGT
>CAJMQZ010000177.1 GCA_905215595.1 uncultured bacterium
ACCTGCTGCTGATTCTGGCATTCAACTACTTCTATGTGGCCATCCAGTACAACCCCGTTGAGATCGCCAACAATCTGCGCCGCAACAACGGCTCGATCCCCGGCTTCCGTCCCGGCAAGCCGACCAGCGATTTCATCACCCGCACCCTGAACAAGATCACCCTCATCGGTGCCATCTTCCTGGCTGCGGTGGCTGTGCTGCCGATCATTCTGGGCAACCTGACCGGTATGAGCATCCAGCTGGGCGGTACCAGCCTGCTGATCGTGGTTGGTGTGGCACTTGATACCACCCGCAGCCTCGACAGCTTTATGACGATGCGCAACCACAAGGGTTTCCTTGGTTGATCTAAAACAAAAGCACTGATGTGAGAAAGCACTGGAAAGGGGAGCATGCTCGTACTTTTCAGTGCTTTTTTGCTTTGAAGGGGCGTTAGTTCCTTCAAACATCAAATAAGAGGCTCCTTTGATAGAGGAAAGGAAGAATACCTATGAATCTGATTCTGTTAGGCGCACCCGGCGCGGGCAAAGGCACCCAGGCCGAGATCATCTGCGCAAAGCTGAACATCCCTTCCATCAGCACCGGCAACATCCTGCGTGCTGCTGTCAAGGAGGGCACCGAGATGGGTCTGAAGGCCAAGAGCTTTATGGACGCCGGTGCACTGGTGCCCGATGAAGTCATCATCGGCATCCTGAAGGAGCGTCTGGCACAGGCTGACTGCGCCAACGGCTTCATTCTGGACGGCGTGCCCCGCACCATTGCGCAGGCAGAGGCCATCGAGACCATGGGTATCCGCATCGACAAGGTGCTGGAACTGCAGGTTGAGGACAGCGTGATCGTGGAGCGCATGAGCGGCCGCCGCGTCTGCGAGAAGTGCGGCGCAAGCTACCACATCCTGAACAAAAAGAGCAAGGTGGAGGGCGTCTGCGACCTGTGCGGCGGCAAGACCGTCATCCGCAAGGACGACCAGCCCGCAACCGTGCTGGATCGTCTGAAAGCCTACCATGAGCAGACCGAGCCGCTGGTGGAGTTCTACCGCACCCGCGGCAAGCTGGCAGAGATCAAGTTCTGCCCCTCCATCGAGGAGACTACGGCTGAAGTCATGAAGGCTTTGGAGGCATAAGCGTGATTCAGATCAAAAATGCAAAAGAGCTGGACGGTATGCGCCGGGCAAACGCCCTGAGCGCAGCTGCCCTGAAGTACGGCGGAGAGCACATCGAAGCAGGCATGACCACTTGGGAGCTGGACAAGCTGATCTACGACTTCATCGTGAAGCACGGCGGCATCCCCAACTTCAAGGGTCTGTACGGTTTTCCCGGCACAGCCTGCATCAGCCTGAATGATACCGTCATCCACGGCATCCCTTCTCATGATATCGTCATCCGCCCGGGTGACATCGTGAGCATCGATACCGGTGCCAAGGTGGACGGCTTCAACGGCGACAATGCCTGCACCTACGCGGTGGGCAAGGTGGATCTGGAAGCCCAGCGCCTGCTGGAGGTGACCAAGGCTTCTCTGTACAAGGGCATCGGGCAGGCCGTGGCGGGCAACCGCATCGGTGATATCGGCTACGCCGTGCAGAGCTACTGCGAGGACGCGGGCTTCTCTGTGGTGCGTGACTTTGTGGGTCACGGCACCGGCAAGGAACTGCACGAGGACCCCGAGGTGCCCAACTACGGCCATCAGGGCCGCGGGCCCCGTCTGGTGCCCGGCATGACCATCGCCATTGAACCGATGATCTGTCAGGGAGACTACAAGATCAAGCAGCTCAGCGACGGCTGGACTGTCAAGACCAAGGACGGCGGGCTGGCTGCTCACTTTGAGCATTCCATCGCCATCCTGAAGGACCGCACCGAGATCATGACCCGCAGCTGGGATGACCCGGATTTTGACCCGGCCACCTTCAGCCTGAAGTAAGCAACCTTTATAAAGGAGCCGCTGCACGGACGATGTGCAGCGGCTCCTTTTGCAAGAAGGACGATTTTGAATGCCCTCCGCTTCGCTCTGGGCATAGTCAGAGGAAAATATATTTTGCATTTCGGGATATCGGAACGCCTGCGGGCGTTCCCATATCCCATTTTCACAGGTGGGGTTTGGAACGAACTCCCTCAGTCAAAACCTGACGGTTTTGACAGCTCCCTCTGGGAGGGAGCCTCTGGCGCACCCGGGCACTTTGCACTTTAGCCGAAAACTTTGCCGCCGCGACTAAAGCCGTCCCCTTGGGGAAGGTGGCAAAGCCGTAGGCTTTGACGGAAGGGGTCTCCCGCAGGTAACCCCCTCAGCTTCGCTGCGCTCAGCAGCTCCCCCAAGGGGACGCCTTTGCGCTATGCCGCAAACTTTGCAATTTGCCCGGAAACTTTGCCGCCATGTCAAGAGCCCCATCTCCGAGGGGGCTGGCATCGAGCGCAGCGAGATGACTGGGGGCGTTTCTCACACCCTGCTGCCCTTGTGCAGCTTCTTTTTTCTCTCCTCCACCCAGCAATTTGTGCAATTGTGACAAGTTTTCGTGAAAAAGTTTCACCTTCACGGTGGAGAAACGCGAAAGGAGGACGGGACGGAAAAGAGCTTTTACAGAGAATAATTTTTTATCGGAAATACGGAAAAAACCTCTTGCAAATTGACAACAAAAGGTGT
>CAJMQZ010000178.1 GCA_905215595.1 uncultured bacterium
CGTCGGCGATAAGATGGCAGGCCGTCACGGCAACAAGGGTGTTGTTTCCCGCATCCTGCCGCAGGAGGATATGCCCTATCTGCCCGATGGCACTCCGCTGGACATCGTGCTGAACCCGCTGGGTGTGCCTTCCCGTATGAATATCGGTCAGGTGCTGGAAGTCAACCTCGGCTACGCTGCCAAGGCCTGCGGCATCAAGGTCATGACCCCCGTCTTTGACTCTGCCCGTGAGAACGACATCGGCGATACCTTTGATACCGCCCGCGAGATGTGGCACGGCGAGAATGCTCCCGCATATCCCACCAAGCTGCCCAAGATCATGGGCGAGAAGGGCCACATCATCGACTTCTCCAAGATCGAGCTGGATCGTGACGGCAAGACCACCGTTTATGACGGCCGTACCGGCGAAAAGTTCGATAACCGCGTTACCGTTGGTTATATGTACTACCTCAAGCTGCATCACCTGGTCGATGATAAGATCCATGCCCGTTCCACCGGCCCCTACTCTCTGGTCACCCAGCAGCCTCTGGGCGGCAAGGCTCAGTTCGGCGGTCAGCGCTTCGGCGAGATGGAGGTCTGGGCACTGGAAGCTTACGGCGCCGCTTACACCCTGCAGGAGATCCTGACTGTCAAGTCCGATGATGTGGAGGGTCGTGTCAAGACCTACGAAGCCATCGTCAAGGGTGAGCCCATCCCGCAGCCCGGCATCCCCGAGTCCTTCCGCGTTATGCTGAAGGAACTGCAGTCTCTGGGTCTGGACGTTGTTGTTCAGGACAAGGACGGCAACGAGATCGACATGCGTCAGAACTTCGACGACGAAGAGACCGGCTTTGATATGCGCGATGTTGCCGGCACTGAGAACGTCGTGCAGGAGAGCGAACTGCTCAACGATTATAATATTAAGGATGCCGATGCCGGTTTCGATGATCCTTCTGTGCTGGAGGACAATAACTCCGGTGCCGAAGCTCCCGCTTCTTCTGACGAAGTAGATTTCTGATCAGACAAAGAACACAAGCCTCAAGCCCCCTGTTCCGCGTGCTGCGGCAGGGGAGAGGGGCCTGTGGTCTGAACAAGAAAGCCGCCTGTATCATCGAGACAACTAGAGATTAAGAAAGGGTTCGTTTCATGGAAAACAACGTTTTCGATTCCATTAAAATCGGCCTTGCCTCCCCGGAGCAGATCCGCGCTTGGAGCTACGGCGAGGTCAAAAAGCCCGAAACCATCAACTACCGCACCCTGAAGCCGGAGCGTGACGGCCTGTACTGCGAGCGCATTTTTGGACCTACCAAGGACTGGGAGTGCCACTGCGGCAAGTACAAGCGCATCCGCTACAAGGGCAAGATCTGCGACCGCTGCGGCGTTGAGGTCACCAAGGCCAAGGTCCGCCGTGAGCGTATGGGCCACATCGAGCTGGCCGCTCCCGTGAGCCACATCTGGTACTTCAAGGGCATCCCCAGCCGCATCGGCCTGATGCTGGACATCAGCCCCCGTCTGCTGGAAAAGGTGCTGTACTTTGCAAGCTATATCGTCACCGATCCCGGTCTGACCCCGCTGGATAAAAAGCAGCTGCTGACCGAGAAGGAATACCGCGAAATGTGCGAGCGCTACGGCGACGAGTTCGAGGCTGCCATGGGCGCCGAGGCTGTCCAGACCCTGCTGAAGGAGATCGATCTGGATCAGCTGAGCGCTGAGCTGACCGCCGAGGTGGAGAAGTCCTCCGGCCAGAAGCGTGTGCGCATCCTCAAGCGTCTGGAGGTCGTGGAGGCTTTCCGCATCTCCGGCAACCGCCCCGAGTGGATGGTCATGGACGTGCTGCCCGTGCTGCCGCCTGACCTGCGCCCCATGGTTCAGCTGGACGGCGGCCGCTTCGCCACCTCCGACCTGAACGATCTGTACCGCCGCGTCATCAACCGCAACAACCGTCTGCGCCGTCTGCTGGAGCTGGGCGCTCCCGACATCATCGTGCGCAACGAGAAGCGTATGCTGCAGGAAGCAGTGGACAGCCTGATCGACAACGGCCGCCGCGGCCGTCCGGTCACCGGCCCCAACAACCGTGCTCTGAAGAGCCTGTCCGATATGCTGAAGGGCAAGCAGGGCCGCTTCCGTCAGAACCTGCTGGGCAAGCGTGTTGACTACTCCGGCCGTTCCGTTATCGTCGTCGGCCCTGAGCTGAAGATGGATCAGTGCGGTCTGCCCAAGGAGATGGCTCTGGAGCTGTTCAAGCCCTTTGTCATGAAGGATCTGGTGGAGAAGGGCATTGCCAACAACATCAAGTCCGCCCGCAAGATGGTCGAGCGCGCAAAGCCCGAGGTCTGGGACAGCCTCGAGACCGTCATCAAGGGTCACCCCGTGCTGCTGAACCGTGCACCTACTCTGCACCGTCTGGGCATTCAGGCCTTCAACCCCGTGCTGGTGGAAGGCCGTGCAGTCAAGCTGCACCCGCTGGCTTGTACCGCATTCAACGCCGACTTCGACGGCGACCAGATGGCAGTCCATCTGCCCC
>CAJMQZ010000179.1 GCA_905215595.1 uncultured bacterium
TTACAACGGCAAAGGCCGCAAGGACGCCTTGCCGATGAAGTTCTAAAACATATTTTCTCTGTCAAGAGGCACCTGCAAGCTGTGGGTGCCCCTTGATACAAATTGACTGCCTGAAAAGTTCTGATTTCCGGCAGCCGGAAATAGACTGAAATGACGCACATTACAACCAAGCAAACCGAAAAGGGGGAGCCTATGGAGAAAATTCCTTTTATTCTGCACGAAAAATTTCGTTCGGACAACAACGAACAGCGCAAAGAACATTTTCAAAAGAAATTTGAACGATATATCGTTGACAGACTGTCTGCTGCCGATTCGTCAAAGACCTGCGACTGACAGGCCGTCCTTGCAACGGTGCAGCGCATGAAAGCAGCAATTTATTGCCGCCTGAGCAAGGAGGACGAAACCAGGAGCGGTGAATCGGAAAGCATCCAGAACCAGAAGTCCATGCTGCTCCAGTACGCTATGGAGCAGGGATTTGAACTCTACCAGATCTATTCCGATGAGGATTACTCCGGCATCGACCGGAACCGTCCGGCGTTCAATGCGATGATACAGGCTGCCAGCGAACATAAATTCGATGTGGTGCTGGCAAAGACCCAGTCTCGCTTTACCCGGGATATGGAACTGGTGGAAAAATACCTGCACGGGAAGTTCATTGAATGGGGCATCAGGTTCATCGCTGTGGTGGATCATGTGGATACCGGCGATACGGCGAACAAAAAGTCCCGGCAGATCAATGGGCTGATCAACGAGTGGTATCTGGAAGACTTGTCTACCAATGTCCGCTCGGTGCTGGATCATAAGCGGAAGGAGGGACAGTATATCGCCTCCTTTGCCTTGTACGGCTACCAGAAAGACCCGGCAGCGAAGGGGAGGCTCCAGATCGACCCGGAGGCAGCGGAGGTGGTAAGACGCATTTTTGCATTGGCACTCAGCGGCGTGGGAGCCCACAAAATCGCACAGATTTTAAACGAGGAGGGGGTGCCAAGCCCTACAGCGTACAAGCAGCAGAACGGGGAGCACTACCAGCTTGCCCGGAAAACGCCCTGTGAGCCGCTGTGGAGCAGCGGGACGATCTACCAGATGCTTCACAACCAGACCTATGCCGGGGATCTGGTGCAGGGACGACACAAAAAGGTGAGTTACAAGTCCAAGCGGACGGTCTGGCTCCCCAAGTCCCAGTGGATCGTGGTGGAGAATACCCACGAAGCCATCATCGACAAGGAAACCTACGATACGGTGCAGCAGATGATGCAGCGTCGTACCCGCAGCGATGCCGGGGGTATGATCCATCCCTTGGCAGGAAAGGTGGTGTGCAGCTGCTGCGGCAGCATCATGGAGCAGACCGGTCGGCCGCCCAAGGCAGACGGCACCCGTATGCGCTATGTCCGCTGTCGGATGCACCAGCGTGCGCCCAAGCGGTGCGGGAACAAGACCTGCACCAACTTGGATGACCTGCAAGAGCTGGTGCTCCGGCGCATCCGGGAATATGCAGAGGAATATTTCGACCCGGAAAAGGTGGAACTGCCCCGGCGGGATGATTCGGTGCGGCAGCGGGAACAGGCAAAGCGCAGCGAGCTGAAACGGCTGCAATGCGAAGCGGACCGGCGGCGCAAAGCCATGCAGCAGCTGTATCTGGATAAGGCGTCCGGCCTGATCGATGCCGTTCAGTTTTCAGAGATGAACCGGGCGTTTGGGGAGGAAATAAAAAGTGCGGAAAACCGCATCCGTGGCTTGGAAGCAGAGCTGGAACAACAACTAAAGGAAACGGACGTCGTTCAGGCGCAAAGGCAGCGCGTGCGGGAGCTGGCACAGATTCCGCAGCTGACCCGTGAGCTTGCGGTGCTTCTGGTGCGGCGGGTTATTGTCGGCACAAAAGACCCGCTTACCGGAAAGCAGGAGATCACAATCGAATGGGAGTTCTGAGCCGGGAAACACCCTGTCTGCCCGTTGGGTTGTTTTCGTCCGCCCATGTGGGATAGACCTCACTGGAAGCAACATTTGCGATATAATCCCGGAAGGAGACCGTCACATTGCGGGCGGCAGCTGCCGGTTTGCCCAGATGCACCGTGATATTTTTGGGGATGATGACCTGTTCCAGCACCCTGGGCGTGCAGTTTTCCCGCGGCTGCGGGCCGCTGCCGCCGCTGCCGGCAAACAGGGCGTGCGGCGGGATGACGATGGGCGCGTCCGGGATGTCCTTGCCTTCCTCCGTGTCGGGCAGCATCTGGGGCTGTGCCAGCGTTACCTGTCCGGCAAAGATCTGGATGCCCTCGATGCGTACCGTGCGGTAGCCGGGCTTTGCGGCGGTCAGGCTGACAATGGCGTAAGGGCGGGTGGTGTTGTTCTCGTCCAGCGAGAGGGTGCAGGCGGGGGCTTCAACGGGGATATCGGCGGCGCTGCCGGTCGCATCGGTGATACAGTGCAGGGTAAAGCCGTCCCCCTGCACCGCAACGGTCACCCCCTCCATGGGGG
>CAJMQZ010000180.1 GCA_905215595.1 uncultured bacterium
GCTACAACGACCAGAACGACCAGACCACCGCCCTGCGCCGCCACTACGGCTGGGCATGGTATCAGCGCAAAGTTACCCTGCCCACCTTCTGCGCCGGGCAGCGGGTGGTGCTGCGGTTCGGCTCGGTGACCCACACCGCAAAAGTCTGGCTGAACGGCCAGCTCATTGCACAGCACAAGGGCGGCTTTACCCCCTTTGAAGCAGACGTCACCGCCCTGCTGCGCCCCGGCGAGACGGTGCTGCTGACCGTCGCCTGCGACAACCGGGTAAACCACAGCACCCTGCCTGTGGGCAACGAGGACGGACAACTGGCCTTCTTTGGCTCGGACAACGCGGGCATCCCCAGCGTGGAAGCCGCCAAGCGCGCCGCTGCACCCCAGAACCGCCCGAACTTTGACTTCTTCAACTATGCGGGCATCCACCGCCCGGTGGTGCTCTACACCACCCCTAAAGAGTATATCGAGGATGTGACCGTAGTGCCCGCCGTGGACGGCACGGTGCAGTACGCGGTCAAAACCACCGGCAGCGCGCCTGTCCATGTCACGGTGCTGGATGCGGACGGCAACGCCGTTGCAAGCGCCGAGGGTGCAGAAGGCACGATCACCATCCCGGAAGTGCATCTCTGGGAGCCCAGACCCGGCACGCCCTACCTGTACACCCTGCACATCACCTGCGGGGCGGATGTCTACGACCAGACCTTTGGCGTGCGCAGCATTGAGGTGCGGGGCACACAGGTGCTTTTGAACGGAAAACCGCTCTATTTTAAAGGCTTTTGCAAGCACGAGGACTTTACCGCCCACGGCCGCGGCTTTGACCCGGTGCTGAACGTGAAGGACGTGAACCTGATCCACTGGGCAAACGCCAACGCGGTGCGTACCAGCCACTACCCCTACGCTGAGGAGTTCTACGACCTGTGCGACCGGGAGGGCATTCTGGTCATGGACGAGACCCCGGCGGTGGGCATCGGCGGCGGGGCAGCGGTGAACCCCTATAAGGAATACCCCCTTGCGGAGCATCACCGGCAGGTGCTTGCCGAGATGATCCATCGGGACAAAAACCACCCCTGCGTGGTGCTGTGGAGCCTTGGCAACGAGCCGGATCTGGAGCACTTCCCGCAGGATGCCTACGACTACTGGCACCCGCTGTATGAGCTGGCGCACCAGCTGGACCCGCAGGACCGCCCGGTCACCCTCGTCTGCTGCCAGAACGACTACACCAAGGATATCACCACCCGCACCATGGATATCGTCTGCATCAACCGCTACTACGGCTGGTACAACCTTTCCGGTGACATGGACGCCGCTTGCTACGGCCTGAATCAGGAGCTGGATTTCTGGGCAGAGCGGCACAAGCCCGTGATGATGAGCGAGTACGGTGCGGACACCGTGGCAGGGCTGCACACCGCCGGAGCCGAGATGTTCAGTGAGGAGTTTCAGGTGGAGTTCTACCGCCGTCTGGATGCAGAGTTTGACAAGCGCCCGTGGTTTGTGGGAGAATTTGTCTGGAACTTTGCAGACTACGACACCGTGCAGGGCCCCATGCGGGTGGACGGCAACAAAAAAGGTCTGTTCACCCGGGACCGCCGCCCCAAGCTGGGTATGCACTTTCTGCGCCAGCGGTGGGCAGAGATCCCTACGTTTGGATTTAAGGAGTAATCATGATGAAAACCTACCAGAACCACGCTATGACCGACGCCGAGGCACGGCAGGCACTGGCCGATGCCTGCAAACAGGTGGAGACCAATCTGCCCCTGTACACCT
Organism: uncultured bacterium; assembly: GCA_905215595.1. GTDB lineage: Bacteria > Bacillota > Clostridia > Oscillospirales > Ruminococcaceae > Faecalibacterium. The sequence goes on from CAJMQZ010000180.1 coordinate 1,761, forward strand.
ACCAGTGCCAGAACCATTCCAGCGTTGACAATATCTACCCCGGCTGCGCCAATAACCAGTGGACCTGCGGCTTTTGGCCGGGGGAGATCTGGCTGGCCTACGAGGCCACCGGGGACGAAAAATTCAAGACCGCCGCCCTCATTCAGGTGGACAGCTTTGCGGACCGCATTGCCCGCAAGGTGGAGGTGGACCACCACGATATGGGCTTTTTGTACAGCCCCACCTGCGTGGCAGCGTGGAAGCTGGTGGGCAGCGAAAAGGGCAAAAACGCCGCCATTGCCGCCGCCGACCAGCTGCTGACCCGCTACCAGCCCAGCGGCCGCTTCTTGCAGGCATGGGGCACCATGGACGACCCCGGCAACTACCGCTATATCATCGACTGTATGCTCAACGTGCCGCTGCTGTACTGGGCAGCGCAGGTGACCGGCAGCGACCACTACCGCGAGATCGCCGCTGCCCACACCGCCACCACGCTGGCAAACTCCTTCCGGCCGGACGGCAGCACCTACCACACCTTCTTTATGAACCCGGACGGCACCCCCAAGGGCGGACGCACCTGTCAGGGCTATAAGGACGACAGCTTCTGGGCACGGGGACAGGCGTGGGGCGTGTACGGCAGCGCCATTGGCTACACCTACACCCACGATGAAAAGTTTTTGGATGTGTTCCGCAAGGCACTGGCGTTCTACCTTTCCCGTCTGCC
>CAJMQZ010000181.1 GCA_905215595.1 uncultured bacterium
CGGGTGGCGACTTCCACCTTGCTCACGATGCCCACCTTTCCCTTGTGGGTCTCGTGCATTTCCAGAGCTGCTTTATTGTAATCCATGGTTTTATCCTCCAATTTCAGCAAAAGGCTTTCCCCCGCAGGGAAAGGCTCATACAGTTTTATTGTAACAGAACCGCCGGGGTATTTCCACCGGTTTTGCGGCATTTCCCGCCCCAAAGCGGGCAAAAGTGATACCTGTGCCGGGTGGTATTTGTGGAATTTTCGCAAAAATCTTTTCTTTTCGTATTTTTCCGTTATAATAGTAAGGTATGACATTTGCATTCTCCGTGAAAACGGTCTGCTATTTTTAGGAGGTATCTCTTTTGAAACGCATTACCAAGATCCTGTTGTGTGTGCTGTGCGCGGTGGCTGCTGTGCTGTGCGTAGCTGCGGCCTGCTTTATGCTGCTCAAAAAGCAGAGCGGCACCACGGCATCCTCTGCCGCATCCGGCGCAAGCGTGTCCATCTACGGCAAGGTGTCGGATTTCGACTACGCCAGCTTCGATTACTCCGAGGGGCTGGACGATAACGGCCACTGGACCGGCATCCGTGCACTGGACTATGTGACCCTGCCGGAGGATGTATCCGCGCTGCCGCTTTCCAAGGCTGATCTCGAGCCCACCGAGACCGAGATCCAGACCCAGATCGACACTTTGCTGAATCAGTACGCCACCACCCAGAACATCACCGACCGGGCAGCCCAGAGCGGCGACACCGTGAACATCGACTATTCCGGCGCGGTGGACGGCGTGGTCTTTACCGGCGGCACCGCCACCGGCTACGACCTGACGCTGGGCAGCCACACCTTTATTGACGGCTTCGAGGATCAGATCATCGGCCACAATATCGGCGACGTCTTTGATGTGACCGTCACCTTCCCGGAGGGCTACGGCGACTCCACCGACGCCGAGGGCAACACCATCACCCTCAGCGGCAAGGAGGCCGTGTTCAGCGTGACCCTGAACGCCATTACCCAGAGCGTTGTACCCACCCTGACCGACGAGTGGGTGGAAAGCAATTTTGCCGCCAGCGACGACCTGCACACCGCAGACGCCCTGCGCCAGTACTTTGACCGTGCCCTGTACGCCAACAATCTGGACAACGCCGCGATGGACTATCTGCTCACGAACTCCACCTTTAAAGAAGTCCCCACCCAGATCACCAGCTACTACATCCGTATGTTCCTGAACTACCACTCTCAGCTGGCTACCCAGTACGGCATGGAGCTGGACGCCTACGCACAGGCCAAGGGCTACGCCGATGCCGACGCGATGCTGGCGGATTCCGACGCTTACTTTGAGCATCTGGCAAAGCAGGATCTGGTCTTTCAGGCCATTGCGGAGCAGCTGGACATCACCCCCACACAGGAGCAGATCGACAGCGCCAACAGCTCCTACGCCGACACCTACGGCGCACAGCGCAGCATGCTGAACGCTTTGCAGCTGGCGGTGCTGGACAAGGTGGAGGAAAGCGCAGTGCTTTCCTGACAGCATCTATAATTTTAGAAACCCGGAGCGTCTGCGGATGCACCGGGTTTTTCTTTTTCACGAGAGGGGCGTGAAGGGAAGCAGCAGATGTAGCGTTGCCGCTATGGCAACTTTCTGCTTGCTTTCAGCGTGCAAAGACGCTCCGCTGGGCCAGAGGCAGGGAGGGGTGTTCCGACTCCCCCTTCCCTCCCTCTGGACTCCACCCACCCCGCAACGGGCCAAGGGCTACTCGCCCTTGACAATCCTAAAGAAGAAGTCGAAGCACAAAAAAGCTAGCGCTGCGCCAGTCGGCGCTATCGCTTTAACGCTTTTTTCGCTTCTCCATTTATAGCCCCTCAGTCGCTGCGCGACAGCTCCCCCAAGGGGGAGCAAACCCTCTCAGGCGCTCCCGCGCCAGCTCTCCCGAAGGGAGAGCCAAGCCGTGAAGCTCGTTGCTAAAGCTTTAGGAGAAACGAGAAACTGTCTGGAAGTGCACTTGGCTCTCCCTTTGGGAGAGCTGGCACCGAAGGTGACTGAGAGGGCGAGGGCGCTGCAAATGCCGTTTTCCTCCACGACCCCTCTTGTGAAAATGGGTTTCAGAAAAGTCCGCAGACTTTTCTGAAACCCGAAATTTAAAATAATTCTTCCGCTGAATATGCCCAGAGCGCAAGCGGAGGGCATTCTAAATTGTCCCACACAGTCAAAAGGCCGCTGCACGGTGAGGTGCAGCGGCCTTTGGTTTTCCACATTTTTACTTGGCGGTGTTGATAAAGTTGCGGTTGTCCCACAGGTACTTGATGCCGGAGATGGCGGTCACAGCGGCCACCATCCAGCACAGGGCGATGGAGACCACCACCACGATGGAAACGCTGTCCACCGTACCGCGGTAGCTCAGCGCCGTGCCGAAGAAGTAGAAGATGATGCTCAGCATCTGCAGCACGGTCTTGACC
>CAJMQZ010000182.1 GCA_905215595.1 uncultured bacterium
TAGAGCAATGCCGGAGCGTCTGCGGACGCTCCGGCATTGCATTTTCACGGGAGGGGTCACCCCTTCCGTCATCGCCTACGGCGATGCCACCTTCCCCAAGGGGACGGCTTCAGTGGCGGCGGCAAAGTTTCCCTCACAACCCAAAGGCGTCCCCTTGGGGGAGCTGGCGAACGGAGTGAGCCTGAGGGGGTGGCTCCAGCGCGTCGAAATCGCTGTGACCTTGCTGTGCTGAACGCACAGCATTTGCTGCGCAAACCGGTCTGCGCCTTGAAAGCCCCACTGGGGCTTTCATGCCTTGCAGGCACCGCCGCACTTTTCTTCTCTTTTGGTGTCAAAAGAGAACATCCACGGGCTACCACCTCCTCCCCCACCATTCCGGGCAAAAGGTCGTCTTTTGTCGAATCAGCACGCAATCATTGACGAACGGTGTTATTTTTTGTATACTAAGCTTATCAGCGCTGGCACAATTTTCCTATTGTGTCAGTGGTTGCTAAAAAGGAATAAGGAATAGTGAAGGAGAATGACACATTATGAAAAGCACTGGCATCGTTCGCGGCATTGACTCGCTGGGACGGATCGTTCTGCCGAAGGAGCTGCGCACCAGTATGCACCTCGACACCGACACCAAATTGGAGATCTTTGTGGATGGGGACGCCATCGTCCTGAAAAAGCACCGCCCCGCCGGCAGCTGCGATTTCTGCGGCGAGGTGGACGAGCAGGCCATCCAGTTTGACGGCTACTGCATCTGCAGCGCCTGCCGCCGCAAGCTCAGCGCACTGTAACGCAGAAAGGGGGCTCTTTCCATGAGCCGGTTCATCGACTTTACCCTTCCCTCCACCGTGCCGGGGCGCACCCTGCACGGCTTTCGCTGCGTCCCGGAGGGGCAGGTGCGGGCGGTGCTGCAGCTGTCCCACGGCATGGTAGAGTTCATCGACCGCTACCGTCCCCTGGCGGAGTATCTGGCCGACCAAGGCATTCTGGTCACCGGGCACGACCATCTGGGGCACGGTGCGTCCATCCGCACCAAGGAGGACTACGGCTACTTTGCCGAGCCGGACGGCAACCGCGCCGTGCTGGCCGACCTGCACGCCGTGACCGTGCTGACCAAGGAGCTGTACCCGAACCTGCCCTACTTTTTGCTGGGGCACAGCATGGGCTCCTTCTACGCCCGGCAGTATTTGTGCGAGTATGGCCGGGAGCTGAACGGTGCCATCATCATGGGCACAGGTTTCCAGCCCAAGGCGCTGGTCAAGGTTGCCAAGACCCTTTGCCGGGTGCTGGCCGCCTTCCACGGCTGGCACTACCGCAGCAGCCTTGTGGCCAACCTTTCCTTTATGGGCTACAACAAGGGGCTGGAGGGCCGCACCACCCACGACTGGCTCAACCGCGACCAGGCCGAGGTGGACAAGTATCTGGCCGAGGAGCGCTGCACCTTTACCTTTACGCTGAACGCCTATTACAGTATGTTCAGCGGCATCCTGCGCCTGCACGACCCGGCTTTTCTGGCACGGATGCCCAAAGACCTGCCGCTGCTCTTCCTCTCCGGCGATGCCGACCCGGTGGGCGAGCAGGGCAAGGGCGTGCGCCGCGCCATCCAGAGCCTGAAAGACGCCGGTGTGCAGAACATTGAAAGCATCTTCTACCCCGGTGCCCGCCACGAGCTGCTGGTGGAAACCAACAAGCTGGAGGTTTTCGCGGACATCGCCGCATGGCTGGACAAACAGCTGGCAAAACAGTAAAAACAAACAAAGGGCTGCTGCACAAAACGTGCAGCAGCCCTTTAACGTGGAATAAGCATTTTTATGGGGCTTCCAGAACGCCTGCGGACGTTTTGGAATCTTTTTTCGTCATCACTCTACATTCCGTTTATAGCGCAGCGGAGTCTGCACCTCGGCGCGGATTTTGCCAAGATAGGTGCGGGTCTGCTCTGCACCCTGCAAAATAGACTCCACCTGCGCTTTCTGCTCTGCGGTCAGACCGTCATCCTCTGCCAGCAATTCCGCGTTGCCCTCGATGATGGTCAGCGGCGTTTTGAGCTTGTGGGACAACTGAATGATCTGCTCCCGCTGCCGCTGCTCCATGGCCCACTGCTTCTGTAAGCTGCCGGTCAGGGCGTCGCCCATGGTCTGCAGCGCCTGCAAAGCGCTCTCGTACTCCCGTACCTTCGCACCGGAAAACACCGCGCTGTCCAGCTCCTTCCGTGCCACCGCCTGTGCTGCGGCGGTCAGCTTTTCGGTCTCCCGGGTCAGGAAGCGCCCGGTCCTGTGGGTGCTCCACACCACCGCCCCCACCAGCAGCAGAATGCCCAGAATGCAGTGCACGGTCTGCATATCCGGCAGCACGCCCCGCAGCGCAGGGTCGGCATAGGGCACGGCATAGTCAAATTGCAGCAGACA
>CAJMQZ010000183.1 GCA_905215595.1 uncultured bacterium
CTCCAGCCACTCGCTGGCGCTGTAGACATAGTAGCCGTTATCCGAGCCAAGCAGGTGCTGCAGCTCGCCTTCCACTGCAGACTTTGCTTCGTTGGCGCGGCTCTCATCCTCCATGACTGCAGCATAGTTGCTCACTATGCTCTGGCTGGACAGGCGCATGGCCGTGGTATAGGGCAGATAAACGCAGTCGTCGTCGCTGCCCTGCTGCATGTCCGGGTCGCTCACCTTTGCCGCCAGCACGCCCACGATGCGGAACTTGTTGGCTCCGATCTTGAGCGTCTGGCCCAAGCCGTTGCCGCCAAAGGCTACGCGGTTCAGATAATCGCCGATGACGCACACCTGCTTGTTGTCCTTGATATCCATGTACTGCAGACCGCGTCCCTGCGCGATCTGGTAGTTCTTCATAACGGAATAGTTTTCGTCCACACCGCTGATGTTGGACCAGCGGTAGCTGTTGGTTCCGATCTTCAGCGTGCCGCTGCCGCTGAAATCGATCTGCGGCGAAATGGACTGGATCAGCTCCGGGTACTCCGTGGGCAGCTTGTACATTTCCTCCACCGAAACGGTGCGGGAGCCGTTGCCCCACACCTGCACCGAAAGGGTGTTGGTACCCAGTGCCGAAAAGCTGTCGCGCATGCTTTTGGTCATGCCGTTGCCCAAGCCCACGATGACGATGACTGCCATAACACCGATGATGATGCCCAGCATGGTAAGGAAGGTGCGCAGTTTGTTGCTCCACACGTTCTGGATGGCCTGACGGAAGGTTTCAATAATCATGCTTTCTCCTCCTCATCCGGCGTTTCCGGCAGCAGCGTGGGCTGCACCACGGCTTCCGGTGCATGGGCATCGCCATCGTAGACCACCCGCCCGTCCTCCAGACGGATGATGCGGTCTGCCTGCACCGCAATGGAATTATCGTGGGTGATGAGCACCACGGTGTGGCCCTCATCGTGCATCTGCTGCAGCATTCCCAGCACTTCGCGGCCGGTGTGGCTGTCCAGTGCGCCGGTAGGCTCGTCGGCCAGAATGACCGCCGGGTTCCGCACCAGCGCCCGAGCGATGGAAACACGCTGCTGCTGGCCGCCGGAAAGCTGGTTTGGGCGGTTCCTGAGCTTATCGCCCAGACCCACCTGCTCCAGCACCTCTTTGGCCCGGGCGTGGCGCTCGGCGCGGCCGATGCCCGCATACACCAGCGGCACCTCCACGTTCTCCATCAGGTTGAGCCTTGGCAAAAGATTGTACTGCTGGAAGATAAAGCCCAGCATCTCGTTGCGGATCGCAGCCAGCTCGTTGCGGTTCATCTTGCCCACATCCCTGCCGTTGAGCCGGTAGGTTCCGTGGGTGGGCACATCCAGACAGCCGATGATGTTCATACAGGTGGACTTGCCGGAACCGGACTGGCCGACGATGGCCACGAACTCGCCTTTTTCGATTTTCATGGTGATGTGGTCTGCTGCTTTTACCGTGGTATCACCCATCTGGTAATACTTGCACACCTCATCAAACTCGATCAGAGCGCTCATCGCTTCCTCCTGCGTTAAAACATCATAACACTGCTGCCATCGTCGTAATAGTCATCGGTGCTCACAGAGCTGGGATCATAGGCCACGGTGTCATTACCGGTGACACCGCTGATGATCTGGGTATAGTCATCGTCGCTCACACCAGTCTTGACCGGAACGTACACATAGCCTTCCGGTGCGGTCATATCGGGGTCTGCATTGGCGGCACTGGGCGAATCCTTGGTCACCAACACATAGCCGCCGCGCACGATGGCTGCATTGGGCACCGCCAGAGCGTTCCCCGCCTCCGCGGTCACGATCTCTGCGTTGGCATTCATGCCGGGGCGCAGACCCTCGGTCTCATCGATGCGCACCGTGACCGGGTAGGTGGTGGTGCCGCCGCTGGAGGTACCCTTCATGGAAACACGGGTCACTGTGCCGGTATAGGTCTTATCCGGCACTGCATCCGCCGTCACCTGTACGCTCTGGCCCACCGAGACATCGCTGACCTGCAGCTCGTCCACATTGATGACCATGACCAGATAGCTCAGGTCGTAGATGGTGCACAGGTCGGCACCGGTGGCCAGTGCATCACCGGCCTTGGCGTTCTTTTCAATGATGGTGCCGCTGATGGGCGAAGTGACCGTGTAGTTGTTCATGGCCTCCTGCAGGTTGTCCATGTTCAGCTCTGCGCTGCGCAAGGTCTCGGCTGCGGACTGGATGGCCTCGGTAAGGTCCTCGCCGCTGATCTGCAGCACGATATCGTCCTTGTTCACGGCTCCGCCTT
>CAJMQZ010000184.1 GCA_905215595.1 uncultured bacterium
AGTCGCCCTGCGTCAGGCGCACCACCTTGCCGCCCCGCAGGTCAATGGCTGGAAAAAGCTGCATAATTTTTCTCCTTACAATTCCGCAAATGCTTTCAGAATGCGCAGGCCGGTATCCCCGCTCTTTTCCGGGTGGAACTGGGTGCCGTACACCCTGCCTGCCCGCACCGCGCCGGTGACGGGAATGGAATAATCGCTCACGGCCAGCGTGCTTTCGGCGCAGTTCTTGCCGTAGTAGCTGTGGACGTAATAGACGTATTCGCCCTCACGGATGTACTTGAACAGCGGGTCGTCCTTTACAAGGTGCAAGGCGTTCCAGCCGATCTGCGGCACCTTGAGCGTTTTGTCCGCAAGGTCGGGCTCCAGCGGGCAAACTTCGCCCTTCACAAAGCCAAGGCCTTCGTGCTCACCGTACTCGTAGCTCTTTTCAAACAGCAGCTGCATCCCAAGGCAGATGCCCAGCAGCGGCTTCCTTTCGGCTTCTTCTTTGATGACCGGTACAAGGCCCGTCGCCTCCAGCTTGGCCATGGCATCGGCAAAAGCACCCACGCCCGGCAGGATGAGCCGGTCGGCTTTGCAGATGGTGTCCGCGTCCGCAGTCACAACGGCTTCCAGCCCCAGCTGCTTCAGGCTGGACTTCAGGCTGAACAGGTTGCCCACGCCATAATCGATAATTGCGATCATACCAGCAGTCCTTTCGTGGAAGGAATTTCGTCCTTGTGGGCTTCGTCGATCTTCACGGCCGCGCCCAGTGCATGGCCTGCGCCCTTGAAGCAGGCCTCGAGGATGTGGTGTGTATTTTCTCCCGCAAATTGTACAAAGTGGATCGTGGCGGGCACGCTGCGGGCAAAGCCCAGCCAGAATTCCTTGGCGCACTCCACGTCAAAATCGCCCACCTTTTCGGTGCTGCAATGGACAGCCCAGTTCAGGGTGCAGCGGCCCGAAAGATCGACGGCGCACAGGATCAGCGCTTCATCCATGGGCAGATAAAAGCTGCCGTAGCGCTGGATGCCGCGCATATCGCCCAGTGCCCGTGCAAAGGCCTGACCCAGTGCAATGCCCACATCCTCGGTGGTGTGGTGGTAGTCCACCTGCACATCGCCGTGGCAGGTGAGCACTAAGTCAAAACGGCCATGGCGGGCGAACAGCTCCAGCATGTGGTTCAGAAAGCCGCACCCGGTGTCCACCTCGTAGCGGCCGGTGCCGTCCAGATCAAGGGTCAGGTCGATCTGGGTCTCATTGGTGTTGCGTTCCAGCGAGATCATTCGGTTCGGCATGGTTCATTCCTCCATGATTTTATCCAGTGTGTTCACGAATATCTTCATCTGTTCCGATGTGCCAATGGTGATGCGCAGCCAGTTCTGGATGCGGGGCGCGTCGAAGTGGCGCACCAGAATGCCGTTTTTCTTCAACTCTTTGTAGAGTGTTCCGCCGTCTTTCCTGTTGGTACTTGCAAACAGGAAGTTGGAGCGGCTGTCCAGCACGGCAAATCCGCGCTGTTCCAGCTGTTGTTTTGTCCATGCGCGGGTGTCCACGATGGCGGCACGGGTCCTGTCAAAATAAGCGGTATCTTCCAGCGCAGCCTGCCCGGCCTTCAGGGTCAGGCGGTTGATGTTGTAGGGGTTCAGGCTGAACTTGACCCGGTTCAGGTCGGCAATGAGCTTTGCATTGCCCATGGCCAGACCCAGACGCGCACCGGCCAGCTGCCGGGACTTGGAAAAGGTCTGCACCACCAGCAGGTTCTCGTACTGGTCGATGAGGGGCACGCAGCTCTCGCCGCCAAAGTCCACATAGGCCTCGTCCACGATGACCACATTGTTCGGGTTTGCCTTTAAGATGCCCTCAATTTCCGCCCGGGGCAGTGCAATGCCGGTGGGGGCGTTGGGGTTTGCAAGGACGATGGTCTGGTTCAGGCCGTAGTAGTCCTTCGGGTCAAGGGTGAAATCCTCTTTCAGCGGGATGATGTGGCTGGGAATGTGCATCAGTCCGCACCACACGCCGTAGCAGCCGTAGGTGATGTCGGCATAGGCCAGCGGGTGGTCTGCGTCGCAGAAGGCACGCAGCGCAAAGAAGAGGTTCTCGTCGCTGCCATTGCCGGGCATGATCTGCTCCGGCTGCAAACCGAAGTGGGCTGCGGCCGCCTTGAGCAGGTCGGCACAGGCGGGGTCGGAGTAAAGGCGCAGCTTTTCCACCTCGTGCTCGCTCACGGCGGCGATCACCGCCGGGGAGGGCAGATAGGGGCTTTCGTTGGTGTTCAGTTTGATGTACTGCTGATCCTGCGGCT
>CAJMQZ010000185.1 GCA_905215595.1 uncultured bacterium
CTCGTCGAGGCCGAGGGCCGACAGCCGCCGGGCGTCCCGGATGCGGCGGGCGCTTTTGGGGCCGATGCCCGGCACCCGCAGCAGCATCTCGAAGGGGGCGCGGTTCACATCCACCGGGAACAGCCCGTAGTGCTGCACCGCCCAGTTGCATTTGGGGTCCAGATAGGGGTTGAAGTTGGGGTTGTCTTTATCTAAAATCTCGTCCGCTTCAAACTGGTAGAACCGCAGCAGCCAGTCTGCCTGATACAGCCGGTGCTCCCGCAGAAGGGGCGGCTTGGTGTCCAGCGCGGGCAGGCGGGTGTCCTCGGCTACCGGGATGTAAGCGGAGTAGAACACCCGCTTCAGCCCGTATTTCTGGTACATCCCCTCGGTCAGTTTTAAGATGTGGTAGTCCGTCTCCGGCGAAGCACCCACGATCATCTGGGTGCTCTGCCCGGCGGGGGCAAACTTGGGCGCGTGGCGGTAAAGGGTAAGCTCCTCCCGGCTGGCGGCACCGGACACCGCGATCTGCTTCATGGGACGGAAGATGGAATGCCGCCCCTTGTCCGGGGCCAGCAGGTTCAGGCTGCGCTCGCTGGGCAGCTCCACGTTCACGCTCAGACGGTCGGCCAGATACCCAAGCTGCTGCACAAGCTCCGGGCTTGTGCCCGGAATAGCCTTGGCGTGGATGTAGCCCCCAAAGCGGTATTCGCCCCGCAGCAGCCGCAGCACCGCCAGCATCCGCTCGGTGGTGCAGTCCGGGGTGCCCAGCACCGCGCTGGACAAAAACAGCCCCTCGATGTAGTTGCGGCGGTAGAATTCCATGGTCAGCTCTGCCAGCTCCCGGGGCGCAAAGGTGGCGCGGGGGATATCGTTGGAGCGGCGATTGACGCAGTAGCCGCAGTCGAAGGAGCAGCAGTTGGTCATCAGCACCTTGAGCAGGCTGACGCAGCGGCCATCGGCGGTAAAGGCGTGGCAGCAGCCCGGGGCGTAGCAGCTGCCCATCGTGCCCGGGCGTGCGGTGCGGGACGCCCCGCTGGAGGTGCAGGCAACGTCATATTTGGCGCTGTCGGCCAGAATGGTCAGCTTGTCCATCAGGGTCTGTTCCATGCAAAATGCACCTCCAAAAAGGATAAAACCGGGAAAAAGGGTCAAAAAATAAAGCCATACGCAAAACAGCAGATGGCTTTATGAAAAACAGGGGGGACGTCTGGCCTCGAACCCTCTCAGTCTGCTCCCGTTGGTCGCATCCAGCTCCCCCGAAGGGGGAGCTTTTTTGAGATAACGGAAACGTATCGGATGAATAATAAAAGCTTATGGCAGTGCTATAAGCTCCCCCCTTTGGGGGAGCTGGCATCGCGTAGCGATGACTGAGAGGGTTCTACTTACCACTTGGCTTTGGTCTCTACCACGCGGCCTGCAATGTGCAGGTGGTTCAGCTCCTCGCCCTTGATGACCATTTCATGATAGGCGGGGTTGAAGGGCTGCAATACCACGCAGTTGCCGCGCTGGATGTAGCGCTTCAGGGTGCCCTCACCCTCGTCGCCGTAAATCAGCACGCCCAGATCGCCGTTTTCCAGCGTGTCCTGCTTGTGCACCAGCGCAAGGTCGCCGTCCTGAATGCGGGGCTCCATGCTGTCGCCGCGCACCACCAGATAAAAATAGTTGGCGGGGTCCTTCACGCGGGCGTACTCCTGCCCGTAGTCCTCTTCAAAGGCCAGTGCGCCGTAACCGGCCTTCACCGTGCCAATGACCGGGATCAGACTCTCGGTATAGCTGCCGAAAAAGCGTTCCTCGGGGGCGGAAACGTTGCTGACCGGGCGGTACAGCCCCAGCAGATAGTCCGCCGTGGTATTCAGCAGCTCCGCAATGCGGGCCACAGTGGAGGGGTCGGGGGAGGACTTGCCGCTTTCCCACTTGCCGACAGCCTGCTGGGTGACCCCCAGTCTGGAGGCAAGCTCAGCCTGGCTGACGCCCTGCTTTTTGCGGCACTGCTTCAATAGCTCTGAAAACGACATAATGATGCTCCTTTTCCCGATGGGTGGTTTATGTTGGTTTTATTATACAACAAAAAGGTGTTTCTGTAAAGAGAGATTCCAAAAAAACTTCGAATAAAGGTTGTGATAAATGCGCCTGCTGTACAGCTTCCGCACAGAAAAAAGAAAAAATTTGCATAAGGGCTTGACAGAACGGCGTAAATCTGGTAAAGTAAGTAGGCATTCGACACGGCGTAACGCGAGTGTCCACAAGGAGAGATGTCCGAGTGGTTTAAGGAAGCAGTCTTGAAAAC
>CAJMQZ010000186.1 GCA_905215595.1 uncultured bacterium
TTATAAAGAACCACTGTTTTCATCTATGTGTCCTTCTTTTTTATATCAATTCCGAGTTGTCGCTCTCTGTATATCATAGTTTTCGCACGCAAAAGACCTGCGGCAAGGTGTGCGCTTACACCTCGCCCACAAACTTCATGCCCCAGCTCATGCGGGTGTCGTACATCAGACGGGTCAGGGCAAGGCTATCCTGCGGGGTGTAGCGGTCGCTGCCGGTACGCCCCAGCTTGACGCAGCGGCTTGCTTCCCGGATCTCATACTCAAAGCCGTTGATGTCCACCGGGCAGCGGATGACCTCCGGCTCTTTGCCCTCCACTTCCAGCGTCATGGTCTCGGCGTGCTGGAAATCCGGCAGGAAAATACTGCCCTTGGTGCCAACGATACGGGCATTGCGCTCCAGCTCCTGCCCGATGGTCTGGACAGACTCCGCCTTGCAGCCGCCGGGGTAGGTCAGCGCAAGGCGGCTGTAATCGTCGGTGCCGTACTCGTTGATGTGGACCTCTTTGGTTTCCACCTTCTCCGGGTCCTGTCCGGTGAGGATGCGCAGAAAGCCCAGATTGTAGATGCCGATATCCAGCAGCGCACCGCCGCCCAGACCGGAATCAAACTTGCGATCCTTCCGGGCACCGGAGGCAACAAAGCCGTACTGACAGGTGATCTGCTTCAGTTCCCCGATGGTGCCCGCCGCAAGGATCTCGCGCAGGCGGTCGTACAGCGGCAGCAGCCAGATCCAGAACGCCTCCATGAGAAAGAGGTGCTTTTCCTCTGCCAGACGGTACAGCTCCCGCGCCTGCTCCGGGCTGATGGTAAAGGGCTTTTCGCACAAAACGTGCTTGCCCTGCTCCAAGCAGAGCTTGCAGTTTTCGTAATGCAGGGTGTTGGGGGTGGCAACATAGATAGCCTCCACCTCCGGGTCGGCGGCAAGGGCTTCGTAGGAGTCATAGCAGCGGGGGATGCCGTACTGCTGTGCAAACGCCTGTGCGCTTTCCAGATGCCGTGACCCCACGGCAACAAGCTGCTCCCCTTCTGCGCCCATCTGTTCCACCGTAGACGCAAACTTTTTGGCAATGGTGCCGGTCGCTAAAATTCCCCACTTCATAACGGTACCTCCCATTTGATCACTTTGGATCCAGTATACCATGATTTCTCTCTGCGGAAAAGATTCCGCTCCCATAAAGCCCTATTTTTCTGCCAAAAAACACCGCCTCCAAACAAAATCCTTGCAATTTTTGCTCTATCCGTTATACTGATAGAAAAAGGTGTCTTGACACATCAGTTTGGGAGGTACCCCCCCCTATGAAATTTCTGATCGTAGTGGATATGCAGAACGACTTTATCACCGGCTCGCTGGGCACAAAAGAGGCCGAAGCCATCCTGCCGAAGGTGCTGGAAAAGATCCGCACCTATCGCCCGGAGCAGATCTTTGTCACCCAGGATACCCACCCGGACAACTATCTGGAGACCAACGAGGGGCGTCATCTCCCGGTGGCTCACTGCATCGCCGGCAGCGAGGGGCACGCTCTAAATCCGCTGGTGGCGGAGGCGCTGGAGGGCGTGCCTGCAGACCACTTTATCTGCAAGCCCACCTTTGGCTCCACCCTGCTGGCGGAAAAGCTCAAGACCGCCGCCGGGACCGAAACCCCGGAGATCGAGCTGGTGGGTCTGTGCACCGGCATCTGTGTGCTTTCCAACGCCATCCTGTGCAAAGCGACCTTCCCGGAAAGCGACGTTTCCGTGGACGCTGCCTGCTGCGCCTGCGTCACGCCCCAGTCCCATGACACGGCACTTTCTGCCATGAAGCTGTGCCAAATTGATATCAACAACCAGGGCAGCGAGCCTTGGAGACCGTGAGAGCTGCTTAGGGTTCGAGAGAAGGTGCCAACATGAAACATCGCATTGTGACGGCTGCGCAGATGAAGGAAATTGAACGAGCCGGGGATGCCCACGGTCTGCCCTACCTGCAAATGATGGAAAACGCTGGGCTGGCTGCTTAGTGGTCGTCGATGTACTCCTCCACCGAGGCAGACAGCTTGCGGCTCACCGTCAGAGAGTCCCGGTCGTAGAGCACCAGATATCTCTGGTACGCAATTCGACCGACCCGGATTTCAGAAGATGATTGCCGAAGTCAAAGCTGACCGAATCTCCGTTGTTATCATATGGTAATTTTTCTCCGGCCAAACGAAAAAGCTCGTCTGCAAGCCACGATATGT
>CAJMQZ010000187.1 GCA_905215595.1 uncultured bacterium
ACGACCCCGTTACCGGGCTGAACCTGTTCAAGTTCTGAGCTTTGCCGTAAAACGAACCAAGGCCGCTGCGCGATGTCTGCGCAGCGGCCTTTTGCTTATAGTTCCTCCTGCCGGGTATAGGGCTCCATACCGTGATCAGCGGGGTCGTAGGCTTCCAGCACGGTGATGTAGTTTTCCTGAAAGTGGCACAACACGGTCTTTAAAATGCCGCTCAGCTGCCCCTTTACCGTGATGGTGGACAGGACAAAGTCTGCCACCAGCTGCACCGTCTCCGGCTGCAGCTCAAAGCACAGGCCCACCGCCAGCATAGGGATGACGATCTGCTGCGCCTGCAGCGGCACCGCGCTGCCCAGCTTTTCCAGCACCGGACGGCTCAGCGCCGAGGCTGCCTGTACGCAGCGCTCCACCTTTTCCTGCGGGAAGCGCTGCATCAGCTCCATGCTGCGCAGCTGCGCCACCACGGCGGCATCGTCGCGCACGATGCCCCGGGTCACCTCTTCCTCCGTGCGGGTGTTGGCGCATTGCAGCATACAGCGCATGGCGTCCTCGTAGTCCTCGTAGTAGGTCTGCCGGTCACAGAACAGTTCCATCATGGGTCGCAGCACGGCATCGGCCTCTTCCGTGACCGCCAGCCGCCCGAAATCTATCGGCGTGCCTTCCATCCGTGTGCTGCGGTCGTTCAGTATCTCCAGTTCCTCCGGGATGACCGTGGAGGGCAGAAAGCGGTCGTTGCCGTTGCGGTAAAAGCCCCACTCTGCGGGCAGCACCCGGGGCACAACGTCTCCGCTGGAAACGATATTGAAGATGTTGCTGGTGCCCCAGTTCTTTTTCAGTCTGCCGTCTGCCGCGTGGTTGTTGTCAAAATCCTGCTGTAATTCGGGGCAGTCTGCCGCCGTCAGGGCTGCCGGGGCGGCAAAGGTATAGACAAAGGTGTTTTTCTTTTCCAGCTGCGGCAGCACGGCGGGCAGACGCGCCGCCACAAGGTTCGCCACGCCGCCGCCCCGGCTGTAACCGCCCATCCAGAGCTTCAGAGTGCCCAGCGGCTGACGCTTTGCCGACGCCTGAACGTAGGCGCGTATTTTTTCGACCAGCTGCCGCGCCGCCGTCACAAAGCCGGTGTGGGCGCTGCCCGGCCCTGCATGAAGGTTGCCGGACCACTCGGCCCCGTAGCCGGAGCCGCGCAGGAACGCCCCGATGATGGTCACCTGTCTGCCGCCGCGCACCAGCGTTTTGCGGGCGATGGCGCAGCCCACAGTGTCCGGGGTGTCGTTCAGGCTGTGGGTATAGTTGAACAGCTGCACCCCAGTAAAGCCCAGCTTTGCAAAGGCGTCCCGGATATGGTCGGCGCGGCCGACCTCGCCCTCCATCCAATAGCGCTGGTCGCTCTCCCACGGGCAGTCGGCGGCTGCTGCCATGCCCAAGGTGGCCAGCGCCAGCTGGTTGTCGTACTCCATGGCAGGGTGGTCGAACAGGCTGTCGCTGTAATAGTAGTCGTGCCGCAGGTCGGCACCGCAGCGGTCGCTGCGGTACCACAGGGTATAGTAGTCGTCCGGCACGGCGCGGCCGACCAGCGCCGTAGCTGCCCCAGCCTGCGGCAGCGCCGCAGCGGGTGCCAGCGTCCCCGCTGCAAGGGTCACCGCAAGACCCTTACAAAAATCCCGTCGTTTCATGGTTTCATCCCCCGCATCCGCTCCTGCGGCCTGTACCCCGCAGCGCTTTTTTATAGTATAATCCTTTTTGCCGCCGGATGCAATTTTTACTTGCGGCGGCAGACGGGACGATTTAGAATGCCCTCCGCTTGCGCTCTGGGCATAATCAGCGGAATTGGATTTTTATTCGGGATTCAGAAAAGCCTGCGGGCTTTTCTGAATCCCCTTTTCACGGGAGGGATTGGGAACGAACTCCCTCAGTCAAAGCCTACCGGCTTTGACAGCTCCCTCCGGGAGGGAGCCTTTGGCATGGCGGCACTGTTTCCGGCTAAACCGCAAAGCTTGCGAGCGCAGCCGCTCCCCCTCGGGGGAGCTGTCGCGCAGCGACTGAGGGGGCTTCGAATCGGCGGAACCGAAAAAAACGGTTAAAAGATCTTCACGCCGAACAGGCGTGAATCTTCAGTTTTTTCC
>CAJMQZ010000188.1 GCA_905215595.1 uncultured bacterium
AGGGGAAGCGTTCGGCTTTGATGGCATCATCCGAGCGCAGCTCCAACTGGATGGTGTCGCCCTCGGCCTTGAGCAGGGTGTGCTCCACATCGCGGGCAAAGCCGTGCTGACCGCCCTTGTACGTTTTGCCGCCCGCCTCAAAGGTGCCGCCGGGCAGCTTGCCCGTCCACGGGAACAGAATGGGTGCGTGGCGCTTCCACACTGCCGGGTCGGCCTGCCAGAGCAGCTCTTCCCCCGCCGCATTTTTCAGGCTGACGGCTTCGGCACCGTGGGTATCCACAGTCAAGGTCAAAAATTCATTGTGAATGGTTGCCTGCATTGCTGTATTCTCCTTTATGCTTCTTATCATAGGCTGTCCGAACGGCAGGTGCGCCCACTCCGTCCTGCTTCCGCTCGCCAGTCCATCCAGCGTGAGAAGCCCTCGCACTTCCCGTAGTGGTGCATCGTCGATCCTAATTGCAGCCTGCACTTTAGACCATGGCTTCGCGTCATCCTGCCGGAGTGGGCGCACCCGCCTAACTGCTTCCAGTATACACTCCTCTGCTGCAAAAGAAAAGCCCCATTCACGCGCGGCGGCGCAGTGGAATACGCTGTGAGAGAAGCGATACCACTTTTACAGCAAAGGAGCATCCGCCTATGAAAAACACCGGCATTCTACGCATTCAGGCTTTCGGTGCCCGTCAGTCCTCGCCCATCGAGGGTGTTCTCGTCACCGTGTCCGGCAACGGCTTTACCGCTCAGCGTATCACCGACGAGACCGGCACCGCTGCCGACCTCTCCATTGAAGCCCCCTCCTGTGCGCTGTCCCTGCAGGAGGACAACACCATCCGGCCCTATGCCGTTGTGGATCTGACTGCCGCAAAAGCAGGCTACCGCACCGTGCGCATTCAGGGCGTGCAGATCTTTGCCGGGCAGGTCACCCTTGCCCAGCCGGAGATGATCCCCGATACCGAGGAAGGCCGCGATATCCCGAATGTGCCGGTGGTCATCCCGGAGCATTCGCTTTTCACCGGAGACGGCGGCAGCGGCCCGGAGCCGGTGCAAAACTGCGTGCCCCGGGTGCTGGACAGAGTTATCATTCCCAAAAACATCACGGTGCATCTGGGCAGGCCTGCGGCATCCGCCCGCAATGTGACTGTCTCCTTCCGGGACTATATCGCCAATGTTGCATCCAGCGAAGTCTACCCTACCTGGCCGGAGCAGGCCCTGCGGGCCAACATCCACTGCCAGATCTCGCTGGCACTCAACCGCATCTACACCGAGTGGTACCCCAGCAAGGGCTACACCTTCAACATCACCAACTCCACCAGCTACGACCAGTACTATGTGCATGGCCGCACCGTGTTCGATGTGATGGTGCGCATCACCGACGACATCTTCAACACCTATATCCGCAAGACCGGCACCGTAAACCCCTACTACTCTGAATACTGCGACGGTAAATCGGTCACCTGCCCGGGTCTCAAGCAGTGGGGCACCGTG
Source organism: uncultured bacterium (assembly GCA_905215595.1). Taxonomy (GTDB): domain Bacteria; phylum Bacillota; class Clostridia; order Oscillospirales; family Ruminococcaceae; genus Faecalibacterium. Next base: position 1,483 of record CAJMQZ010000188.1, read on the forward strand.
ACGCTGGCCAATCAGGGCCGTAACGCCTTGCAGATCCTGAAGTATTACTACGGCAACGACATCGAGATCATCCGCACCTCGAACATCCAGTCCATCCCCCAGAGCTACCCCGGTTCGCCCATCCGGCAGGGCGACAGCGGCACAGCGGTGTTCACCCTGCAGCGCCAGCTGAACCGCATCACCAAGGACTATCCCTTCCTCGGCCTGCTGACTGTGGACGGCGTGTTCGGGGCCAAGATGGCCGCCACGGTCAGGGCGTTCCAGAGGCAGTTCAACCTGACCGCCGACGGCGTAGTCGGACGACAGACATGGTACAAGATCAGCTATATCTATGTGTCGGTCAAGGATCTTGCGGAGCTGACCAGCGAGGGCGAGGTGTCCAGCGGCACTCTCTCGGACGGCACATGGGGCGGCACCGTACTGCGCACCGGCTCCACCGGCAGCGCCGTGGAACAGCTGCAGTTCTGGCTGAATACGCTGGCACAGTATGAGCCTTCCATCCCATCGTTAACAGTGGACGGCGTTTACGGCACTGGAACGGCCAACACGGTGCGGGCCTTCCAGCGCAAATACGGCCTGACCGTGGACGGCGTGGTGGGCCG
>CAJMQZ010000189.1 GCA_905215595.1 uncultured bacterium
GGCACTACCCTGTTCTATGTGGTCGGCGGCGGCCTGATGGTTGCGGCCATCGTTCTGCTGGTCACCAAGAAGCGCATGGAGAACAAGTAAGCTCCATTTCCCCCCAGAACCCGGAGCAAAGGGGCCGCAAGGCCCCCGCTCCTATCCTTATAACATTAGGGAGTAGCCCATGAAAAAGAACAAAAGCACCATCATCCTGATCCTCGTCTTTTTCGTGGGTCTATCCGTGATGTTATACCCCACCCTCAGCGATTACGTCAACCAGCTGCATCAGTCCCGTGCTGTGGCCACCTATGCCGAGGATGTGGACAATCTGACCGATGCCGACTACAGCGCCTATTTCGAGGCGGCAGATGCGTTCAATGCGCAGATCGCCGCCGACCCGGACGCGCTGTTCCATGCCGACCGGTTCACCAGCTACAACGCCACGCTGGATGTCACCGGCACCGGCATTATGGGCTACATCACCATTGAAAAGATCGGTGTGGAGCTGCCCATCTACCACGGCACCAGCGATGGCGTGCTGCAGATCGCCGCAGGCCACTTGGAGGGCACCAGCCTGCCGGTGGGCGGCGGCAGCACCCACGCGGTCATTTCGGCGCACCGCGGCCTGCCCAGCGCCAAGCTGTTCACCAATCTGGACCAGCTGGAAGTGGGCGACACCTTCACCATCACGATCCTGGACCGGGTGCTGACCTATGAGGTGGACCAGATCTCCATCGTTCTGCCCACCGAGACGGACAACCTCAAGGTGGTGGACGGCAAGGATTACGTCACCCTGATGACCTGCACCCCCTACGGCATCAACTCCCACCGCCTTCTGGTGCGGGGACGCCGCATCGAAACGCCGGACAAGCTCAAGCACATCCGTGTAACAGCCGATGCCGTCAAGATCGAACCTATCATCACAGCTCCCATCATGGCACTGCCCCTGCTGCTGGTGCTGCTGCTCTGGCTACTGTTCTCCAACCGCAAACGCAAATCTACAAGAGGTGAAAAACATGAAACGCACTGATCTCAAAAAGCACGCTGCGGCCCTGCTTTTGGTGCTGTGCCTTCTGGTAACAAGTGCGCTGCCTGCCCTTGCCACCAGCGCAAACATCAAGCTGGTGGACAGCAGCGGCAATCCCACTACCGGCACCATCCGCGTTACGCTGTACGACAGCGCCAACGATAAGGCGCTGAGCGGCGGCAAGCTCACTTTGTACCGTGTGGCCGAGGTAAAGCGCCAAAACGGCAACCTGAGCTACGAATACTGCGGCGATTTCTACGGCTGCGGCATTGCGCTGGGTGATTTGACCGACAGCACCCTTGCGGCCCAGCTGCAGGAGTATCTGCCCCAAAGCGCCGAGGGCACCACAAAGACCATTGATGCGGACGGCAACGTGACCTTCTGTGGTCTGGAGCTGGGCCTGTATCTGATCGTGCAGACCGAGGCTTCCAAGGGCTATGAGCCGATCAATCCGTTCCTTGTCTCTCTGCCCATGGCGGAGGATGGCAAGTGGAATTATGCGGTGGATGCCAGCCCCAAGGTGGGTGCTTACACCCCCACCAAGCCGGACACGCCGCCTACCCCGCCTACGCCGCCGGATACGCCCGATCATCCTGATACGCCTACCCCGCCGGGCAACCCGGATAACCCGGTCTCTCCCGGTAATCCGGACAATCCCGTGGCTCCAGGCCATCCGGATCATCCGGTAGCACCCGGTAATCCGGACAGCCCCGTTCTGCCGGGCCACCCGGATAACCCGGTAATGACCGGTCTGCCGCAGACCGGTCAGCTGAACTGGCCCGTGCCGGTGCTGGCTGTCAGCGGTGTGGTGCTGTTTGCATTCGGCTGGGCGTTGGATCGCAAATACCGCACAGTATAATTTTATTCTGATACAACAAAGAGGACCCGATGCAGATGCATCGGGTCCTCTTTTTCGGTTTCTTTTATGCAGTCAGGGTTTACTGCTGCTGTGCCTGCTCGGCGCGCTTGGCTTCCAGCGCCAGAATGGCATCGCGGCGGCTCAGGTTGATGCG
>CAJMQZ010000190.1 GCA_905215595.1 uncultured bacterium
AGGACAAGGCAGAGAACCAGTAAGCGCTGACGATCTGGAATGCGCGCCGCTTCGCGCATATTCAGTGGAAAAATCATTTATATTTATAATAGAGCAATGCCGGGCGGTCTGCGGACCGTCCGGCATTGCTCTTTCACGGGAAAGGTCGTGGGGGGAAAACAGCATTTGCTGGTCAGGACGAACTCCTTCCGTCAAACCCTGCGGGTTTGCCACCTCCCTCAATGAGGGAGGCTCTGGCGAAACCGAAAGTTTTGCACCTGAGCCGGAAGCTTTTCCGACGCGAAAGGCTCCCTCTTTGAGGGGGCTGTCGCCGTAGGCGACTGGAGGAGTTTTTCAGCTCAGAAGGTTGAAGCCCATAATGACCACGCCCAGCACCACCAGCACAATACCGGTGGCACGGTTCAGGGTCTTGGGGTCTGCCTTATTGGCAAACACAGCGGCAATGCGCGCCCACAGCAGGGTGAACACCACGCACAGCGCCCAGACGAACCAATTGGGCGCACCGCCGATCATGAAGTGGGAGACAGCACCGGTCAGAGCGGTGAAGGCCATAATGAACACGCTGGTGCCCACGGCGGTCTTCAGCTCGTAGCCCAGCACGCTGGTAAGGATGAGCAGCATCATCATGCCGCCGCCTGCGCCGATGAAGCCGCAGATGAAGCCGATGAGCACACCGCACACGATGGACTGGATGGCACGCTTTTTGGCGCTGACACCCTGCATAGCTTCCTTGGTCGTCATGACCGGGCGCACAATGAACTTGATGCCCAGCAGGAAGGTCATGAACACCGAGAAGCCGCCCATGGTGGCCGAGGGCACCTTGCTAGCCACCCAGCTGCCAACTACCGTGAACAACAGCACACTTACCATCATGATAAGGCCGTTGCGGATGTCCAGATTTTTGTTTTTATGATAGGTATAGGCCGAGACGGCACTTGCCAGCACATCCGAAGAAAGAGCGATGCCCACCGCCATGTAAGGGTCCATGTGCAGGAAGGTGATGAGCATGGGGCTGATAACTGCAGCCGCACTCATACCGGCAAAGCCGGTGCCAAGGCCGGCCCCCATGCCGGCAAAAAAGGTGACAAGAACCGTAAACAACACGTTCATTTTATGCGTTCTCCTTTATAATTTCGTCCAGATTTTTCCCGATCAGCTCCATAGTCCGGAAAAAGACCTTCTGATCGGCCGGCTCCACATGATCCAGCAGGCGCTTGAAAAAGGCATTCTGCACCACACGCCCCTTGCGGATGATCGGGTCTGCCTTGCCGGTGCAGAGAAGCTTCGTTTTGCGGCGGTCGCCGACCACAGCGTACCGTTCCAGATACCCTTCCTGCACCAGCTTATCCACATTCATGGAGACGAGGTTCGCCTTGATATGCCGCACCTCCACGATGTCCCGGGCCGTTTTATAGTCCGGGTTGTTGGCGAGGAACAGCAGGATGTCCAGCGCCGTCTGCGACAGGCCAAGCTCCTGACACAGCGGTTTGCAGACGGCATTGTACGCCTGCGCGGTCTTGATGGAAAATTCGATATTCGGGTTCACAGCAGGTCTGTCCTTTCATCTTTGAATGATTCATTTTTGAAGTATTATAGTGCAGAAGAGGAGAGATGTCAAGGGGGAAAGACGCTCCGCTGGGGGTACTCTCGGGCAAACGCCCTGCGCCCTCATCCGGCGCTACGCGCCACCTTCCCCCGACCGGGGGAAGGCTTCAGCAGTACCGGGAACTTTGCAGTTCTCCCGGAAACGGCCTCGCCCTCTCCGTCACCTTCGGTGACACCTCTCCCAAAGGGAGAGGCTCTGGCGAAACCATCCACTTTGTGCTTTTATCAGGAAGTTTACCGCCATGCCAAGGGCTCTCCCTTTTGGAGAGCTGTCAAGGCCTATCGGCCTTGACTGAGAGGGCGAGCCCGCTATCCCCAGCGCCGCTGTTTTTCTCCACGACCCCACCCGTGAAAACGCAATGCCGGGCGGTCCGCAGACCGCCCGGCATTGCTCTATTAT
>CAJMQZ010000191.1 GCA_905215595.1 uncultured bacterium
ATACTATAAACCGGGCTTTTGTCAATCGACAATTTGTAACCTGAATCACCCCAAAGATGAAGCATTTTTAACACCCCCTTGCATCCAAGCCTGAACCGCTGTATACTTTTGATATCCGCGTACCTGCGTTTTGTAGGGTATGTGCTAATGGAGAGGAAAAGGGATCGACCTATGAAATTAAGAGAATGGAATGCCCATCTGCATGGGCTTGTTGTGTTCCGCGCCCTGCTGAACGACCCCGTTGTGGCAAAGCTTTTAGACCTGACCGACCGCATGGAGGCGGGCAGCACCTCCTACGGCCCGGTGTGCGATGCCGTAGCCGCCTTTGAGGCCGCTTTGTTCGAGTACACCACCAACTGGGGCAGCTACCTGAGCAATGCTGTGCTGGAGGCCGAGACCATCTGTGTGCGGCAGGCCGCTGCCGGGCAGCTGGACGCGCTGCTGCAAAGCGCCTTGGACAGCGAGCTGCAGTTTTTGCAGCAGCTGTGCGGGCTGACGCTGGACGATCTGTTCCAGACCGCCTACTCGGAGCAGGCGCAGCGGCCGGAACTGGCTTTCCTGCCCCGGTGGCAGACCTGTGAGCTTGACCTTGCCGCCGCCTACGCCCAGCGCATGAGCGAGGTGGGCAAAAAGGGCTACGGTATGTTTGCAAAGCACCATGTATTCACGGTGGAGAACGGCCAGCTTGTGCCGGTAAAATACCCCGACCCGCAGCGCCTTTCCGAGCTGCCCGGCTACGAGAAGGAGCGGGAAAAGGTGATCGCCAACACAAAGGCTTTGCTGGCCGGGATGCCCGCCAACAATGTGCTGCTGTACGGCGACGCCGGTACCGGCAAATCCAGCGCGGTAAAGGCCATTGCCAACGAGTTTGCGCCCGAGGGACTGCGGCTGGTAGAGGTAAAAAAGAACCAGCTGTACCAGATCCCCGATCTGATGGATAAGCTGGCGGCAAACCCGCTCAAGTTCATCCTGTTCATCGACGATCTGAGCTTTACCGCCAACGACGACAACTTTGCCGCCCTGAAGGCCATTTTGGAGGGCAGCGTAGGCGGACGCGCCCAGAACATTGCGGTGTACGCCACTTCCAACCGCCGCCACCTGATCAAAGAGACTCTCTCGGATCGCACCGGCGACGACATCCACGAAGCCGACACCCGGCAGGAGTTGATGAGCCTTTCCGCCCGGTTCGGCCTGACGGTCACCTTCCAGCGGCCGGAGAAAGCACGGTTCGAGACCATTCTGGAGCAGCTTGCCAAGCAGCACAACATCCAGATGCCCACCGAGCAGCTGCTGCTCAAGGCTGAGGCCTTCGCCCTGCGTGCCGGCGGCCGCAGCCCCCGGGTGGCCAAGCAGTTCATCGAGCAATGCGAGGCCGGGGTGCAGAAGTAAATGCACCAGTTTTAAACGTTATCAAAAAGCGGGACACCAAAGCATCCGCAGATGCTCTGGTGTCCCGTTTTTCCTATCTTTATTCGCTCAGTCCCGCACGGCGATGCACTCGATCTCCAGCTTTGCGCCCTTGGGGATGGCTGCCACCTGCACGCAGCTGCGGGCGGGGAACGGCTCGGCAAAAGCCTTGGCGTACTCTGCGTTCACTGCGGCAAAATCGTTGATGTCGGCCAGAAAGATCACCGTCTTGACCACGTTGTTCATGGAAAGCCCCGCCTCGGCCAGAATCGCCTTCAGGTTGGCAAGGCTCTGCGCAGCCTGCTGCTCCACGGTATCAGCCATGGTGCCGGTGGCTGGGTCTACCGGGAGCTGCCCGGACACAAACACCATGTTGCCCAGATCCAGTGCCTGACTGTAAGGGCCGATGGCGGCAGGTGCGTTGGTGGTAGATACGACTTTCATAGTAGCAGTTCTCCTTTGTTATAAAATCACAATTTAGAATGGCCTCCGCTTCGCTCTGGCCATAAATAGCGGAATCATTCTTTTTTATTTTGCGTTTGTCGTGCCCTGCGGGGCACGACAAACGCATTTTTCACCG
>CAJMQZ010000192.1 GCA_905215595.1 uncultured bacterium
GCGAGCTGACCAATATGCTGGGCGCAGGCCACATCATGGTGCAGCGCTACGGCGATATTCTGGACGGCAAGCGCACTTGGCAGAAGGAACTGGCACAGTCCAACGTGAAGCCCACGCTGAAGGATGCCGTGGCCGGTGATATCACCGCCGCCATGCCCTACCGCGCCATGACCAATATCATTGAGTTCATCAAGATGCTGGATATGGTCGTGCCCGGCTTTGCCGCCAACGAGACGCTGCTGTACAGCCCGGAGCTGAAGTTCTACTCCAACAAGGTGAAGATGGACGAGAACCTCGACACCAACATTCGGGGTCTGCACTGCTTGGGCGATTCCTCCGGCTGGACGCGCGGGCTGATGATGGCTTCGGTCATGGGCGTGCTGATGGGCCGCAAGCTGGCTGAAAAAGAAGGCTGCTGAAAAGAAAAATAAGTGCAATGCCGGACAGCTTGCGGACTGTCCGGCATTGTGTTTTATAGAGAGAACCCTCTCAGTCATCGCTGCGCGATGCCAGATTCCCCCTTTTGTCGCTGCGCGACATCTTCCCCCGGCGCGGGGGAAGTCTTTCCTCTCAGAGGGAGCTTTGGATATCTGCCGGTCAGCACAAAAAGCTCCCCCTTCGGGGGAGCTGGCGCGGGAGCGCCTGAGAGGGTAAAAAAATCCCGGCACCGTAAGGTGTCGGGATTTTTTGGTATCAAATTTTAGCCCTCGATGAGCTCCACAGTGGCCATCTTGACCGGGGTGGTGGGCTTGTCGTTCCAGTCGGTGCGGACAGCAGCGATCTTATCCACAACGTCCATGCCGGCAACCACCTTGCCGAAGGCGGCGTACTGGCCGTCCAGATGGGGTGCATCCTGATGCATGATGAAGAACTGGCTGCCTGCGCTGTTGGGGTTCATGCTGCGGGCCATGCTGATGACACCACGGGTGTGCTTGAGCGGGTTGTTCACGCCGTTAGCAGCAAACTCACCCTTGATGTTCCAGCCCGGGCCGCCGGTGCCGGTGCCCAGCGGGCAGCCGCCCTGGATCATAAAGCCGGGGATCACGCGGTGGAAGGTCAGGCCGTTGTAAAAGCCCTCCTTGACCAGCTTTTTGAAATTCTCACAGGTGATGGGGGCAACTTCCTCGTTCAGCTCGATGTCGATGATGCCGCCGTCTTCCATAGTAATGCGAACCATAACGCTACAATACTCCTTTTGTGTTGACCCCGCAGCGGGGGTGTTGGGGGGCAGAAATGCCTGCCCGGATATCCCTTATAGTATACCATAGGTTTTGCCCGTTGCAACGATGCAGATGCAACGTTTTTGTGAATTATCTGCCCCAATAGGCTGAAAATACGCGCCGCAACCGGAGTTTGCGCTCTGGTTGGTGGACGCAACCGGGCTTTTGTGCTAGAATCGTGCCACAAAAAACCACAAGAGAAAGCTTCCAAAGGAGGAAACGAATATGAAAAGTGATTTTCTGACCAACCTATTTTTCAGAGCGCTCCAGACGGTGAGCATCGCGACGATGATCGTGCGGCTGCTGCTGCCGGTGGCCATCGTGGCTGCACTCTATCTGCTTTGGCGCATTGCCCGCAATCTGGAAAAGCCGCCCAAACTCACGGAGGAAGTCAAGATCGTGCGCAAGTCGCTTTCTGAAACGCTCAAGGAGAACCGCACCCGCTGCAAGATGACGCAGGAGTTTGTGGCTGAGACTATCGGCGTAAGCCGTCAGGCAGTGTCCAAGTGGGAGAACGGCACCTCGGAGCCGAACACCTCCAATCTGATGGCACTGGCAAGGCTTTACGGCATCCCGGCAGAGGATCTGCTCAAGGGCGTGGAAAGCGCACTGGAAGCACAGGAAAAAGAATCATAACTCCCCCTGCAGCTCCACCATATCCGCCCAGAAGCGTTTGGGGCAATGGGTCATGCGGCCTTTTTCGTTGTGGCGCGCTTTGATTTCCAGCGTTTTGTAGA
>CAJMQZ010000193.1 GCA_905215595.1 uncultured bacterium
GTGGTCATTTTGATAACCGAGAATCATCTTATCACATTTTGGGGCGGTTTGCAAGCACAGCGGGCAGATTTTAAGGAATATCCGCATTTTTCTTGCTTTTCAGCAGTTATTATGGTATGCTGACCTCAACGCTTTACGGAAAGGAGGGTGCACCTGCAATGAGTTGGAACGGCTACGTTTTCTTCAAAAAAGGAAACCCCTAAGCTTTTCCGGCTCGAAGTGTACCCTTTTATACCTTTCAGCAGAGCGTGGAGCATGATCTATGCGCCCCGCAGCTTTGCTATGGGGCGCTTTTGTTTTGCATCGGCGCTTTCCCTTTGTCAAAGCCTCTCCCCTTGGGAGAGGTGTCACCGAAGGTGACGGAGAGGGCAAGGCCGCTGACGGAGAAGCTCCTATACAGCGATACTCTTACTCTGACAAAGAGACAACTTCTCGTTGCGCAGAGGCTCTTCTCTATCGGGCTTGCCCTCTCAGGCGCTCACGCGCCAGCTCTCCCAAAGGGAGAGCCTTTTGGCCGAGGGAAGGCAGCAAACAGCCTACAAAGGGTACACATTTCTATCCATAATAATAGAAAGGGTGTTCCCCATGAACTTGAAAAAGCAGCTTGCCTGCATCTATACCAACAACTTTTTCTCCGGCCTGCGCATCACCGACGCCGTGTGGGTGGCGCTGCTGGCCGCGCGGGGTTTCTCGCTGTGGGAGATCGGCGCTGCCGAGAGCGTGTTCCACATGGTCAGCCTCACCTTCGAGGTTCCCAGCGGCATGGCGGCTGACCTGCTGGGCCGCAAAAAGACCCTCGCGGCCGGCGGGGTCTGCATGGTGCTCTCCAACCTCCTGATGGCCATTGCGCCGGACCTCTTTTTCATCTGCCTGGCGATGGCGCTGAGCGCACTGGCCAACGCCATGTTCTCCGGCACCGCCTCGGCCCTGACTTACGACAGCCTCAAGCAGTGCGGACGGACAGACGACTACCTCCGGGTCTCCGCCAACTGCTCCCAGCTCTCCATGCTGGCCACGGCTGTGGGGTCCCTCGCCAGCACGCTGGAACGGTTTCTCCGCTTTTCCGGTTTCTACCTGCTGAGCGCCGCCTTTGAAGGCACTGCCGCTGCCGCCACCGCCCTGATGACCGAGCCCATCGTCACCGAGACGCAGGCTCGCCGCGAAAAGCAGACCTTCCGCGACCTGCCCGGCCAGCTCGCGCGGCTGGTGCGGGACAGCATCACCGCTCTTCGCGCCACCCCGCTGGCGGCAAAGCTCATCGTCTCCGCCGCTGTCCTCTGCATCCCCAGCTACCTGACCAAGATGTTCGTCCAGCAGCGGCTCGTCGAGCTGGGCTGGCCCACAGCGCTGCTGTTCGTGCCGATGCTGCTGAGCGGGCTTGCCTCCATGCTGGGCGTTGAAGCGGCCCGGCGGCTCCATCCGGAAAGCCTACGGCGGTTTTACGCCGTCTGCGCCCTGCTCTGCGGCGGGGGCTGCGCGCTGGTGGGTGCCGCCCCGGTGCTGGGCTGCATCTTCGGCTGTATGCTGGTGCAGGGCGTCATCGACGCCTACCTCCTGCACGAGGACCAGAAGCTCAACGATGTCATCCCCAGCGACCAGCGTGCCACCCTCATCAGCGTGGACAGCATGGTCTACAGCCTGCTCATGATACCCGCCAGCCCTTTCGTGGGCGCGGTGGGCGACACCTTCGGGCAGGCCGGTGCGGGCCTTGCCGTGCTGGGCTTCCTCGTGGCGCTGACCGGCGCGGCGGCACTTGGCCGGAAGACGCGCGCCTCCTGAGCAAAAAACGCACTGCCGGGTTTCTTGACAGCCGCCCGGCAATGCGCTATAATAACGATAGAAAAGGCACTGTGACAAGCGGTTCGGCCTCTTCAATGGTTTAGATTTCTTTTTCCGAAACCGTCACCTTGGCAGAGGTGGCGGTTTTACTTTTTGATTCGCAGTGTGAACG
>CAJMQZ010000194.1 GCA_905215595.1 uncultured bacterium
CCCAGCTCCACCAGCGGGCGGGCGATGCTGATAAAGCCGCTGGCATAGCAGCCGGGCACCGCCACACGATCGGAATTCTTGATCTTCTCTTTCTGGCCCTTCAGCTCCGGGAAGCCGTAGTCCCAGGCGGCATCGGTGCGGAAGGCGGTGGAGGTGTCCAGCACCTTCACGTCCGGGCGCAGCAGGGGCATGACCTCTCTGGAAGCTGCATCCGGCAGGCAGAGGAAGGCAAGGTCCACCGAATTGATGACCTTTGCCCGCTCGTTCACGTCCTTACGGCCCTCGGCCGAGATGGACAGCAGCTCGATCTCCGGGCGTGCAGCCAGCCGGTCGGCGATGCGCAGGCCGGTGGTGCCGGAGGAGCCGTCAATGAATACTTTTACACTCATGCGTTCTTTTCCTCCCAGGCGGTCAGCTGTGCAGCCGCCAGTGCGATCTGGTTCTTCACGCTGGCTTCGCTGGGGCCGCCGTAGCTGGTGCGGCCCTCGCAGCACTTGACCAGATCAATGGCATCGTAGATATCGTTCTCGAACAGAGCGCTGTAGCCCTTGAACTCGTCGAGGGTCAGCTCTTCAAGGGTCTTGTCCTTTGCGATGCAGTCGGACACCATGCAGCCGGTCAGCTTGTAGGCATCGCGGAAGGGCATCCCCTTCTTGGTGAGGTAGTCGGCGCAGTCGGTGGCGTTGATAAAGCCCTTGGCGGCGGCGCGGCGCATGTTGGCCGGAATGGTCTTCATGGTATCCAGCATGGGAGTGACCGTCTTCAGGCACAGCTCCAGCGTATCCACTGCGTCGAAGATGGCTTCCTTATCTTCCTGCATGTCCTTGTTGTAGGCGAGGGGAATGCCCTTCATCATCACCAGCAGGGTGTTCAGGTCGCCGTAGACGCGGCCGGTCTTGCCGCGGATCAGCTCGGTAACATCGGGGTTCTTCTTCTGCGGCATGATGGAAGAGCCGGTGGTAAAGGCATCGTCCAGCTCAATGAACTTGAACTCCCAGCTGCACCACAGGATGATCTCCTCCGAAAGGCGGGACAGGTGCATCATGCAGATGGAGATGGCGCTTGCCAGCTCGATGCAGAAATCACGGTCGGACACGCCGTCCAGACTGTTGGCGCAGGGAGCAGCAAAGCCCAGCTTTTCGGCGGTGAAATCCCGGTCCAGCGGGTAGGTGGTGCCTGCCAGTGCGCCAGAGCCCAGCGGGCACTGGCTGTCCATGCGGGCGGTGGCGTCCGCAAAGCGGTCAAGGTCGCGCAGCAGCATGGAAGCGTAGGCCATCAGCGCGTGGCCGAAGGTGATGGGCTGGGCGCGCTGCAAATGGGTGTAGCCGGGCATGACGGAGGCGGTGTTCTCCGCTGCCTTTTTGCACAGCACCCGCACCAGCTCCACGATGTAGGCCTGCAGGGTGTGGCTGTAGTCCCGCAGGGTCAGGCGGATATCCAGCGCCACCTGATCGTTGCGGCTGCGGCCGGTGTGCAGCCGCTTGCCCGCATCCCCGATGCGGGCGGTCAGGGTCTGCTCCACAAAGGTGTGCACGTCCTCGGCGGCGGGGTCGATGATCAGCGCACCGCTGGACAGGTCGTCCGCGATGGAAGCCAGACCGCTGAGGATATCCGCACAGTCCTGCTCCGAGATGATACCCTGCCGCGCCAGCATGGCGGCATGGACGCCGCTGCCGCGCATATCCTGCGCGATCATCCGCTGGTCGAAGCGGATGGAGGAGTTGAAGTCGTTGACGCGGCTGTCCACCGCCTTGGAAAACCGACCCTTCCAGAGTTGTTCTGCCATAATATAAACTCCTTATAAAAACGGCAAAGCCGCCGCAGGGGAAAACGCTCCTGCGGCGGTGCCGCC
>CAJMQZ010000195.1 GCA_905215595.1 uncultured bacterium
CCAGCATGCCCACCATGATGGTGAACGCTTACCAGATGAAGCGCCGCTACTACGACAAGCAGAGCATGTTCTTCCACCTGCCCAAGCCCGGTCAGAGCACGGCAGAACACATCCTCAGCACCTACCGCCCGGATCAGAAGTTCACCCACGAGGAGGCAAAGCTGCTGGATATGTGCCTGCTGGTCCACGCAGACCACGGCGGCGGCAACTGCTCCACCTTTACCACCCGCGTGCTGTCCTCCTCCGGTACGGACACCTACTCGGCCATCTCTGCGGCCATCGGTGCCCTGAAAGGCCCCAAGCACGGCGGTGCGAACCTGATGGTCAACCGCCAGCTGCAGGATATCCTCAAGCACGTCGAGAACCCGGACGATGACGATGAGGTGCGCGAGTATCTGCGCCGCATCCTGCGCAAGCAGGTGGGCGACGGCTCCGGCCTGATCTACGGCATGGGTCATGCGGTTTACACCATCAGCGATCCCCGTGAAGTCATCCTGAAGCAGCGCGCAAAGCATCTGGCCTACGAAAAGGGCTTTGAGGAAGAGTACAACATGCTGTGCAGCATCGAGCGGCTGGCACCCGGCATCTTTGCTGAGGAAAAGGGCAGCTCAAAGCCGGTGTGCGCCAACGTGGACCTGTTCAGCGGCCTGATCTACAATATGCTGGGCATCTCGGAGGATCTGTACACCCCGCTGTTCGCCATCGCCCGTGTGCCGGGCTGGTGCGCACACCGGGTGGAAGAGGTGATCTTTGCCAACCGGATCATCCGCCCGGCTTACAAGTATCTGGGCGTGCGCCAGAAATATAAGCCCATCGAGGAGCGTTAATGAAACCGTTAGAGTTCGTTGTTGTTCTGCTCTGCGTACTGCTTGGCCTTGGCCGCAGCGCAGACCTTGCCTTTGCCACCGACGCTGCCACCGGTCTGTGTACCGCAGGTGCGGTGTGGTGGCGGTATCTTGCCTTGGGCGCTGTGGTGCTGGCCGCAGTGCTGGTCGGGCGCAGCCGCCCTCTGCCCCCGGAGCCGCTGCGCAGCCGCCGCCCGGCGGCTGGCGTACTGGCCTTTGCTGGGGCAGTGTGTATGCTGGCTGCCGGTGCAGCACAGTTTGTGCTGGCCGCCGGTACGGTAAGCACCTTTGTGCGCATTCTGCTGGAGGTGGCCTGTGCCGTGTGGCTGAGCAGCCTCGGCCGCAGCTGGCTGCGTCGGGACGGCTGGAAAACGCCCGCCGTCGGTCTGCCGCTGGCCATAGCGGGCAGTGCGCTGTTCTACTGGAACGTGCTGATGCGCTTTATGGAGAACAGTTCCAGCTGGCACAGGGTACAGCCTACGGCAGCGGTCTGGCAGGAGATGGCGGCGCTGCTGTTTCTGGCGGCGCTGGCGCGCACATTGTATCTGCCCCGGCCGGAAAACGGCCGCACCCTGCACGCAGCGGCGCTTGCAGCCTTTTGCCTGTGCCTGTGCTGGGAGCTGCCCCAGGTGCTCCTGCTGTTGGCAGCAGGCTTTGGCGGCGGCATGGCGGCGGTGCTGCCAGGGCTGCTTTCCGGCCTTGCGCTGTGCTGCATCGGTGGCATGGGGCTTGCCTGTGCTGGAAAGGAAAAAGCTGGAAATAACTGACAAAAGCGGCTGCACACCCTTGGTGCAATTGAACAAAAGCTTTGTGGCAGAGTGCATAAAATCGTACAAAAGCCAAAAAAGATAAAATTATGTTGTTAATTTTTTAGCAGACACTTGAAAGTTTGCCGGTTTTGGTCTACAATAAAGATACCGTGATTTATCCGATTATGGGTAAAATAATTAGGAGGTACTATT
>CAJMQZ010000196.1 GCA_905215595.1 uncultured bacterium
AGGGCATCGTGCTGACCATTGACTGGTACCTGAACCATCAGGAGTGGATGGACCACGTCACCAGCGGCGACTACCAGAACTACTATCAGGATATGTACAAGAATAAGTAACAGCCTGTAGATCAGGCCAAAGCAAAAGCCGGACAGCCCGCAAGCTGTCCGGCTTTGTTCAGTTCAAGGAGTGCTGTTCTATGCGGGGAGGGGGAGATCAGTTGTAGAACACGGTGCAGGTCCAGTACATCTGTCTGTCAATTGTCACAACGGCAATGCCGACGTGCTTGCAACCATCATAATCAAAGGTACCAGAGTCTCTCAATTCTTTCAACAGCTCTGCCTTGCCCTCCGGGGTGTTGGCTGGAACCTTGGCAGACAGAATGTCGAATTTCCCATCCTCTCTTCTATCCAAACCCCAGCCGAAATCATCATATGATCTCCAACCATTGGTCATGCTATACCAACGATCAAAGACTTCACCTGTTTCGCTTTCTGGCAGAGCGGTCTTACCGGCGGCGCGGAACTGCTCTGCCCAAACCTGCTCGGCATCAGAGAGCTGTTTTACTTCATCAAGCGGCGCAAGTTGGATGCTTGCGCGGTAGCTGTTGATCTCGCCGAGCAGCCGCTGCTTTGCCTGCTGCTCGGTCTCGGTCACAGCCCCGCAGGCGGTCAGCACCAGCAGTAGCGCACCGGTGAGCAAAAGAGCGGTCAGTCTTGCCAGCTTTTTCATAAATCTACCTCCGCTCTTTGTTGTAGCGTGGCGTTGCTTTCTTCGCTATTATAAGTTTAACAGATGCTACCCCCCCCCCGCAAGTGCGATTTGATGCAAAATAACCCCCATTCACGCAGGAAGAGAAAAATATTTCCCGCCTTTTTGGGCAAGGTGCGCAAAAAGGGAGCCCCCCCGTGAAAAAGTAGTTCCGAAACGCCCGCAGGCGTTTCGGAACTACAAATAAAAATAATTCTTCCGCTGATAATGGCTAGAGCGAAGCGGAAGCCATTTCAAATCGTCCCGCTTTGGGTGGTGTCTGCCACAAAATCTGCCGTCTCCGCAATGTGGTACTGGGCAAAATAGCCCTCCTCCAGCGGCACCCACCGGGCGGCAAAGTTTGCATATCGCTCCCCCTCCCGCGCCTGCAGGCGGCGGGTCTGCTCTTCTTTTGCGCAGGTCAGGAACACCCGCAGCGTTTCGCAGCCGGTCAGCAGCGGGTGGTGGCTGTAGCTGCCCTCCAAAATCACCAGCGGCTGCGCGGCCAGCTCCCGCGCGGGCAGGTACGCACCCTCGCGGCAGGAATAGGCACGGTACTGCACCGGCTGGCCCTCGTAGGCTGGGCGCAGGGCTTCGTCCCGCAGGCGGTCAAGGTCCATATTGGCGCAGGGCGTTTTCTCCCAGCCGCGGATGCGCTGTGCAGGCGGCAGGTAAAAATCATCGGTGTGCAGGGTGATGCTGGCCGGGAACTGCCGGGCCAGCGTATTTGCAAGGGTGGTCTTGCCGCTGCCGCAGCGGCCATCCAGCGCCAGCACCAGCGGCTTTGTGGGCTGCTGTGCCAGTGCGGCGGCAAGAAGGGAGATCAGGCCCGGCGGTGCAATGTTCTGTGGCATGGATGCGTGCTCCTTTAAGAGAATATAAATTTTTTTCATTATACCACAGCCTGCGCCAAAACGGTATAACGCACAAAAAGCGAGGTGGAGAAAACCGTGGTTTGCCACGAATAACTTTTTTCAAGAAAAGTGTTGACAACGGCCCACCGCTGTGGTAAGAT
>CAJMQZ010000197.1 GCA_905215595.1 uncultured bacterium
CAATAATAATGTTATTTTATGGAAGCTCGGCGCAAAGCCCATGCGGACAGGCCGCCGGTGTGCTGACAGCCACGGCGGCGGTAAGACCGAAACGGCTAAAGAAGACGATGCGCACGAAGCCGTTACCTTTATGGCACCGTATATGGAGGTAGGAGCCTTTATCGAGCAGGTTCACAGCGTTTACCCGGAAGTGAATGTTGAGATCGTGCCGTACAGCGGCGATAACACCCCACTACCTGCCTACAGAATATGTTTACGGCGGGCGGCCTACCGGATGTATGCACCCTTACGGTCTATGTTTCCAGCTCGCTGACTGTGGACGACTCCCGGATGTCCTATTTGCACGGTTCTTCCTTTGCGGAGGCAAAGGAGCGGCTTGACCGCATCATCCGCCAGCAGGCAGGCCAGCGCCGCCAGACCTTTACGGTAAACACCCATCTGCAGCACGAAAACGTGCTGGCAGACCCCAACCGTCTGAATCGGGTGCTGATGAACATCCTCTCCAACGCAGTCAAGTATACGCCCACCGGCGGGCATATCCGGTTTGAGGTGGACGAGCTGCCCCGAAACGAGCACTACGCCCGATACCGCTTTGTGGTGCAGGATGACGGCATTGGCATGAGCGAGGCCTACCAGAAGACCCTTTTTGACCCCTTTACCCGCGAGGAACGCTCCGGCACCAACAAGGTGCAGGGCACCGGCCTTGGTATGGCCATCACCAAGAACATTGTTGACCCGCTGAGCAGGATCATTCCCACCCTTGCCATGACCGCCAATGCCTTCCTTGAGGATATGCAGAAGAGCAGGGAAGCCGGCATGGACAAGCGCGTTTCCGCAGAGGAAGCACACAAACGATGTAAATGATGCAGGAGAAGATTAGAACGTGAATACACTTTCCGAGATCGAGGAATATTACAAAGCGCGTGAGCAGCAGCTGTTGGAAAAACTTCATCAACAGGAAGCCGCTCTTGCCGCAGCGGAGCAAACGCTGAAACAATTGACCGAAAATCAGAAAACACGGATGGACGAAACCACCAAGCAGCGTGCTGCACGGGAGCGGGCATTCAAAGAAGAACTCTATCGGGATTCTCTGACAGGTGCTTACAACCGCCGCTATTACGAAGAGGTCGTCCGCAAGACCATCGGCCCGGCGGGTGTCGCACTGCTGGATGTGGACAATTTCAAGATCTGTAACGACACCTATGGGCATTACGCCGGGGACATGGCACTGAAAACGGCAGCAAACGCCATTCAGTCCTGCATCCGGGAGTCGGACCTGCTCATCCGCTACGGCGGGGATGAGTTTCTATTGGTCCTGCCCGGCATTCCGGGAGACTTCCTGCAAACCAAACTGGAACAGATCCGCACTGCCGTGCAGATGGCATCCGTACCCGGCTGTTCGCATTTCCGCATCTCGCTGAGCATTGGCGGAACGATACAGTCCCTCGCCGACCCTATGAAAAACATCGTTCGTCGTGCAGATTGGCTGATGTATCAGGCAAAGTGCCGCAAAAATGCCGTCATGGTGGAGGTTCCGGGGCATAGCCTGACCACACGGGAAACGCTTTTGCAGGAAAAATCCCAGATCCTGCTTGTGGACGACTCTGCAATGAACCGCATGATACTGGCAGAGATCTTAGGAGATAGCTACCATATTCTGGAAGCAGAAAACGGGCAGGAATGCATGGAAAAATTGCAGGCAGAAGCCGGAAACATTGCACTGGTGCTGCTG
>CAJMQZ010000198.1 GCA_905215595.1 uncultured bacterium
CAGCTCACTCGTAATGAGCAGGTCGCCTGTTCGAATCAGGTCAGTAGCTCCAAAACAAAATCCCCAAAAAGCGGCTTTGTGCCTAGCTTTTTGGGGATTTTTCTTTTTGTAGCCGTCCTTCGGTTTTTAGAAAAAAGCGCCTTAATTACCCTTATTTTACCACAACTTCCCTAAATCAGTGGCGCAAAAAGTGGCGCAAAATGGCACACAGCATCAGATTATTTTCGTGCTCTGTATCGCTGTGTATACTTTCCCTGTGCCTTCAGCTTGTCGTAGGTCTGGTCTGCCTGAAGGGCTGCGGGGGTGAAGCTGTTGTTCTTCCACCACGCGACCAGCGCGGCAACGGTGGTGATGCCAGCGGTGACCAGCTGCTCCACGGTCTGGCTCTCGATGGGCAGCACGGGCTTGCCCAGTGCAGACAGCACCTGATTGGTCAGGGCCAGCAGCAGGCAGGCGGTGCGGGCAATGGTGCCTGCGGAGATGGTGGGTGCGTTGTAGGTGTGTTCGTTCATAGTTAGGTCCTTTCTCTTTCGTGTTCGTTTGCTTCTAAATCAGCGATGCGGTGGTTGGCCACCTTCATCTGCTCTTCCAAAATAGGGACGCGGCGGGCAAAATTGTTGTGCTCCCGCACCTCGCGGGTCAGCTCTTCCAGCTTGGTGTCGGTCACAGCCTGACTGCGGCTGTTGGCGATCAATACACCGATCAGGGTCACCGCACCGGCAAGGATGGCTGAGATGATGCTTTCCACTGGTCTCACACCTCCATCACGGGGATGCCGTAGTCCTCGGCGCACTGGTGCTCAATGCGGCAGCCGCGCGCATTCTGCCAGCCCGGAGCAAAGATTGCCACATCGGCCTTTGCAAGGAACTCGATGCTCCGGGCCAGATAGTCCAGCGGCTTTGCTGCCGGGCCGAAATCATCAAAGAAGGTTTCCAGCGGAGCCACATCTTCACCCAACAGAGCCTTTGCCTTGCTGATCGCGGCGGCGCGTTCCTGAAGTACCTGTTCATCGGACAAGCCACCCATGGGCTGGCTGATAAAAATAGTCTTGCTCATGTTATTCACCTCACAGCGTCCACCGGCTCTTGTTCGGGCGGGTGTCCACGTGCACCCAGCCCTTTGCCCGGCCTGCCTTGACCGGGTAGCGGCCCACGCCGCCCCAGCCGGGCATCAGGCTTTCAGCGTAGGCGGCAACGGCCAGCGGGTCGGTGTCCTGCACCTGAATGTCTGCGGCCCGGCCCAGCAGGTGCTGGCTGGATTTAGAGCCACCCACCTTTGCGTTGTGGCTGGCGGTGCGGTAGCCGCTGGTGATGGTCACCGGCTTGCCGAAGTGCTCCCGGATGCACTGCAGCACCACCACAAGGCCCTCGTCAATGAGGATAGTGTCGGTGCCATCACGGCAGCGGAACTCCCGCACGCGGAACGCGGGAGAGAGCTGCTTTGCACCGTCCGTTTTCAGGCTGTACTGTTTGATTGCCATATGTATCACGTCCTTTTCCGGCCCGGTTATGCGCTGGTCTTTTCGGTCAGCATCTCGGTCAGTTCTGCGTACTGTTCATCGGTCAGCTTGTTG
>CAJMQZ010000199.1 GCA_905215595.1 uncultured bacterium
GGCAGCCCGGGGCTGCAGGTGCAGTATTTTTTTCAGTCTCCCGCCGGGGGCAGGGGGCTTTACTGGTACAGGGGGAACGCCTTGGTCAGGGCCAGCACACGGGCGGAGATGTCGTCCTTCTTCTCGTCGTAGTGCCAGATGCAGTCGGCGATGCAGTCCGCAATGACCTTCATCTCGGCTTCGCCCATACCACGGGTGGTGACAGCCGGAGTACCCAGACGGACGCCGGAAGTCACGAAGGGGCTGCGGGTCTCGCCGGGGACGGTGTTCTTGTTGGCGGTGATGTGGACGCTGTCGAGGCGGGCTTCCAGCTCCTTGCCGGTGCATTCCTCGTCCCGCAGGTCGAGGAGCATCAGGTGGTTGTCGGTGCCGCCGGACACCAGCTTGACGCCGCGGGCCTGCAGTTCAGCGGCCATGGCCTGTGCGTTTTCCACGATCCTGCGGGCGTAGTCCTTGAACTCGGGCTTGAGTGCCTCGCCAAAGCAGACGGCCTTGGCCGCGATGACGTGCTCCAGCGGGCCGCCCTGAGTGCCGGGGAAGACAGCGGAGTTGATGCGCTTGGCCAGTACGGCATTGTTGGTCAGGATGAGGCCGCCGCGGGGGCCGCGCAGGGTCTTGTGGGTGGTGGTGGTCACGAC
The DNA here is from genome assembly GCA_905215595.1 of uncultured bacterium. Classification (GTDB taxonomy): domain Bacteria; phylum Bacillota; class Clostridia; order Oscillospirales; family Ruminococcaceae; genus Faecalibacterium. Next base: position 639 of record CAJMQZ010000199.1, read on the forward strand.
GTCGGCGTAAGGCACCGGGCTCTGGTGCATCCCGCCAGCCACGAGGCCCGCGATGTGGGCCATATCCACCATCAGGAAAGCCCCGTAGCCGTGGGCGATCTCAGCCAGCTTTTCGAAGTCGATGGCACGGGGGTAGGCCGAAGCGCCTGCCACGATCATCTTAGGACGGACCTTTTTGACCTGCTTTTCCAGCTCAGCATAGTCGATGCGGCCATCTTCGCCGACGCCGTAGGAGACGAAGTGATAGTTCTTGCCGGACATATTCACCGGAGAGCCGTGGGTCAGATGACCGCCCTGAGACAGGTCCATGCCCATGACGGTATCGCCCAGATCGAGCAGGGCGAAGTAGACGGCCAGATTGGCCTGTGCGCCGGAGTGGGGCTGGACGTTGGCGTACTTTGCGCCGAACAGCTTGCAGGCGCGCTGGATGGCGATGTTCTCCACCTCATCCACATAGGCACAGCCGCCGTAGTAGCGCTTGCCGGGCAGGCCCTCGGCGTACTTGTTGGTGAGGATGCTGCCCATGGCGGCCATGACGGCGGGCGAGACGATGTTCTCGCTGGCGATGAGCTCGATATTTTCCCGCTGGCGGGTCAGCTCACGGTCCATGGCCGCAGCCAGCTCCGGGTCGGCCTTTTCCACGAGGCCGATGGTATCCATCATATCGTTGTACATACGATTTACCCCTCTCTCTCTCTGATGCAAAAAATCAGTTTGCACGGGCGTCCGCTCATTCCGGCCCCGCCTGTTTCCATGATACCAGACATCGTGGATTTCTTCAACAGCATTTCGCACAAACCGATACAGTTTGATTCGTTTCTTTTCGTTTGGATGAAGATATTTCACCCATCCTGCCAAAGCCTTGCTTTTTCTGCGCCCAGCGCTTATTATTATAACAAAAATCCGTTCCGGTTTTTGTGCAGATTTGCCCAC
>CAJMQZ010000200.1 GCA_905215595.1 uncultured bacterium
GCCGCAACGAGGGCATCCGCAAGGCTGCCGACTGGGTGATCGAGCACTCCACCATTGAAGAAAAGTAAGTTCTGATACAGAGAAAGCCCGTGCAGTTTCCGGCTGCACGGGCTTTTTTTTCATTTGAAGGGCAGGGGATATCAGCTCAGAAGGTTGAAGCCCATAATGACCACGCCCAGCACCACCAGCACAACACCGGTGGCACGGTTCAGGGCCTTGGGGTCTGCCTTATTGGCAAACACAGCGGCAATGCGCGCCCACAGCAGGGTAAACGCCACGCACAGCGCCCAGACGAACCAATTGGGCGCACCGCCGATCATGAAGTGGGAGACAGCACCGGTCAGAGCGGTGAAGGCCATAATGAACACGCTGGTGCCCACGGCGGTCTTCAGCTCGTAGCCCAGCACGCTGGTAAGGATGAGCAGCATCATCATGCCGCCGCCTGCGCCGATGAAGCCGCAGATGAAGCCGATGAGCACACCGCACACGATGGACTGGATGGCACGCTTTTTGGCGCTGACACCCTGCATAGCTTCCTTGGTCGTCATGACCGGGCGCACAATGAACTTGACGCCCAGCAGGAAGGTCATGAACACCGAGAAGCCGCCCATGGTGGCCGAGGGCACTCTGCTGGCCACCCAGCTGCCCACCACCGTGAACACCAGCACGCTGACCATCATGATCAGGCCGTTTTTGATATCCAGGTTCTTGTTTTTGTGGTAGGTATAGGCCGAAACGGCGCTGGCCAGCACATCCGACGACAGGGCAATGCCCACCGCCATATAGGGGTCCATGTGCAGGAAAGTGATGAGCATGGGGCTGATAACTGCAGCCGCACTCATACCGGCAAAGCCGGTGCCAAGGCCGGCCCCCATGCCGGCAAAAAAGGTGACAAGAACCGTAAACAACACGTTCATTTTATGCGTTCTCCTTTATAATTTCGTCCAGATTTTTCCCGATCAGCTCCATAGTCCGGAAAAAGACCTTCTGATCGGCCGGCTCCACATGATCCAGCAGGCGCTTGAAAAAGGCATTCTGCACCACACGCCCCTTGCGGATGATCGGGTCTGCCTTGCCGGTGCAGAGAAGCTTCGTTTTGCGGCGGTCGCCGACCACAGCGTACCGTTCCAGATACCCTTCCTGCACCAGCTTATCCACATTCATGGAGACGAGGTTCGCCTTGATATGCCGCACCTCCACGATGTCCCGGGCCGTTTTATAGTCCGGGTTGTTGGCGAGGAACAGCAGGATGTCCAGCGCCGTCTGCGACAGGCCAAGCTCCTGACACAGCGGTTTGCAGACGGCATTGTACGCCTGCGAGGTCTTGATCGCAAATTCTACGTTCGGGTTCACGCCGAGCCTTCCTCTCTCTGTTTTCATTTTTGAATGATTCATTTTTGAAGTATTATAGTGCAGATGAGGGGAGTTGTCAAGAGAAAAAGAGGTCCTGAAAAGCCCGCAGGCTTTTCAGGACCTCAAAACCAAACGAATCTTTCAGAACAGCGCCACAGCCGCCAGACGCACCAGCAAAGCGCACAGCCATGCCACGGCGCACTGGTT
>CAJMQZ010000201.1 GCA_905215595.1 uncultured bacterium
CAACACCTTCAACATGGGCGTGGGCATGGTGCTCACCGTGCCCGCCGAGCAGGCTGATAAGGCACTGGAGATCCTGCACGCCAACGGCGAGCCGGAGGCTTACCGTCTGGGCGTCATCGCAGAAGGTGAGGGCGTGGAGCTGTGCTGAACATTGCCGTGTTAGTGTCCGGCGGCGGCACCAATCTGCAGGCGCTGCTGGACAGCGAGGCCCGGGGCGAGAACCCCAATGGTAAAATTACGCTGGTAGTGGCCTCCAAGCCCGGCGTCTACGCGCTGGAACGCGCCGCAAAGGCGGGCGTAGAGGGCTGCGTGGTGCGCCGCAAGGACTACGCCGCCAGCGAGGAATTTGACGCTGCGCTGCTGGAAACGCTGCGGGCGCACAAGATCGATCTGGTGGTGCTGGCGGGCTTTCTGTCCGTGCTGGGCCCCAGCGTTATCGCGGCCTATCCGCGCCGCATCCTGAACGTGCACCCGGCGCTGATCCCTTCCTTCTGCGGGCCGGGAATGTACGGCCTGCGCCCCCACGAGGCCGCACTGGCTCGTGGCTGCAAGGTGACCGGCGCTACTGTCCACTTTGTCAACGAGGAGTGCGACGGCGGGCCTATCCTGCTGCAGAAGGCCGTGGACATCCTGCCTGGCGACACCCCCGAGGTGCTGCAGAAGCGGGTGATGGAGCAGGCGGAATGGAAGCTGCTGCCCAAGGCTGTGGCTATGGTGTGCAGCGGAGAGATCTGCTGAAAGCTTGCAGAGCGTTGTTCTTGCCTCTCCCTTTGGGAGAGGTGGCACGGCGTAAGCCGTGACGGAGAGGGCGGGGAAGTTGCCTCCGCAAAGAGGTTCGCCCTCTCAGGCGCTGACGCGCCAGCTCCCCCAAAGGGGGAGCCGAGAGTTGCTCTTTGAAAACAAAAATGCAAGGGAGAACAACAATGGAAAAGATCAACCTGAACGAGTATCTGGCCTCCAACGAGTACCCCGGCCGCGGTATTGCTGTGGCAATGGCACCGGACGGACGGCAGATGTTTATCGGCTACTTTATCATGGGACGCAGCGAGAACAGCCGCAACCGCGTGTTTGACCCTGTGCCCGAGCGCGGCGGCATCTGCACCGTTGCAGCCGACCCCGCAAAGCTGGAGGACCCCAGCCTGATCATTTATAACCCGGTGCTGACCCTTGGCAAGACTCACATCGTGACCAACGGCGACCAGACCGATACCATCTACGACCTGATGAGTCAGGGCAAGAGCTTTGCCGACGCCCTGCGCACCCGCACCTTTGAGCCGGACTGCCCCAACTACACCCCCCGAATCTCCGCTGTGGTGTACGCCGACGGCAGCTACCAGATGAGCATCCTCAAATCTGCCGACGGCAACGGTGACAGCGTGCAGCGCTATTTCTTTGATTACCCCCAGCCCGTTGCAGGCGAGGGCCACTTCATCAGCACCTACAAGCACAACGGCAACCCCATTCCCAGCTTTGAGGGTGAGCCGCTGCGCTTTGCCTGCCCCCGCACCATCGGCGATT
>CAJMQZ010000202.1 GCA_905215595.1 uncultured bacterium
GGGTTATGAGCCCGACGAGCTACCAGACTGCTCCACCCCGCGATATTTACTTTTTGCTTTTCAGCGGCTCTCGCTGACTGCTCAAGTATAATACCATAGGCCGGACAGAATGTCAACCCTTTTTGAAAAAAAATTTTCGTTTTATGTTCTCACTGTCTTGTGCGGTACCGGAGCGTATAAAAGCCACACCCCGCTGCCGTGGGGTGCGGCTTTTTATGATGAAGGAGAAAGAAGATAGCGCGTTAGCCCTTGTCTGCGCCAGAGGTGATGCCCTCGACGTAGAACTTCTGCATGATGACGAACAGGATGGAGATGGGGATGGACACCAGCACGCCGCCTGCACAGAAGAGTGCAAAGTAGTTGTTGAGCAGTATTTTCTGCAGCATATTGTACAGGCCGATGGCCACCGTCCAGTCGGCGGAAAGGCCGGAGTTCAGGATCATCTTGGCCATCACAAAGTCCGTCCACGGCACCATGAAGGAGCTGATGATGGTGTACACCAGAATGGGTCTGGACATAGGCAGAACCACTTGGAAGAATACCCGGGCATCCGACGGTCATGCGGTTTTCAAGGTGCAATGGACAAAACGGCAACAAAAAAGCCGTCACAAAACAGACCGGCCCTGCCTTCGCTTTTTCTGGAAGGTCATGCTAGTTGGTTATGTAACGGCTGAAAGCCAAGATGTTCAGCCCCGCAGGGTCTGAACGAAAAAGAGAGAGCCAGATGGACTCGTTTTACTTATTTGTTTTTTACCAGCAGCGCCTGATACGGTTCCAGCTCCACATCCGCCAGCCAGACGGTCTTTCCGTCAGCAGTCTTGTACCTGCCGCCCAGAGCGTCCAGACTTGCCCCTGCCGGGTACTCGGTAAAGTTGAACAGCCCCACCAGTGTCTCCCCGCCACGCTTGCGCACCAGTGCCAGCACGCCGGGGTTGTGGCTGTCCCATGTGGTCACCCACGCATCCGGGGCAAAGCAGGGGTCTGCCCGCATTTGGCGCAGCTGCTCCATGCCCTGCCACAGCTGGTTTTGCAGCGTGCCCTTCCGGGTGCGCTGCTTTGCGTCCTCCCAGTTGAATTTTGTGCGGTGCAGATTGCGGCTGTCCTCCACACGGTCGGGGTCTTTTTTGTAATCCCAACCATTGCGCTGCGCAATTTCATCGCCGCAGTTCAGCATGGGGAAGCCCTGCAAAAACGCCATGGCAGTGTGCAGCAGCAGGTCACGCTTTACGGCGTAGTCCAGTGCGGTTTTGTCGTCCTTTTCCAGTGCCTGTTCGATACCGCACAGGCTGGCGGTGGTGCCGCAGCTGCGGGCGTCGCCGGTGGCAGGGTCGTAGTTGTACAGTTCGCCTTTTGCCCAGCTTCCGGGGAAATTGCCCTCGTAGAAGTGGTACAGATATTCCTTGTGCTTCTGCGGGTCGATGCCGAGCCGATTTTCCACCGCCTCGTCCAGACCCCAGCCAATGTCATCGTGGCAGCGCAGATAGTTCACGAACCAGCAGTTGTCCGGCAGGGCGT